>JANOBJ010000151.1:0-21107 GCA_031411575.1 Betaproteobacteria bacterium | reverse complement strand
TTTTCATGTTCACGTATTTCACGGATCGCGACGGCAAGTTCCAGCTGTGCGCGCTGGCCGAAAGCGCGTTTGACCCGCTGGCCCGCACCACCAAATTCATGCTGACCGAGGAAGCGCACCACATGTTCGTGGGTGAGTCGGGCGTGGGCCGCGTGATCCAGCGCACCTGCGACGCGATGAACCAGCTCAAGACCGACGACGTGGGCAAGCTGCGCGCGGCCGGCGTGATTGACCTGCCCACCATCCAGCGCTACGTCAATTTCCACTACAGCGTGACCATTGACCTGTTTGGCGCCGACCAGTCGAGCAATGCCGCCACCTTCTACAGCTCGGGCTTGAAGGGCCGCTACGAGGAAGGCAAGCGCACCGACGACCATGTGCTCAAGGGCCAGACCTACCCGGTGCTGGACGTGCAGAACGGCCAGCTGGTCGAAAAAGACGTGCCCATGCTCAACGCGCTCAACGAGGTGCTGCGCGACGACTACATCAAGGATTCGAAAGCCGGCGTCGAGCGCTGGAACCGCCTGATCGACAAGGCGGGCATCCCGTTCAAGCTCAGCGCACCGCACAAGGCGTTTCACCGCAACATCGGTACACTGGCTGGCATCAAGGTGTCGCCCGATGGTCGCGTGGTCAGCGAGACCGAATGGAAGGCCAAGGTCAATGACTGGCTGCCCAGCGCCGAGGACCGCGCCTACGTGGCGTCCCTGATGGGCCGCGTGGTCGAGCCGGGCAAGTTTGCCAACTGGATCGCGCCGCCCAACATGGGCATCAACCGCCAGCCGGTGGACTTCGATTACGTGCGCTTTAACTGACGGGATTTTCGCGATGGACATGGCTGAAGTTGCAGTGATCAGGCAGCACCTGATCGATCCGGAGATCTGCATTCGCTGCAACACCTGCGAGGCCACCTGCCCGGTCGGCGCCATCACGCACGATTCGCGCAACTACGTGGTCAATGCGGCCATCTGCAACTCGTGCATGGCCTGCGTGCCGCCGTGCCCGACCGGCTCCATCGACAACTGGCGCACCATGCCGACGGTGCGCGCCTACTCGGTGGAAGCGCAGCTCGGCTGGGACGAACTGCCCGCCGAGCTGCCAGCGGAAGAGCTGGAAGCAGCGGGCGTGTCGCACGATGCAGTGGCCGCAAGCGCCGCGCAGCCCGTGGCGGCTTCGGGTGCGGCTTTGGCCAGTGGCGAAGACACCTTCAACTCGGCCCTGTGGGGCGCCACCCTGCCCCCCTGGTCGGCGGCGCACGCCTACACCAACCTGTACGGGCCCAAGAACCCAGCCACCGCGACGGTGGTGGGCAACTTCCAGGTGAATGAAGCCGGCACCACCAACGAGACGCACCACGTCGTGCTGGATCTGGGCACCATGCCGTTCCCGGTGCTCGAAGGCCAGTCTATCGGCATCATTCCGCCGGGCGTGGACGCCGCGGGCAAGCCACACCACGCGCGCCAGTATTCGATTGCCAGCCCCCGCAACGGCGAGCGGCCCGGCTACAACAACCTGTCGCTCACCGTGAAGCGGGTGCGCGAAGACCACCAGGGCAAGCCTGCCAACGGCGTGTGCTCCAACCATGTGTGCGACCTGAAGGTGGGCGACACGGTACAGGTGATCGGGCCGTTTGGCGCCAGCTTCCTGATGCCCAACCACCCGCGCAGCAACATCGTGATGATCTGCACCGGCACCGGCAGCGCGCCGATGCGCGCCATGACCGAATGGCGTCGGCGGTTGCGCCAGTCGGGCAAGTTCGAGGGCGGCAAGCTCATGCTGTTCTTCGGCGCGCGCACGCAGCAGGAGTTGCCGTACTTTGGCCCGCTGCAAAAGCTTCCCAAGGATTTCATCGACATCAATTTCACCTTCTCGCGCACGCCGGGCGCACCCAAACGCTATGTGCAGGACGCGCTGCGTGAGCGCGCTGCCGATCTGGTGCCGCTGCTGCAGGACCCGAACACCGCCCTCTATGTGTGCGGCTTGAAAAGCATGGAAGAGGGCGTGGTGATGGCGCTGCGTGACATGGTGCAGCACGCCGGCCTGAGCTGGGAAGCGATCGGCGCCACGCTCAAGCGCGAAGGCCGGCTGCACCTGGAAACCTATTGATGTGCCGATGCGGGTGGCACGTCAGACCCGGCGCCTTCCGATAAGCTCTGCGGCATGACTTCCGCGACCCCTGTTTCCATCCAGCCGTTGCACTTTGTGCGGCCCAAGCCGCGCTTTGAATTGAAGGGCCGGCAGGCCGATGACGCGTCGCTGGCCGAAGTGCGCGCACTGATTGGCCCCATCCCCGAGGGCGGGCATCGTCGCGATCTGCTGATCGAGCATCTGCATACCCTGAACGACGTCTGCCACGGCCTGCACAAGCGCCATCTGGTGGCGCTGGCCAAGGAGATGAACCTGCCGATGGCCGAGGTGTACGAGGTGGCAAGTTTCTACCACCACTTCCAGATTCTTGAAGACGGTGCGGTCGCGCCGGTGGCCACAGTACGGGTGTGCGACGGACTGGCCTGCCAGATGGCGGGCGCGCAGGACCTGCTGGCCCGGCTGCCCGCGCTGACAGCCCCGGGTGTGCGGGTGGTGGCCGCGCCGTGCATGGGCCGCTGCGAGCAGGCGCCGGCGGCAGTGGTGCAGCAGTGCGAAGTGCCCCAGGCTACAGTTGAGAACCTGGTTTTGGCTTCAAATCAGGCGGATGTCCGCATCCCCCGGTCATTAGGTGCTATTGAATTTATAGCATCCGAGTTCGCAGAGAAATCCGTCACCCCATCGGCTGCGGAGCCGCAGGTGGCGCCGGGCCATGTCGGCTACGCCACCTACCGCGCCCACGGCGGCTACGCGCTGGCCGCCGCACTGGTCAACGGCGAGGAAGATGCGGATGCCGTGCTGCGCGCGCTGGAAGACTCGGGCTTGCGCGGCCTGGGCGGCGCAGGATTTCCCGCAGGCCGTAAATGGCGTGTCGTGCGCGAGGAGGCAGCGCGCGCCGCCGAGCGCCGGGCCGCCCCAAGCGAGGCGACCGCCCCCTCGGGGGGCAGCGGACCACGCGCAGCGGGAGAGGGTGGGGGCAATGCTCTGATGGCCGTGAATATTGACGAAGGCGAGCCCGGCACCTTCAAGGACCGCACCTATCTGGAACGCGACCCGCACCGCTTTCTGGAAGGGATGCTGATTGCCGCGCAGGTGGTGGGCATCGAGGCGTGTTACCTCTACCTGCGCGACGAATACCACGCCTGCCGCGCCCTGCTGACCGCCGAGATTGCCGCGCTGCAGGCCGATCCGCCGTGCCCGCTGCCGCACATCGAGCTGCGCCGGGGGGCCGGGGCCTACATCTGCGGCGAAGAGTCGGCCATGATCGAAAGCATCGAAGGCAAGCGCGGCGAACCGCGCATGCGGCCGCCCTACATCGCACAGGTGGGCCTGTTTGACCGGCCGACGCTGGAGCACAACTTCGAGTCCCTGTACTGGGTGCGCGACATCGTGGAGAAAGGCCCGCACTGGTTCACCGGTTTCGGGCGCCATGGCCGCAAGGGGCTGCGCTCGTTCAGCGTGAGCGGCCGGGTGCGGCAGCCGGGCGTCAAGCTCGCACCGGCCGGCATCACGGTGCAGGAACTGATTGACGAGTACTGCGGCGGCATGGCCGACGGCCACATCCTCTACGCCTACCTGCCCGGTGGTGCCTCCGGTGGCATCCTGCCGGCCAGCCTGAACCAGATTCCGCTGGACTTCGACACGCTGCAGCCCTATGGCTGCTTCATTGGTTCGGCGGCGGTGATCGTGCTGAGCCAGCACGACCGCGCGCGCGACGCGGCCTTGAACGTGATGCGCTTTTTTGAACACGAAAGCTGCGGCCAGTGCACGCCCTGCCGCGCCGGGACAGCCAAGGCCGCGAAGCTGATGGCGGCGCCGGTGTGGGATGCCCGCACGCTGGAAGATCTGGCGGTGGTGATGGGCGACGCGTCGATCTGCGGGCTGGGCCAGGCCGCGCCCAACCCGATTCGCAGCGTGCTCCAGCACTTTCCCGGGGAAGTGGCATGAACGCGCCGGGCAAACTGGCCGAAGTGACGCCCCAGACCGTGCCGTTTTTGCTGGACGGCCAGGCGCTACTGGCCTTCGAGGGTGAAAGCATCCTCGAAGCCGCGAGCCGCGCGGGGGTGGAAATTCCGCGCCTCTGCTACAAGGCCGGCTACC
This sequence comes from Betaproteobacteria bacterium, assembly GCA_031411575.1. Lineage (GTDB taxonomy): Bacteria > Pseudomonadota > Gammaproteobacteria > Burkholderiales > Burkholderiaceae_C > JANOBJ01. The sequence continues at coordinate 16,922 of JANOBJ010000151.1, read as the reverse complement.
GGGCCGACGGCAACTGCCGCGCCTGCGTGGTTGAGATCAAGGGTGAACGCGTGCTGGCGCCGAGTTGCTGCCGCAGTGTCACGGCGGGCATGGAGGTGCAGGCGGCCAGTGACCGCGCCGTCAAGAGCCAGACGATGGTGCTGGAGATGCTGCTGTCCGACATGCCGGATCAGGGCTACAAGTGGGTCGGTGGCGACGCCGCGCAGCCGCATGGCGAACTGAGCGAATGGGCAGCGGCGATGGACGTCACCGTGCGGCCCGCACTCAAGGCGTTGCGACGCGAGCAGCCGGGGGCCGATGTTGCGCATCCTGCATGGAATGACCCATCGCATCCTGCATGGAATGACCAATCGCATCCTGCGATGGCCGTCAACCTCGACGCGTGTATCCAGTGCACGCGCTGCGTGCGCGCCTGCCGCGAGGAGCAGGTCAACGACGTGATTGGCTACGCCATGCGCGGTGCCCACAGCACCATCGTGTTTGACCTCGGCGATACGATGGGCGAGAGCAGTTGCGTGGCGTGTGGCGAATGTGTGCAGGCCTGCCCGACCGGCGCCTTGATGCCGAAGACGCAGATCGGCTCGCAGGCGGTGGACCGCAAGGTCGATTCGGTCTGTCCGTTCTGCGGCGTGGGCTGCCTGATCACCTACAACGTCAAGGATGAAAAAATCGTCAGCGTGGACGGGCGCGATGGCCCGGCGAACCACAGCCGGTTGTGCGTCAAGGGGCGGTTTGGCTTTGACTACGCGCACCATGACCAGCGCCTCACCGTGCCGTTGATCCGCAAGCCCGGGGTTGCCAAAGACCCGGCATCGACAGCGAGCCCCGGCGACTGGCAGGCGGTTTTTCGTGAATCCACCTGGGACGAGGCGCTCAATCTGGCCGCCGGAAAACTTCGCCAGCTTCGCGATGCACGTGGCGCCAAGTCGCTCGCCGGCTTTGGCTCCGCCAAGGGCAGCAACGAAGAGGCCTACCTGTTCCAGAAGCTGGTGCGCACCGGCTTTGGCAGCAACAACGTGGACCATTGCACCCGGCTGTGCCATGCGTCCAGCGTGGCGGCGCTGCTGGAGGGCGTGGGCTCGGGTGCGGTCAGCAACCCCGTGAACGATGTGGCGCACGCGGGGCTGATACTGGTGATCGGCTCCAACCCGTCGGCCAACCACCCGGTCGCCGCGACCTGGATGAAGAATGCCGCGAAGAACGGCACCCGGATCGTGTTGGCCGACCCGCGCATCACCGACATCGGCAAGCACGCCTGGCGCACCCTGCAGTTCAAGCCCGACACCGACGTGGCCCTGCTCAATGCATTGATCCACACGGTGATCGAAGAAGGCCTGACCGACGAGGCGTTCCTGCGTGACCGCGCCAGCAATTTCGAGGCCCTGAGAGACAACGTGTGGGGCTACAGCCCCGAGGCGATGGCGCCGATCTGCGGCATACCAGCCGCTACCATCCGCGAGGTGGCGCGCGCGTTTGCCTCGGCCAAGGCCTCCATGATTCTGTGGGGCATGGGCGTCAGCCAGCACGTGCACGGCACCGACAACGCACGCTGCCTGATAGCACTGTGTGCCGTCACCGGCCAGATCGGCAAGCCCGGCTCGGGCCTGCACCCGCTGCGCGGCCAGAACAATGTGCAGGGCGCGAGCGATGCGGGGCTGATCCCGATGATGTTTCCCAACTACCAGCGCGTGTCAGACCCGCAGGCGCATGCCTGGTTTGAGAACTTCTGGGGTACACCGCTGGACCGCGAGCCCGGCTACACGGTGGTGGAGATCCTGCACAAGGCGCTGGCGCCCGACAGCGACCCGCACAAGGTACGCGGCATGTACATCATGGGCGAGAACCCCGCCATGAGCGACCCCGACCTGAACCACGCGCGCCATGCGCTCGCCAGTCTGGAGCATCTGGTGTTGCAGGACATCTTCATGACCGAGACCGCTTGGTTGGCCGACGTGGTGTTGCCCGCCAGTGCCTGGCCCGAGAAGACCGGCACCGTCAGCAACACCGACCGCATGGTGCAGCTGGGCCGCCGTGCGCTCGATCCCCCCGGCGATGCTCGCTCCGATTTGTGGATCATCCAGCAGATAGCCTGGCGAATGGGACTGGATTGGACCTACCCGGGTGAACACGACGGGGTTGCCGCCGTGTACGAAGAAATGCGCCAGGCCATGCATGAGGCGATAGCCGGCATCACCTGGGACCGCCTGGAACGCGAATCGAGCGTGACCTATCCCTGTCTGAGCGAGGACGACCCTGGCCAGCCCATCGTCTTCCACGACCGGTTTCCGACCGCTGACGGGCGCGTCAGGCTGGTGCCGGCCGACCTCATTCCCGCCAATGAGCGGCCCGATACGGACTACCCGCTGGTGCTGATCACCGGCCGACAGCTGGAGCACTGGCACACCGGCAGCATGACGCGGCGCAGCGAAGTGCTGGACGCGATCGAGCCGCTGGCTACGGCATCAATGAACGGGGCCGATCTCGCGGCCCGCGGTCTGGCGCCAGGCGACGTGATCACGGTGCAGTCGCGCCGCGGCGAGGTGGCGATCCATGTGCGACGCGACGATGGCACCCCGAGCGGAGTCGTCTTCATCCCGTTCGCCTACTACGAGGCGGCTGCCAACCTGATGACCAATGCCGCACTGGACCCTGCCGCCAAGATTCCGGAGTTCAAATACTGCGCGGTGGCAGTGCGCAAGGGCGGTGTGGCGCGGTTCAGCGGCGGGTATAGCGGCAAGCTGCCCGCCTGATAGCGGGCGTCGCCCGCAGGCCGAAGGGCCATGCGGTACAGTTCCCGTTGACATGACCTCCACACGCCCCTCCCTGACGGTAGCCGTCGTCATGCGCCGCGAGCGCATCACCGGGCCCATGAGCCGCTGGCAACCGTGGCGCTGGGTGCTGGCCGAGGTGCTGCCGCACGACGAGAACTTTGGCACCACACCGCGGCTGCTTTATAAAAATGATAGCGAAGAACGATGGCTGCATCCGGACTTCACCGTGGAATTGTTCAAGGATGATGCCGAGGGCTACTACCTGAACGTGACCACGCCAGCGCCGTGCTGGTTTGTGCTGTGGCGCATGGAAGAAGAGCCGCACCTCGCCGATGAGCTGATTGCCGTGCCCACCATGGTGTCGTTGAGCTACCACGACGCCGGGCGCTGGCTCGATGCTCAGGAGACGGTGGAACAGGTGCCGGCCCCTGCAGACGTGGTGCAATGGCTGCAGACCTTCGTGGAGGAACACCACGTGGCCGAGCCCAAACGCCGCAAGCGGCCCGAAAGTTTCAAGGGCTTGCAGGACCGCTTTGGCAACCCGGCCTCGGTCTCCACCGACAAGAAATACGGGGGTGGCAACGGTGGCGGATGATCCCGGCGGTTTTCTGGGTCGCTGGTCGCGCCGCAAGGTCGATGCGCGCGAGGGCAAGCCGCTGGCGGAGCCGGTTGCGCCACCGGTTGACGCTGTACCGCCTGCCGCTGCGCTGCCGGTAGCGGCTGCACCGGTCGACGTGCCCGAAGCGGCGCCCCCGGCCGACGCCGAGCCCGCGCCCACGCTGGACGACGTGAAAGCCCTGACCCCTGGATCGGACTTCAAGCCCTTCATGGCGCAGGGGGTTTCCAGCGAGGTGAAGAACGCTGCCGTGAAGAAGCTGTTCACCGATCCGCACTTCAATGTGATGGACCGGCTCGACACCTATATCGACGACTACTCCAAGCCCGACCCGCTGCCGGCCTCGATGCTGCGGCAAATGGTCAGTGCCAAGTTCCTCAAGTTGTTTGACGACGACGAGGACGACGACAAGAAACAGGCAGCCGGCAGCGCCCGGCCCGCCGAGCCCCGGGATGATGCCGATACCCCGCCCCCGCAATCCGTGGCACATTCAGCCGATGCGCACGCCCCCGGCGATGCGCCCGATTCACCGATTTCGAGCGACCCGGCCCGCCCCGCGCAACCGACCGCCAGCCCCACTGACCATGCCCACCCTGATTTGCGACTGCAACCAGACGATGCCGCTCCAGCCCAAAGTGCTGGGCGCAGCGCTTGACGAAGACCTGACCCTTCATTCCACCCTGTGCCGGCGCGAGGCACCGGCTTTCCAGCAGGCGATCCGCAGCGGTGAGGATGTGGTGGTTGCCTGCACGCAGGAAAAGCGGCTGTTCGCCGAACTGGGCACGCAAACCGAGGGCGCGGTGTCGGCCATCCGGTTTGTCAACATCCGCGAAACCGGTGGCTGGAGCCGCGATGCCTCCAAAGCCATGCCCAAGCTGGCCGCTCTGCTGGCGGCAGCGCACCTGCCCGAGCCCGAGCCGGTCTCGACCGTCACCTACAAAAGCACCGGCCGGCTGCTGATCATCGGCCCACTGGACCAGGCTGAGCAGGCTGCCGCGCTGGTGGCCGACGTGCTGGACGTGACGCTGTTCACCCAGGGCCCCGGGCGCAGCGGGGGCGCGCAGGAGCGGCGCTTTCCCACGCTGGGCGGCACCATCGGCGCTCTGACCGGCTGGCTGGGCGCCTTTGAGCTGCAATGGTCGCGCAGCAACCCGATCGACCTGGACCTGTGCACCCGCTGCAACGCCTGCCTGGCGGTCTGCCCGGAAGGCGCCATCGGGCTGGACTATCAGATCAACAACGCGCTGTGCACCTCCCAGCGCGAGTGCGTCAAGGTGTGCGGTGTGGCCGGCGCAATCGACTTTGGCCGTGACCCCGAAGACCTGACCGACAAGTTTGACCTGGTGCTTGATTTGCGCGCCACGCCATCGTTCACGCAGCACGCGCCGCCGCAGGGCTATTTTCACCACGACGTGGCTGCGTCGCCGCTGGCCTTGCCGCTGATCCTGAAGCTGCGCGAACTGGTCGGCGAGTTCGACAAGCCCAAGTTCTTCAACTACAAGCAAAAGCTCTGCGCCCACAGCCGCAACGAAACCGTGGGTTGCAACGCCTGCATCGAGGTGTGCTCGGCGCAGGCCATCTCGAGTGAAAAGTCCCGTCAACAGATCAAGGTCAACCCCAACCTGTGTGTGGGCTGCGGCGCCTGCACCACGGTGTGCCCGACCGGCGCGCTGACCTACGCCTACCCGCGTGCCAGCGAGCAGGGCGTGAAGCTGAAGACCCTGCTCTCTACCTACGCCAAGGCGGGCGGCAAGGATGCCGTCCTGCTGCTGCACAGCCAGGAGCGCGGGCAGGCGCTGGTCGAGCAACTGGGTCGGGCCGCGCAGCTGAAGAAGGCGCACGGCGTTCCGGCCAGCGTGATGCCGGTGGCGCTGTGGCACACCGCCAGCGTGGGTGTCGACCTCTGGCTCAGCGCGGTGGCCTTTGGTGCATCGCAAGCGGTGGTGCTGCTGACCGATGAAGAGGCGCCGCAGTACCGCGATGCGCTGGCTGCGCAGATGGCAGTGGCGCAGACGATCCTCGCCGGGTTGGGCTACAGCGGCACGCACTTCAAGCTGCTGACGGCTGCCTCTCCCGCCGAACTGGATGCCGGCCTTGCTGGCCTGCAACAAACCCGCCAGCTGCTGCCCCGCACCGTAGCCCGCTTCGCGGTGGCGCAGGAGAAGCGCGCCACGCTCGATCTGGCGCTGGACCATTTGATGGAGCATGCGCCGCTGCAGGCCGACGCACGGCCCGAGGTGATTGATCTGCCGGCCGGGGGCGCGTCGCCGTTTGGCGCGCTGCTGGTCAACAAGGACACCTGCACGTTGTGCCTGAGCTGCGTAAGCGCCTGCCCGGCCAATGCGCTGCAGGACAACCCGCAGCTGCCGCAACTGCGCTTCATCGAGAAAAACTGCGTGCAGTGCGGCCTCTGTGTGCAGACCTGTCCGGAAGACGCCATCACGCTGCAGCCGCGCCTGCTGACCACGCCCGCGCGCAAGGAAGCCCGCGTGCTCAACGAGAGCCAGCCCTACGGCTGTGTGCGCTGCGGCAAGCCGTTCGGCACCCTCAAGGCGATAGAGGCCATGCTCGGCAAGCTGAGCGGGCATTCGATGTTCCAGGGCGCGGCGCTTGAGCGGCTGAAGATGTGCAGCGATTGCCGCGTCATCGACATCTACTCCGCGCAAAACGAAACCAAAATCACCGACCTCTGAGGTTTCGGGTCAGGCCCCCCTTCAGGACAACGGTCGCTCCGGAGAAACATGGATGAGTACGAAACTGGGCTTTGACCCCAACCCCCCAGGGTCTTCTGCGCTGGACGAAGAAACCGCGCGGGCCGAGATTTACGGCCTGCTGGCCCAGCTGTTCTACGCGCCGCCGCCGCCCGGGCTGCTGGCGCAGCTGCGAGTGGCCGCCACCGAGGCGCCCGCGGCCGGCGGTTTTCTGGAGGAGCCGTGGCGCGCCCTCGTGGCTGCAGCCCGCGACCTGGGCGACGCAGCGGTCCAGGGCGAATACAACGCGCTGTTTGGCGGTGTCGGCAAGCCCGAGATTTATCTGTACGGCTCGCATTACCTGAGTGGATTTCTCAACGAAAAGCCGCTGGCCAAGCTGCGCACCGATCTCGCCAGGCTCGGCCTGGCGCGCGACGAGGCCATGCCCGAGACTGAAGACCATGTCGCCTACCTGTGCGAGGTGATGCGCTACCTGATTGCCGGAGACGACGTAGCTGTCGCGAACCTGACGAGCCAGCGCGCGTTTTATTCAGACCACATGCAGCCGTGGGTTATGCGCCTGTGCGAGTCGATCACAGCGCACCCCAAGGCCCGGTTCTATGCGGCGCTGGCGGGCTTCACCGGCGCCTTTGCCAGCGTGGAGGCGCAGGGTTTTGACATGCTGCCCTGACGCGGACTTGCGGGACATTCTTCAAGCTTTTTCGCAGAATAGTCCGCATCGGCTGGTCATTGTTTGCTATTAAAAATGTAGCATCCGGGACGAGAGCGTGAATGCCTGTCCGCGATCGACCGATGGGATGTGCTGACTGCCCGCCCGCCGGGGCCGGGCGCGCATGCACCAGGCTTCCTGCGGGGAATTCCCAAACGCACACAGCCAACACAGGGAAAGTGCGTATGCTTACCTATTGCCGAAGCCGCGACGGGTCGTTACATTTAAGTGGCTATGCAGTTTGTTTCCTAAGTGTGACGTTGAGGACACCCCCATGAGCCAGCCATCGAGCAAGCTATCCCGCCGTACGCTATTCGCCGGCGCCGGCACAGCCGGTGCCATCGCCGCAGCGACGAGCCTGTTGCCCGCGACGCGCGCCGTCGGGCCCACCACCGTTGAACCCAAGGCCCCGCCCGCAAGAGGCGGCGGCTACAGCCTGACGGACCACGTCAAGCAGTATTACAAGACCACCCTCGTTTAACTCCCACTCTTGCTGGAGAGTCTCATGTTGTTGACCAAAAAATCGGGCGCTGCCTCGGGCACCGCCTCGTCCCCGTTTGTGCACAGTCTGCGCCGGGGCCTTTCTCAGGCGCTTCCCACGATGGACCGCCGCCTGTTCCTGCGCCGTTCGGGCCTTGGTCTGGGCGTCGGCATCGCGGCTTCGCAGCTGACGCTGGTGAAAAAAGCCCAGGCAGCCGAGGGCAAGGTGGCCATCGGCGAGGGCAAGATCGAAGTCAAACGCACGGTCTGCACCCACTGCTCGGTGGGCTGCGCGGTCGATGCGGTGGTGGAAAACGGTGTCTGGGTGCGCCAGGAGGCGGTCTTTGACTCGCCCATCAACCTCGGCGCGCATTGCGCCAAGGGCGCTGCGCTGCGCGAGCACGGCCACGGCGAATTCCGCCTGCGCTACCCGATGAAGCTGGTCAACGGCAAGTACGAGCGCATCAGCTGGGACACCGCGCTGACCGAGATCAGCGCCAAGATGCTGGAGCTAAAAAAGGCCAGCGGCCCTGACAGCGTGTACTTCGTCGGCTCGTCCAAGCACAACAACGAGCAGGCCTACCTGCTGCGCAAGTTCGTGAGCTTCTGGGGCAGCAACAACTGCGACCACCAGGCGCGCATCTGCCACTCCACCACGGTGGCAGGCGTTGCCAACACCTGGGGCTACGGGGCGATGACCAATTCGTACAACGACATGCAAAACAGCAAGGTCGCCCTGTACATCGGTTCCAACGCGGCCGAGGCGCACCCGGTGTCTCTGCTGCACATGCTGCACGCCAAGGAAACCGGCTGCAAGATGATCGTGGTCGATCCGCGCTTCACGCGCACGGCGGCCAAGGCCGACGAGTACGTGCGCATCCGCTCCGGCTCTGACATCCCCTACCTGTTCGGTTTGCTGTACCACATCTTCAAGAACGGCTGGGAAGACAAGAAATACCTGAATGACCGTGTCTTCGGCATGGACAAGGTCAAGGAAGACGTGCTGGCCAAATGGACACCGGACAAGGTCGAAGAGGCCTGCGGCGTCAAGGAAGACCAGATGCTCAAGGTCGCCACCATGCTGCACGAGAACAACCCGGGCACCATCGTGTGGTGCATGGGCCAGACGCAGCACACCACCGGCAACGCCGTGGTGCGCGCCTCGTGCATCCTGCAGCTTGCGCTGGGCAATGTCGGCAAATCCGGCGGTGGCACCAACATCTTCCGTGGTCACGACAACGTGCAGGGCGCTACCGATGTGGGCCCCAACCCCGATTCGCTGCCCGGCTACTACGGCATCGTGGAGGGCGCGTGGAAGCATTTCGCCACCGCCTGGGGCGTTGATTTCGAGTGGATCAAAAAGCAGTTTGCGTCACCCGCCATGATGAGCAAGCCCGGCATCACCGTGTCGCGCTGGATCGACGGCGTGCTCGAAAAGAACGAGCTGATTGACCAGGATTCCAACCTGCGCGGCGTGTTCTTCTGGGGCCACGCGCCCAACTCGCAGACGCGCGGTTTGGAGATGAAGCGCGCGATGGACAAGCTTGATTTGCTGGTGGTGGTGGACCCCTACCCGTCAGCCACGGCTGCCATGGCGGCCATGCCGGGCAAGGCAGAAGACCTGAACCCCAACCGCGCGGTGTACTTGCTGCCGGCCGCCACGCAGTTTGAGACCAGCGGCTCGGCCACGGCGTCGAATCGATCGATCCAGTGGCGCGAGAAGGTGATCGAGCCGTTGTGGGAAAGCCGCAGCGACCACATGATCATGCACCAATTCGCCGAAAAGCTGGGCTTCGGAAAAGAGCTGTCCAAGAACTACAAGATGCAGAAGGTCAAGGGCATGGACGAGCCCGTGCCCGAAGACATCCTGCGCGAGATCAACAAGTCGGTCTGGACCATTGGCTACACTGGTCAGAGCCCCGAGCGGCTGAAGGCGCACATGCGCAACATGAACCTGTTCGACGTCAAGACGCTCAAGGCGAAAGGCGGCAAGGACAAGGAAACCGGCTATGACTTCACGGGCGATTATTTCGGTCTGCCGTGGCCCTGCTATGGCACGCCTGCCCTCAAGCACCCCGGCTCGCCCAACCTGTACGACACCTCCAAGCACGTCATGGATGGCGGCGGAAACTTCCGCGCCAACTTTGGCGTCGAGCGTGACGGCGTGAGCCTGCTGGCCGAGGACGGCTCGCACTCCGTGGGCGCCGACATCACCACCGGCTACCCCGAGCTGGACCACGTGCTGCTCAAAAAGCTGGGCTGGTGGGACGAACTGAGCGACGCCGAGAAGAAGCTGGCCGAAGGCAAGAACTGGAAGACCGACAACTCGGGCGGCATGATCCGGGTGTTCATGCAAAACCATGGCTGCCACCCGTTTGGCAACGCCAAGGCGCGGGCCGTGGTCTGGAACTTCCCCGACCCGGTGCCGCAGCACCGCGAGCCGCTGTACGGCACACGCCCCGACCTGATGGCCAAATACCCGTCGCATGACGACAGGAAGGCCTTCTGGCGTCTGCCGACGCTGTACAAGACGATCCAGACCAAGAACCTGGCCGACAAGCTGCACGAGAAATTCCCGCTGATCCTCACCTCGGGCCGATTGGTCGAGTACGAAGGTGGTGGCGAGGAAACCCGGTCCAACCCCTGGCTGGCCGAGTTGCAGCAGGAGATGTTCATCGAGCTCAACCCCAAGGCAGCGGCAGATCGCGGCATTCGCAACGGCGAGCGCGTCTGGGTCACATCACCGACAGGGGCGCGCCTGAATGTGCAGGCCATGGTGACCGAGCGCGTGGGCGCTGACACGGTGTTCATGCCGTTCCACTTCTCCGGTCGCTGGCAGGGGGCCGACATGCTGCCCTACTATCCCAACGGCGCGGCGCCAGTGGTGCGCGGCGAAGCCATCAACACCGCAACGACCTACGGGTACGACAGCGTGACGATGATGCAGGAATCCAAGACGACGATCTGTAACGTCGAAAAAGCCTAAGGAAAAATCATGGCACGCATGAAATTTGTTTGTGACGCCGAGCGCTGCATCGAGTGCAACGGCTGCGTCACCGCCTGCAAGAACGAGCACGAGGTTCCCTGGGGCGTCAACCGCCGCCGCGTGGTGACGCTCAATGACGGCGTCCCCGGCGAAAAATCCATCTCGGTGGCCTGCATGCACTGCTCGGACGCACCCTGCATGGCCGTCTGCCCGGTCAATTGCTTCTACCGCACCGAAGAAGGTGTGGTGCTGCACGACAAGGACGTCTGCATCGGCTGCGGCTACTGCTCTTACGCCTGCCCGTTCGGTGCGCCGCAGTTCCCCACGGCCGGCACCTTTGGTGTGCGCGGCAAGATGGACAAATGCACGTTCTGCGCCGGTGGCCCCGAGGCCCACGGCTCGCAGGCCGAGTTTGAAAAATATGGCCGCAACCGCCTGGCCGAAGGCAAGCTGCCGGCCTGCGCCGAGATGTGCTCGACCAAGGCATTGCTCGCTGGTGATGGCGATGTGGTGGCCGACATCTTCCGCAACCGCGTGCTCAAGCGCGGCAAGGGCGCCGAAGTCTGGGGCTGGGGCACGGCCTACGGTTCCAAGCAGGCAGGCCAGCCGGCCGGAGGCAAGTCATGATGGGGCGCTTCCTCGCCATCATGGGCGTCGCCGTGGTCCTCGCGGCCTGCGGCGACAAGCCGCAGACCGCTGGCGGTATCAAGCAGGATGCCGCGCCCTACGCAGGAACCGGCAAACCGTATGTCGACCGCGGCTGGAAAGAGGGCGACAAGGTCAGCTGGGAACAGCACCTGAAGGCCCGCACCCAAGCCGGCCAAAACGACTATTCCAAGGCGAATTGAGCTGGAGTCCACATGCTGCGGTCATTGATAGCTACTATTTTTGTAGCAACAGGTTTATTGGGCAGTGCGATCGCCCAGGACAAGCTCCAGGTCGATCCAGCGCCGCCACCGGCGCCCACGGCTGCGCCAGCGGCGCCGTCCGCCGGCGGCATCCAGAGCCAGAACATCTTCGAAGTGAAGCCGGACGCCAGCGCCGACCCCAACTACGCCAAGCAGACCAACGCCGAACGCGCCAAGGTGCAGCCCGGCAACAACGCGCCGATGTGGCGCGCCGTGGGGCAGGGCAGCGAGGGCTTCACCAGTTTGCCCAAGCGCGAGGCGCCCGAGGCCGGCATCCTGGTCCAGCCGTTTGTCCAGTACCCCGGTTCGCGCCTCACCACGGCCGGCGAAGCCTGGCGGCAGGTGCGCAACAACTGGATCGTGCCGTATGGCGGTGCACTGCTGCTCATCATCGCTGGCGCCATGGCGCTGTTCTACTGGACCAAGGGCACGATCGAACTGCACGGCACCGAAACAGGTCGCAAGATCGAGCGCTTCACCCCATTTGAGCGGTCGGCGCACTGGGCTAATGCCATCGCCTTCGTGACGCTGGCGGTCTCGGGCATCGTGATGGCCTTTGGCAAGTTCTTCCTGCTGCCCATCATGGGCGCCACCCTGTTTGGCTGGCTGACCTATGCGCTCAAGAACGCCCACAACTTTGCCGGTCCGCTGTTTGCGGTGTCGCTGGTGATCGTGTTCTTCACCTTCCTCAAGGACAACTGGCCGAGCAAGGAAGACGTGACCTGGATAGTCAAGGCCGGCGGCTTGCTGTCGAGCGAGGAGGTGCCTTCGCACCGCTTCAACGCCGGCGAGAAGGTGGTGTTCTGGGGCGGCGTGCTGTTCCTGGGCGCGATTGTCGTGGGCTCGGGCCTGGTGCTGGACAAGCTCATTCCCGGCCTGATCTACGAACGCGCCACCATGCAGATTTCACACATGATCCACGCCGTGGCCGCACTGCTCATGATGGCCATGTTCATTGGCCACATCTACATGGGCACCATCGGCATGCGCGGCGCCTACAAGGCGATGCGTACCGGCTATGTCGATGAGACCTGGGCCAAGGAGCACCACGAACTCTGGTACGACGATATCCGGGCCGGCAAAATTGCCGCCCAGCGCAGTCCGCAAGTCCCGCCCGGGCAGACCGCCCAGGCTTGAGAGAGGAAAACAGACATGAAATCATTGATCACGGCCGTGGCACTGCTGGTGGTATCGGCGAGTGCTCTGGCCAAGCTGCCGGCGTTGAGCGACGACGCCAAGGCCAAGGCCGCTGAGGCCGCCGCCAAGACGGCGCATGGCAACAAGGTCGCCGATTTCCAGTTGTGCAAGTCACGCGAGAAAACGGCCGCTCACTACTTCAAGACCGTCAAGGCCACGGGCAAAGAGCCCAAGGCGCCAGTCGAAACGCCTGCCTGTGTCGATCCGGGGGCCTTTGTCTACACGCCGCCAGGCGCGGCACCCGCCACGGCGGCGGCCACTCCGGCAGCGCCTGCGACGGCCCAGCCGGCTGTCCCCGCAGCGGCACCTGCCAAGAAATCCTGATTCTTCGCTCAGCGAGGTCATGGGCCCGGGCTGCAAAGCCCGGGCCCGTTTTGTTGTAGCCTGCAATTTATGCCGCACCCGCGTCTTCCTCACCTGACCCAGGCCCGCGCGCCGCTGACGCGCGAGGTCGTTGCCGTCAACGAGTTCGGCGAAGCGGGCACGGTCAGCATTCCGGCGGAGCGCGCGCTCACCGTCTACGTGGACAAGCGCGAACTCGTCACCTTGATGACGCTGGGCGCCCAGCCCGAGTGGCTGGTGCTGGGCTTTCTGCGCAACCAGCGTCTGGTGCAGTCGGCTGACGAGGTGGCGTCGATCACCGTCGACTGGGACGTCGGCGCGGCGGCCGTCAAGACCCGTGCCGGCATCGACCGCATCGAGGAGCGCACCGCCAAACGCGTGGTCACCACCGGCTGCGGCCAGGGCAGCGTGTTTGGCAGCCTGATGGACGAGGTGGATGCCATCACCCTGCCGGCCGGCACCCTGACCCAGGCGCAGCTGTACGGCATCGTCAACGCCATCCGGCTGCAGGAGAGCACGTACAAATCGGCCGGTTCGGTGCATGGCTGCGCGCTGTTTCGCGGCGAAGCTATGCTGCTGTTCGTGGAAGACGTGGGCCGCCACAACGCCATTGACACCATCGCCGGCTGGATGTGGATGAATCAGATCGCGCCAACTGCCGCTGGCGGCCTGCCGTATGTGTTCTACACCACCGGTCGCCTGACCAGCGAGATGGTGATCAAGTCGGCGCAGATGGGCGTGCCGATCGTGGTGTCGCGCAGCGGCATCACCCAGATGGGGCAGGAGGTCGCGGCCGGCGTCGGCCTGTGCACGATCGGGCGCGCCACCAACAAGCGGTTCCTGTGTTTCACGGGCGCTGAACGGCTGGTGATGCAGCCGGAGCTGGCCGGCGCCAAGCCGCAGTTCACGCCCCGCTGACCACCCGCTGGCCCCTGCTGGCCGCTCTCCCCTGACCACTTTTCGCCGACCGCTTGTCGTTGACGAATCCCCACGGACTGGAGCGGTCTTCGCCCGGTGGCATGATTCGGCGATGCACGAATCGGACGCGACCTTGCCCGGGGTTGAAGCGCCAGCCCCGCCTGCCGCCACCACCATCGCCCGCCCGGGCCTGTCCCGGTGGCTGGCTGAAGGCCTGCGTGCCTCTGTCCTGTTGCGGCCGCGCATGGCCGGATACGCCCCCACGCCGCTGCAATTGCTGGCGGTGGCGCTGGCTGTGGCCCTGCTGGAGCTTGCCCTGGGCCGTGTGGAGGTCGTGGGCCCTGCGGTGTTTGATCTGCGTGGCTGGCTGTCGCCCTGGTGGTCCACGGCGGTCACCGTATGGCTGGCGTGGTGGCTGTTCCAGCAGGACGCCGGGACAGACGCCGGGAAGGGCGCCGAAATGGGTGTCAAAACCTCTATCGCTGACCCTGGCACGCCCGGTGGCACCAGCGTCACCGCGTGGTTGCTGCTGTGGCTGGTGGCCACATTGCCGGTCACGCTGGCGTCGCAAGCACTGTCCGTCGTCTCCGCGCACGGCCTGATGCCCCCGGCGGTGAACGCCTGGGCCTGGCTGGGCTGGTCGATCTACATCGCGCTGTGGCTGTGGACGCTGGGCGTTGCGGTCCAGCTGGCGCGCGCGTTCCTGCGGCGGGGCCGAAGCATCGCGGCACTTGCCGCAGGCCTGATCGCGGTGTCTGCGCTCAGCGCCTGGCAGTTCCCGGACCGGCCCTGGCAGATTGACTACGCCCAGCGCGAGGCGACCGACCAGCCCCGCCTGCGGCTCAGCCAGCAGTCGTTCGAAACCCAGGTCGAAGTCTGGCAAAAGGCGGCCGAAGGGATCGCGCCTGAGCGCCCGGGGGTGACCGATGTGTACGGCCTGGTGTTCGCGCCTTATGCCGCCGAAGACGTTTTCCTGCGCGAAAGCACCCTGGTGGCGGGGGTGCTGGCCGAGCGTTTTGACGCGGCGGGCCGCGTGCTGCACCTGGTCAACCATGCGACTACGGTGGCCAGCCACGCCTGGGCCACGCCGCAAAACCTGGAACGCGCCATCAACACCCTGGCGGCCCGCATGGACCGCGACAACGATGTGCTGGTGGTCTACCTCACCTCGCATGGCGCGCAGGATTTCAAGCTCGCCGCCTCGCATTGGCCGCTCGAGGTAGACCCGATGAGCCCGCTGCGCCTGCGCCAGGCGCTGGACGCCGCCGGCATCCGCAACCGCGTGCTGGTGGTGTCGGCCTGCTATTCGGGCGGCTGGATCGAGCCGATGGCCACCGACAGCACGCTGGTGATGACAGCGGCCGACGCCACCCACACCTCGTACGGCTGCGGCCGCTTGTCCGAGCTCACGTTTTTCGGCCGCGCACTGTTCGACGAGCAGCTGCGCAAGACGCATTCGTTCGAGCAGGCGTTTGCAGCCGCGGTGCCGGTCATCCGCCAGCGCGAGACGGAAGCGGGAAAAAGCGACGGATTTTCTAACCCGCAGATTCGCGTCGGCGAGCAGATCCGCCCGATCCTGCAGGAGCTCGAGCGCCGTCTGGCCACACCGCCGAAAGTCCGCGCCGGCGCCGGGTAAAGCGCTTTGCGCTAAGGTAGTCGTTCATGATCCCATCGTTTGTGTCTCTGGCGTGGCGCACCCTGTGGCGCGACCTGCGCGCGGGCGAGTTGCGGCTGTTGATCGTGGCCGTCACGCTGGCCGTGGCCGCGCTCACCGCCGTTGGTTTTTTTGCCGACCGGCTCAAGGGCGGGCTGCAGCGCGATGCGCGCCAGCTGCTCGGTGGCGATGCGGTGATCTCCAGCGACAACCCGACCCCCGCCGTCTTTGCCGAGCGGGCCCGCCAACTCGGCCTGCAGACCTCCGCCACGCTGGGCTTTCCCACCATGGCGCGCGCGCCTGACGCGCAGGGCGGCGCCAGCAAGCTGGTCGCGCTCAAGGTGGTGGAGGCCGGCTACCCGTTGCGCGGCCGCCTGCAGGTGGCGCCCGCGCCCGAGGCCCCCGGCCAGCCCACCCGCGAGGTGCCCGCGCGCGGCGAAGCCTGGATCGATGCGCCGCTGCTGGAGGTGCTGGGCCTGAAGATGGGCGACACGCTGTTGCTGGGCGACACCACGCTGCGTATCGGCCGCATCATCGTGATCGAGCCGGATCGGGGTGGCGGCTTCATGAATTTCGCGCCGCGCGTGATGATCAACCAGGCCGATATCGCGGCCACCGCGTTGGTGCAGCCGGCCAGCCGCCTGACCTACCGCTTTGCGGTGGCGGGCGAAGACCGGCAGGTGCGTGCCTTTGTGCAGTGGGCCACGGCCGAGGCCAAAAAACCCGAGGTGCGCGGCGTGCGCGTCGAGTCGCTGGACAGTGGCCGGCCCGAGATGCGCCAGACGCTGGACCGCGCCGAGAAATTCCTGAGTCTGGTGGCGCTGCTGGCCGCGCTGCTCAGCGCGGTGGCCGTGGCACTGGCCGCGCGCGGTTTTGCCGCCAGCCACCTGGACGACTGCGCCATGCTGCGCGTGCTGGGCCAGAGCCAGCGCACCATTGCGCTGAGTTACGCGTTCGAGTTTGCGCTGATCGGCTTGTTTGCCAGCGCGCTGGGCGTGGCGATCGGCTTTGGCGTGCACTATGTTTTTGTGGCGCTGCTGGCGGGCCTGGTCGAGGCGGCGCTGCCGGCTGCGTCGCTCTGGCCGGTGGCGTTTGGCCTGGGTATGGGGCTCACCTTGCTGTTTGCATTCGGCCTGCCGCCGGTGCTGCAGCTGGCCCAGGTGCCGCCGCTGCGCGTGATCCGGCGCGATGTGGGCGGCTTGAAGCCGGCTTCCGTTACGGTGCTGGCGGTTGGCGTGCTGGGCTTTGCGGCGCTGCTGCTCACCGCCAGCAGTGACCTGAAGCTGGGCTTGATCGCGGTCGGCGGTTTTGCCGGCGCCGTGGTGCTGTTTGCGGCCTTGAGCTGGCTGGCCGTCAAGCTGCTGCGCCGCAGTGTGAACGAGGCCACCGCACCGCGCTGGCTGGTGCTGGCCACGCGGCAGATTTCGGCGCGCCCGGCCTACGCGGTGGTGCAGGTGAGTGCGCTGGCGGTTGGCCTGTTGGCGCTGGTGCTGCTGGTGCTGCTGCGCACTGATCTCATCAGCAGCTGGCGCCGCGCCACGCCGCCCGACGCGCCCAACCGCTTTGTCATCAACGTCATGCCCGAGCAGGGCACCGCTTTCCAGCAGGCGCTGCGCGACGGCGGCGTGGC
>JANOBJ010000150.1:0-7775 GCA_031411575.1 Betaproteobacteria bacterium | reverse complement strand
CCGTCGCGCAGCCACTGCACCACGGCGCCGCCCACGAACACGCTGCCTTCGAGCGCGAACTCGGTCTGCGCGGTGGGCTGCGCCGCGCTGGTGGTGATCAGTCCGTTTTGCGAAGTCTGGAACTTCTGCCCCGTGTGCATCAACATGAAGCAGCCGGTGCCGTAGGTGTTCTTGGCCATCCCTTCCTTGAAGCAGGCCTGGCCAAACAGCGCGCTCTGCTGGTCCCCCGCCACGCCGCCGATGGGGATGGCGTGGCCCAGCAGGTCGGCGCTGATGTCGCCGAAGTGCGCGCTCGACGGCAGCACGCGCGGCAGCAGGGCGGCCGGTATTTCCAGTGCCTGCAGCAGGTCGGCGTCCCACTGGTTGGTGTGCACGTTGAACAGCATGGTGCGCGAGGCGTTGCTGACATCGGTGGCGTGCACCGCGCCATGGGTCAGCTGCCACATCAGCCAGCTGTCCACCGTGCCGAAGGCCAAATCGCCGGCCTCGGCCTGGCGGCGCGCACCGGCCACGTGGTCCAGTATCCACTTGAGCTTGGTGCCCGAGAAATAGGCATCGACCAGCAGGCCGGTGCGGGCCTGGATCAGCGGCGCCAGACCGCGTTCGCGCAGCAGGGCGCAGGTGGGCTCGGCCCGGCGGTCTTGCCAGACGATGGCGTGGTGGATCGGCAGGCCGGTGCGGCGGTTCCACACCACCGTGGTCTCACGCTGATTGGTGATACCGATGGCGCGGACGGCGCGCGCCTCCAGCCCGGCCCTGGCCAACGCTTCCCGAGCGGTGGCGAGCTGGGTGCGCCAGATCTCGTGCGGATCGTGCTCGACCCAACCCGGCTGCGGGTAGATTTGCGGCAGCTCCTGCTGGGCCACCGCGACCACCTGGCCGGTGGCGTCAAACACGATGCTGCGGGAGCTGGAAGTGCCTTGGTCAAGCGCAAGCAAATAGGTCATGGGTCAGCCCCTGGAGGGAAGAAACGCGAAAAGCGGATAGCGAAAAGCAGATCGCCATCTACTGCGATTTGTCTGCAATATGGCATTGCACCTGCGCATCGGCCAGCAACGCCGGAAAAGGCGCGGGCGGCGCCGCGTCGGTGAACAGCTGGTCGATCTGAGACAGGTTGGCCAGCTCCACCATGGCCGGCCGGTTGAACTTGCTGTGGTCGGCCGCCAGCCAGACCTCGCGCGAGTGGGCAATGATGGCCTGCGCCACCTTGACCTCGCGGTAATCGAAGTCGCGCAGCGAGCCATCGGCCTCGATGCCCGAGATCCCGATCAGGCCGATGTCCACCTTGAACTGGCGAATGAAATCCACCGCCGCTTCGCCCACAATGCCGCGGTCGCGCGGGCGCACCACGCCGCCCACCACGATCACCTCGCAGGCGGGGTTGGAGCTCAGGATCGCCGCCACATTCAGGTTGTTGGTGATGACGCGCAGGCCGGTATGGCGCATCAGCGCCCGCGCAATCGCCTCGATGGTGGTGCCAATGTTGAGGATCAGCGAGCAGTCGTTGGGAATCTGGGCCGCCACGGTGCTGGCGATGCGCGCCTTGCCGTCGTGGTTCAGGCTTTCGCGCTGGGGGTAGTCGATGTTCTCCACCGTCGAGCTGGGCACGCGCACGCCGCCATGAAAGCGGGTCAGCAAGCCGGCGTCGGCCAGCCGCTGCACGTCGCGCCGCACGGTTTGCAGTGTCACGCCCAACTGGTCGGCGAGCTGGTCCACCGAGACTGAGCTTTGGGCCCGAACCATGTCGAGCAGGGCGAGTTGCCGGGGATTGGAATTCAAGGGGGTTATCTCAGTGGCTGGACGCGGACTTACTTTAAAACGAAACCAAAAGAACATTTCAAGGGTTAATACTGATCTTAAAAATACACAAACGAACAAGAATCGCCGTGATTCGAACCAGCACAGCTGGTTCCCACTTGTCACCGAAAGGCCGTTTGATGCAGTTGACCCTTGCAGGCATCAGCAAGAAAGTCGGGGCGCAGGACTGGCTCTATGAGATGAGCCTGACCCCGCTCACGGGTGCCGTCACGGTCTTGCTGGGCGCCACGCAGGCGGGCAAGACCAGCCTGATGCGCATCATGGCGGGGCTGGACGTGCCGAGCCGCGGGCAGGTGCAGGTGAACGGGGTCGACGTGGTGGGCGTGCCGGTGCGCGAGCGCAACGTGGCGATGGTGTACCAGCAGTTCATCAATTACCCGTCGATGAAGGTGCATGACAACATCGCCTCGCCCCTCAAGCTGCGGGGCGAAAAAAACATCGACCAGCGGGTGCGTGAACTGGCCGGCAAGCTGCACATCGAGATGTTCCTGGACCGCTACCCGGCCGAGCTGTCCGGCGGCCAGCAGCAGCGCGTGGCGCTGGCCCGCGCGCTGGCCAAGGGCGCGCCGCTGATGCTGCTGGACGAGCCGCTGGTGAACCTGGATTACAAGCTGCGCGAAGAACTGCGCGAAGAACTCGGCCTGCTGTTTGCAGCGGGCGACTCCACCGTGATCTACGCCACCACCGAGCCCGGCGAGGCCTTGCTGCTGGGCGGCTACACGGCGGTGATGGATGCTGGCGAGCTGCTGCAGTACGGCCCGACCGCCGAGGTGTTTCACACCCCGCGCTCGCTGCGCGTGGCGCGGGCCTTCAGCGATCCGCCCATGAACCTGATTGCCGCCACCGTCACGGGCGAGGGCGTGCGAATGGATGCCGGGCCCGTGCTGGCGATCCAACTACCCCCGACAGCTGCGGCGAAGCTCACGCTTGGCGTGCGCTCCAGTGCGGTGCGGGTCCAGCCGCGCGAGGGCGATGTGTCGCTGGCGGGCAGGGTCGAGCTGGCCGAGATTTCAGGTTCCGACACCTTTGTGCATGTGTCCACCCGGGTGGGTGAGCTGGTGGCCCAGCTCACCGGCGTGCACTACTTTGAACTCGGCAGCGCGATCACACTGCACCTGCATCCCTCGCAGGTGTATGTGTTTGATGCGGGCGGCGCGCTGTTACTGGCACCCGCGCGCCGGGGGGCAGGCTGACATGGCCCGCATCGACCTCGACCTGTCGCACGCCTACCGGCCCAACCCCCGGCAGGACAGTGACTACGCCTTGCTGCCGCTCAAGATGAGCTTCGAGGACGGCGGCGCCTACGCGCTGCTGGGGCCGTCCGGTTGCGGCAAGACCACGATGCTCAACATCATCTCGGGCCTGCTGGCGCCGTCCCACGGCAGCGTGACGTTCGATGGCAAAGATGTGACCCGGTTGAGCCCGCAGCAGCGCAACATCGCCCAGGTGTTCCAGTTCCCGGTGATCTACGACACCATGACGGTCGCCGAGAACCTGGCCTTTCCGCTGCGTAACCGCAAGGTTGCGCCGGAGCAGATCCGTCAGCGCGTGGGCGAGATTGCCGAGATGCTGGAGCTGAGCGGACAACTCAACCAGCGCGCGGCGGGTCTGGCCGCCGACGCCAAACAGAAGATTTCGCTGGGCCGTGGCCTCGTGCGGCCCGACGTCTCGGCCGTGCTGTTCGACGAGCCGTTGACCGTGATCGACCCGCACCTCAAATGGCAGTTGCGGCGCAAGCTCAAGCAGATTCACCATGAGCTCAAGCTCACGCTGATTTACGTGACGCACGACCAGGTCGAGGCGCTTACCTTCGCCGACCAGGTGGTGGTGATGACGCGCGGCCGGGCGGTTCAGATTGGTGGCGCCGATGCGCTGTTCGAGCGGCCGCAGCATACCTTCGTGGGCCACTTTATTGGCTCGCCCGGCATGAATTTTCTGCCGGTACAGATTGCCAGCGGACGCCTGCAGGTGGCGGGCCATGTGCTGGACCTGCCGGCCACGCGCCCGTTGCCCGATGGCCCGCTGAAGCTGGGCGTGCGGCCCGAGTACGTGAAGCTGACCGCGGCGCAAGCGCCCGGCGCCCTGCCCGCAACGGTCGCGCAGGTGCAGGACATCGGCACCCACGTGATGTTGACGGCCACGCTGGATGGGCACACGCTCAAGGCGCGCCTGGGGCCCGACACCAGTCTGCCGCAGCGTGGCGACACCGCGTGGCTGCAGGTGATGGGCACGCACACCTGCTTTTACCGCGACGAGGAGCTCATCGCATGAGCCGTCCAACTGCTCACAAGGTGCATGGCGCCGCAGCGCGCAGCGCGGAGGTTGGTCAATGAGTACCACCACCAAACCCATCAACCAGAAAGCCTGGTTCCTGATCCTGCCCGTCATCGTGTGCGTGGCGTTCTCCGCCATCCTGCCGCTGATGACGGTGGTGAACTATTCAGTGCAGGACATCATCTCGCCCGAGCGGCGCGTCTTTGTGGGCACCGAATGGTTTGCCGCCGTGATGCGCGACGCTGACCTGCACGCCGCGCTGGTGCGGCAACTCACGTTTTCACTCGCGGTGCTGGCGGTGGAGATTCCGCTGGGCATCCTGCTGGCGCTGTCGATGCCGGCGCAGGGCTGGAAGGCCTCGGCCGTGCTGGTGATCGTGGCGCTGTCGCTGCTGATCCCGTGGAATGTCGTCGGCACGATCTGGCAGATATACGGGCGTGCCGACATCGGCCTGGCCGGCGCCATGCTGAAAAAGCTGGGCTTTGACTACAGCTACACCGGCAATGCGACCCATGCATGGGTCACCGTCTTGGTGATGGACATCTGGCACTGGACGCCGCTGGTGGCGCTGCTGTGCTACGCCGGCCTGCGCTCGATCCCGGACGCGTACTACCAGGCGGCCCGCATCGACGGCGCCAGCAAGCTCGCGGTGTTTCGCTATATCCAGCTGCCCAAGATGCGCGGGGTGCTGATGATCGCCGTGCTGCTGCGCTTCATGGACAGTTTCATGATCTACACCGAGCCCTTTGTGCTGACCGGCGGCGGGCCGGGCAACGCGACCACGTTCCTGTCGCAGTACCTCACGCAGAAAGCGGTCGGCCAGTTTGACCTGGGGCCGGCGGCGGCCTTCTCGCTGATCTACTTCCTGATCATCCTGCTGCTGTGCTTCATCCTCTACAACTGGATGCAGCGTGTCGGCACGCAAGAAAAGGAGCCTGGCCAATGAGCGCAGTGCAAGCTCGCGCCCCCTCGGGGGGCAGCGACGACACGAAGTGGGGAGCATGGGGGCAACATGACTGAACAACGCTTCCAGAAACGCACGCTGTTCCTGATCGCCTACCTGGTGATTGCGGTGTTGCCCATCTACTGGATGGTCAACATGAGCTTCAAGACCAACAGCGAGATTCTGTCGAGCTTCTCTTTCTTCCCGCAGCATTTCACGCTGGACAACTACAAGACCATCTTCACCGACCCGTCGTGGTATTCCGGCTACATCAACTCGCTGATCTATGTGGCCATCAACACCGTCATCTCGATCACGGTGGCGCTGCCGGCGGCCTACGCGTTTTCGCGGTACAGCTTCCTCGGCGACAAGCATGTGTTCTTCTGGCTGCTGACCAACCGTATGACGCCGCCAGCCGTGTTCCTGCTGCCGTTTTTCCAGCTTTACACCACGGTCGGGCTGATGGACACGCACATTGCGGTGGCGTTGGCGCATCTGCTGTTCAACGTGCCGCTGGCGGTATGGATTCTGGAAGGGTTCATGAGCGGTATCCCGCGCGAGATCGATGAAACCGCGTACATCGACGGTTATTCGTTTCCGCGCTTCTTCATCACGATCTTCCTGCCGCTGATCAAGGCGGGTGTGGGGGTGGCGGCGTTCTTCTGTTTCATGTTCAGCTGGGTTGAACTGCTGCTGGCGCGCACCTTGACCAGTGTGAACGCCAAGCCGATTGTTGCCACCATGACGCGCACCGTATCCGCCTCAGGCATGGACTGAGCCACGCTCGCGGCAGCCGGTGTGCTGACCATCGTGCCCGGTGCGATTGTGATCTGGTTTGTGCGGCACTACATCGCGAAGGGTTTCGCGATGGGACGTGTTTAGGACAAGGAGCGCGACGCCATGTTTACCTGGATGGCCTGGACCACGCCCGTGGCGGTGTTTTTCACCTGCATCGTCCTCATGCTGATCGGCATGACCGTGTGGGAAATCAAGTCGCCGACCACGCTGCGCCGCGGCTTCCTGCCGCTGGAAACCACCCGTGGCGATCGCCTGTTTATCGGGCTGCTGTGCGCCGCTTACGTGAATCTCGCCTATGTCGGGCTCGCGGGGCGTTTTATGAGCTGGTTCTCGCTGGAGCGCGAGCCGAGCATCTGGATCAGTTTTGTGATTTCGATGGGGGTGCTGGCACTCGTCATGCGAAAAGGCTAGCGCCTTGATTCGGGAATCTGGCCTGGAGTTTCCCCGGGGCCCTGATGAACCCAACCAATTTCGGGGAAGCAACAACCGAGGAGATGAACCATGAAGTTGCGCTATACCGCGCTGGCCGCTGCCGTCGTGCTGGTGCTGGCAGCCTGCGGAAAGAAGGAAGAGCCGGCGGCTCAGGCTCCTGCGAAGGCGCCGGCGTCCGCTGCCGCGCCTGCCGCGGCAGCCGCTCCGACCTCAGACGCCGCCAAGAAGTGGATCGACAGCGAGTTCCAGCCCTCCACGCTGAGCAAGGAGCAACAGGCCGCCGAGCTGAAGTGGTTTGCAGAAGCCGCCGCCAAGCTCAAGGCCAAGGGTGTGAGCGAGATCGCGGTCGTGTCCGAGACCATCACGACGCATGAATACGAGTCCAAAACCCTGGCCAAGGCCTTCGAGGAGATCACCGGCATCAAGGTCAAGCACGACCTGATCCAGGAAGGCGACGTGGTCGAAAAACTTCAGACCTCGATGAAGTCGGGCAAATCGATCTATGACGGCTGGATTTCTGATTCGGACCTGATCGGCACCCACTACCGCTACGGCAAGATCCTGAATCTGACCGACTACATGGCCGGCGCCGGCAAGGAGTGGACCAATCCAGGGCTCGACCTGAAGGACTTCATCGGCACCAGCTTCACCACCGCGCCCGACGGCAAGCTCTACCAGTTGCCCGACCAGCAGTTCGCCAACCTGTACTGGTTCCGCGCCGACCTGTTCGCACGCGACGACCTGAAGGCGCAATTCAAGAAGAAGTATGGCTACGACCTGGGCGTGCCGCTCAACTGGAGCGCCTACGAGGACATCGCGGCGTTCTTCACCAATGACGTGAAGCAGATCGACGGCAAGCCGATTTATGGCCACATGGACTACGGCAAGAAGGACCCGTCGCTGGGCTGGCGCTTCACCGACGCCTGGCTGTCGATGGCCGGCACCGCCGACATTGGCATCCCCAACGGCAAACCGGTCGATGAATGGGGCATCCGTGCCTCGGCCGACGGTTGCAACCCGCTGGGGGCGTCGGTCTCGCGCGGCGGCGCCACCAACTCGCCAGCTGCCGTGTATGCGTTGACGAAGTATGTGGACTGGATGAAGAAGTACGCGCCCAAGGAGGCTACCGGCATGACGTTCGGTGAAGCCGGACCGGTACCCGCCCAGGGACAGATCGCGCAACAGATCTTCTGGTACACGGCGTTCACGGCCGACATGACCAAGAAAGGCCTGCCGGTGGTGAATGACGACGGCACGCCCAAATGGCGCATGGCGCCCGGCCCGAACGGCCCCTACTGGAAGCAGGGCATGCAGAACGGCTATCAGGACGTCGGCTCGTGGACCTTCTTCAAGTCCACGCCGGACAACCGCAAGGCCGCCGCCTGGCTTTATGCGCAGTTCGTGAATGCCAAGACGACGTCGCTGAAAAAGTCCATTGTCGGCGTGACTTTCGTGCGCGACTCCGACATACGGCATGAGTACTTCACCAAGAATGCCGACAAGTACGGCG
>JANOBJ010000149.1:0-4053 GCA_031411575.1 Betaproteobacteria bacterium | reverse complement strand
ACGACATCACGATCGACACCACGCCCTTCACCAGCACCAAGAGCCGCGCTGAAGTTCAGGCTGAGCTGTCGCAGTACAAGGCCGCCGGTGTGAACCCCTGGTCCACCAGCTACAACCCGCTGAAGAGCTTCCAGTCGACCAGGAGCGTGGCCGATGTGCGGGGCGAGTTCCTGGCCTCGCGCAACGAAGTCGCCGCCATGAATGCGGAGGACAGCGGTTCGGCTTACCTGAACCAGACCGCCCGCATCAGCCTGCCCACGGGCACCACGCTGGCCGGCTCGCCGGTGAACGCGCAGTAAGTAAGCGCTGGCCTCGGCCTTCAAACCCGGCATCGCCGCCCCGGTCGGGGCTGGCGATGCCGGCCGTTGTGTTACCATACGTCATCGCTCTTGGCGACTGAACGCGTCTTTGCCACCCAGCCCAGACGCTCCCGCCCCCGGCAGAGGGGCCAGTATTCCAGCCCTTCAGCGGCAAGCCCCAGCTACCCCCTCTCACGGCCGTAGCAGCTTTTTCTCTCCCTCTGTTCATGCTGCCCCTGCTCTGGCGCATGATCGATACCTGTTTTAATGATTCATACGACTACAACGACAACGATTTCGACACCGGCCCCTATCACCATTGGAAAATACCGCATCGCAGCCTGCCCCCGACAACTTGCAGACGGCCAGTTCGCCGCGCAGGTATCCATCGCCAGCGGACGCGGCAGCGCCTCCACCGACCGTGTGATGCGCTTTGTTGACGAATTTCCCACGCATGACGCGGCCTCCAGCTACGCCATCGAGCAAGGGCTTAACTGGGTGCGTGAAACCACGCGCCCGCACTGATTAACGATTGAAGGAGCACACCATGGCCAAGGAAGACCTGATTGAAATGATGGGCGTCGTGAACGAGGTGCTGCCCGACACGCGCTTTCGCGTCACGCTGGACAACGGGCATCAGCTGATCGCCTACTCCGCCGGCAAGATGCGCAAGAACCACATCCGCATCCTGGCGGGCGACAAGGTGTCGCTGGAACTCTCGCCCTACGACCTGACCAAGGGCCGCATCAATTTCCGCCACATCGAAGGCCGCGGCCCGATGGTGCCGCGCCGCCCGCGCTAAACCCAAAACAGCCCGGGTTTGCGCCCGGGCTGCACGGTTTACCGGGTGGTCGTGACACTGGCTTCGGCCGGCACCTGCACCCCGGCGCTGGCCGAAGCATTCGCATTGTTGGCCTTGACCGCCGTCTTGGCGCGGTCCCAGGCCCGGCCGGTGGCGTTGCCCACCTTGCGCGCAGTACTCTTCACCCCTTCCACCACCGACAAGCCGCCCGAAGCGCTGGCCCCCGTCGTGCTGGACGCGCCCACTGACGTGTCGCCCTGCGAGGTGGACCCACCCCCCTGAGCCCCTGAGCGGGACATCGCGCGCGCCCGCGTATCGGCGTCGATCTGGGTGTTGACGCCAATGCTCACATCCGCGCCGGCCAGCAGGCCCGCTGTCGCGCCCGACTTGGCACCAGCATCCACATGGGCAGAGGTGGACGTCTTGGCCTTCAGATCAATGGCGTGTGCCGCCACGCTCCACGCCATTGCGGTCGTGATCAGCACCACGGTGGACAGGGAACGGATCGAGGGTTTGGTCATGGGTGACTCCTTACATGTTGAACACGGATTCAGTCTGCCCGGCAATCCTGTTACATGGGCTTCGGTTTGGTTGACCTTGTAACTGAATCCTCGCGGCCGAGTCGCGTCCATCACGCCCTCCATTCAGGCGGCGCACACTGGCCGCCATGACCCCGTGCGATCACGCTGTCACCAGCAGCATCGCCTCGATCTTGTGGCCGTCCGGGTCGCGCACGAAGGCGGCATAGTAGGCCGCGTCGTACTCGGGGCGCAGGCCGGGCGGGCCGTCGTCGGTGGCGCCGTGGGCCAGCGCGGCGGCGTGAAACGCCCGCACCTCGGCCTCGGAGTTGGCCAGAAACGCCACGTGCGTGCCGTTGCCCACCGCAGCCCGGCCGCCATCGTGCGGCCGCTGCACCCAGAACTCGGGGAAGGCGCGGCCGTAGCCGGCGGCACCGGGGAAATCCATCACGCAGCGGATCTGCAGCGTGGGCAGCACCGCGTCGTAAAACGCCTTGGCGCGCGGGTAATCATTCGTGCCCAGCGACACGTGGGACAAAACGCTGGGGTTCAGCTCAGACATGGTGGCTCCTTGCATCGGGTAGTGAAAACCCGCAGCGTACACAGCGGAGAGATACCCAGATGTGTCAGGAGAGTTTTTTGCCAACTTGGGCGCGTAGCGGACACCGGTGCATCGCCAGATGGCGGAAAACAGTGTCCGGCTAAATGCTACTAATTATATAGCATACAATGCCCGTCTGATGGGGACTAGAGGCCGATTTGCCCCAAAAAAGCCCCGTCAGGCCGCCATGGCTTCCCGGTGCTTGTCGAGTGTGGCGCGCACCGCGTGGCGCTGGCAGGCTTGCACCTTCATCAGCAGCGGGTGGTGCGGCTCGGCCACGTCATACCGGGTGCGCAGGTCGTGCTGGATCTGCACCAGCAGCGCGGCAGCGGTCTCGGCGTCGGCCAGCGCCCGGTGCGCGCGGCCATGGCTGGGCAGGCGATGGAAATCAGCCAGCGTGCCCAGCCGGTGGTTGGGCGCCTGCGGGTACAGCCGGCGCGACAGCAGCACCGTGCAGGCAAACGGGTGGGTGTTGTCCGCGCCCACCCGCGCCAGCTCGGCCTGCCAGAACTTGCGGTCAAACGAGGCGTTGTGCGCCACCATCGGCGCGCCGTCCACAAAGCGCGCGGCCTCCGCCATCACCTGCGCGGCCGGCGGCGCGGCGGCCACCATGGCGTTGCTGATGCCGGTAAAGCTCTCGATAAACGCCGAAATCCGCACCCCCGCGTTCATCAGGCTCTGGAACCGGTCGACCACCTGGCCGCCCTCCACCAGCACAATCGCCACCTCGGTGGCCCGGTCACCCATGGCGGGCGACAGGCCCGTGGTCTCGAAGTCGATGACGGCGATGCGATTCATGCGCGCAGTCTAGCGGCTCAAACCCGGTTTCAAGTCGCCGCAATGGCCTTTTGCGAAACAGTTTGCTATGAACTTCATAGCGTCATGTGTCCATATGACGTGGACGCGGCATTGTTTCCATTCAAGAAACAGCCCATCCACACAATCGGGCTTTATCTCAGGGTTAACCCGCTCTACATTTCATCCATCGATGAGCCGAACGCAACAAACGGCGACTCACCGAGGCTGGACAGACGGTGCCAATGATGGCCCGCCATGCCCGGAAACGTCATCCACTTTTGAAAAGGAAATCATCATGAACCGCAACTTCGCATCCGCCCTCGTCATCGCCCTCGCCTCTGTGGCCGCCGGCAACGCCGTGGCCGACGACATCACCATCGACACCACGCCCTTCACCAGCACCAAGAGCCGCGCCGAAGTACAGGCCGATCTGGCCCAGTACCGCCAAGCCGGCGTGAACCCGTGGTCCACCAGCTACAACCCGCTCAAGGGCTTCCAGTCCACCAAGAGCGTGGCCCAGGTGCGCGCCGAGTTCGTGGCCGCCCGCGACGAAGTGGCCGCCTTCAACGGCGAAGACAGCGGCGCCGCCTACCTGGCACACACCGCCCGCCTGAACGTGCCCACCAGCACCACACTGGCCGGTACGCCGGTGAACGCGCAGTAAGTGAGCTGAAGATGCGGGCCGCGCCTCATGCGCGGGTGACGCAGACGAGAAAGCCGCCTCCGGGCGGCTTTTTCTTTTTTGCGTGGCGTACCAGAAGAACAGCACCTCACCACGCGCTCCAAGCGTGAATAACTCTGATCATTCAGTCGTTCGGCTCTAACTTACAAAAAGCTGCTAGATCTTCAATGAGTTTGCGGATTTCAGCGTGTACCTCGGTCGATCTAAAGCTCTGTGCCACCTGCCCGTCAGAGACAGCCACACCGATCGAATCCTGCAACGCCGTATTCACTTTGGCCAGCACATCCTTTCCGGGAACGACCGCCAGTCTTCCACTCGGGTGTGACCATTCCGCCGCAAACCGCTTTGAGACG
>JANOBJ010000148.1:0-11192 GCA_031411575.1 Betaproteobacteria bacterium | reverse complement strand
CGGCGACTACCCGGCGCTGGCCGATCTGCTGGACCAGTGCGTGCAGGCCGCGTACGGCGTGTCTGAGGACATCAGCGTGGCCTACTTCACCCACGCCGACAACCGGCAAACGCTCAGCGCCTGAGCGGCTGCTGGCGTCTTCCCTCCCGCCCTTCTGCCTGCCCTGCCCCATGAAGCTGCGCGTCACGCACGAAACCCGCTACGCCTACACGCCGGCGGTCGAGACGGCGCAGCACATGGCGCACCTGAAGCCGCGTGACACCGCCACCCAGCAGCTGGTGACTCACCAACTGACCATCGACCCGCCCCCCGCCGAACTGACCGAAGCGCTGGATGTGTATGGCAACACCCGTGCGTTCTTCTCGCTGCAGACGGTGCACGAGGAACTGCGCATGGAAGCACTCAGCCTGGTCGAGACGCGGGAACCGCCGGTACCGCACAGCGGTTTGGCCTGGGAGCAGGTGCGCGAGACTTTCCGCTACCGGGCCGGGCTGGCGTATGACGCGGCGGCCGAGTTTGTGTTCGCGTCCCCGCATGTGCCGCGTCACGCTGATTTTTCCGCCTACGCGCGGCCCAGCTTTGCGGCGGGTGTGCCGTTGCTGCTGGCCGCCCGCGACCTGATGGAACGTATCCATGCGGACCTCGCATATGAGACCGACAGCACCGAGATCAGCACGCCCGCAGTGGAGGCGCTGGCCCAGCGCAAGGGCGTGTGCCAGGATTTCGCGCACATCTTCATCGCCTGCTGGCGCGCGATGGGCCTGCCGGCCCGCTACGTCAGCGGCTACCTGCTGACCCACCCGCCACCGGGCAAGCCCCGGCTGATCGGCAGCGATGCCTCGCACGCCTGGGCATCGGTGTACGTGCCCGACATGCCGCCAGGCCAGCGCTGGTGCGACTTTGACCCCACCAACAACCGCGCGCCCGGCGAAGACTATGTGACACTGGCGCACGGCCGCGACTATGCCGATGTGTCGCCGCTGCGCGGCGTGATCCGCGGCGGCGCGCACCACACACTGGACGTGGCGGTTACAGTGGAGCCCGTGGTTGCGGATGACTGATTCGCAGCAGGTTTTTCTCAGCGCTGCCGCTCGCGTGGCGTCCCCGTCAATCCCAACAGGAGCATCGCCATGAGCGTTTACGACAAACTCACCGCACTGGGCATCACCCTGCCGCCGGTGGCCGTGCCGGCTGCGGCCTACGTGCCCTTTGTGCAGACCGGCAAGCTCGTGTTTGTGAGCGGCCATATCGCCAAGAAAGACGGCAAGGCCTGGGTCGGCCAGCTCGGCAAGAACACCACCACCGAGGAAGGCAAGGCCGCCGCACGTGCGATTGCGATCGACCTGATGGGCACGCTGCACGCCGCGGTGGGCGACCTGAACACCGTCACGCGCATCGTCAAGCTCATGAGCCTGGTGAATTCGACCGCGGATTTCACCGAGCAGCACCTGGTGACCAACGGCGCGAGCGAGCTGTTTGCGCAGGTGTTTGGCGAGCGCGGTGCCCACGCCCGCAGCGCCTTTGGTGTCGCGCAGATTCCGATGGGCGCGTGCGTCGAGATTGAGCTGATCGCCGAAGTGGCGTGACGCGGCTGAGCCCCCGCGGCGTACCGCGCGTCAGGAATGCCCTAGCGCCAGCCCTTGACCGAGGTGGACACCGAGTCGCTGCCTGAATTGGCCAGCCACACATTGCTGCCGTCAAACACCACCTGGGCGGGCGCCTTGCCGGTACGGTAGGTCGCCATCACAAAGCCATCTGGCCGCAAGGCGGTGAGGGTATCGGTGCCCGCGCTGGTGACCCAGATGCGCGTGCCGTCATAGGTCACACCCATCGAGCCATCGCCGGTAGGGTAGGTGCCCAGTCGCATGCCATCGCTGGCGCGCAGCTTCATGACGTTGCCTGCAAAGAAGTTGGTCACCCACATGTTGGCGCCATCAAAGGCGATGCCGGACGGACCGTCGCCCACGGGAAAGGCGCCCTGCAGCACGCCGTCGCTGGCGCGCACCTTCATGACCGAATCGCTCTTCTGGTTGGTGACCCAGATGTTGGTGCCATCAAACGCCAGCGCCATCGGGCGCCGGCGTACCTCAACCGTCAGCAAGCGTCGCCCGTCGGCCGCCAGCTTGATCAGGTTGTTGGCACCACGGTTGGCCACCCAGATCGCGGTACCGTCCGACACCAGCGCGCCAGGACTGTGATCGACCGGGAAAGTGCCGAGCAGCGCCCCGTCCGAAGGCCGCAGTTTGCTGACGGTGTTGGACCGGGCGTTGGCCACCCAGATGGCCGACAGCGCATACAACACCGCCGCCGGCCGCTCGCCGACCGCTACCTTGCCCACCACGGCGCCGCTGGACGCCTTGATTCGGACCAGCGCATTGGCGAACGGTCGGGCCACCCAGATGTGGGTGCCGTCGAACGCCACCGCTTCCGGGCCGCCAGGGTCCTCGACTGGCTGGCCCTGCGCCGAGGGCTTGGGGCCGGCCAGGGAAATCTCGGGCAGCTTGCTTGTCACGGCAGCCGCCCACAATGGCGACAGCGCGACGGCAACCACCACCACGCGGGCAAACGTCCGGACGGCCGCCACCCGTTTCACCATCTCAGGAGCCCGTGCGGGGATTGCCCGCCGGCGCGCCTGCCGCTGCCGACGCCCGCGCGGAAGCCGGCGCCGTTGCCAGGATCGCGTTGGCAATGACGCGTGGATCACGCAGGGCCGATACCGAGCCCCAGGCCACGGTGGGCTCGTGGCCGAACCGGATCATCGCCAAGTGGTTGCTTTTTTGCGCGTCAAGACCGGGGTCACGGTCATAAAACCCGAGCCCGCGGCGCAGTTCGTCGGTGTCGCTGCGGCGGGCACGCAGGAAACGCCAACCCGCGCCCACGCCATGCACATCGGCGTAGTTGCGCAGCATTTCAACCGTGTCGCGTTCGGGGTCGAGGGTCATGGAGTAAAAGAAGATATCACGCCCCACGCGGTCACCCAACTGCTGTTGCACCAGCTTCAGGCTGTAGGTGGCCACGGGGCATGTACCGTCTGAGCAGTTCACGTACATGAAGTTCAGCACCACCATCTTGTCTTTGACCAGATCACGGTAGAAATGCACGCTCTTGCCGTCGTGCGTTTGCACCGCAATGTCCGGCAATGCGCGCCGCTGCAGCGTCTCCCGGGCCGATGGTGGCTTGCTCCACGGCAGTTCCCACGCCTGTGCGGGCGCTGCGCCGCCCAGCGACAGGGCGGCCGCACCCAGCCATTTCCGCCGATTCAACGTGGTCATGGCGGGTCTCCAGGCGGCATCACGACCGCCCTCCGTGGCGCGGGTGCATCACGGCTCACGCTTGTTGTCGCCCACTTCGTCGATCTCCCACGCCAGCATCATGGCGTCGTCTTCGTGCAGGGTGTTGTGGCAGTGCATCGGGTATAAGCCCGTGAAATCGCGGAAACGCCACTGCAGAGTGTTGATTTCGCCGTGCTGCAGTCGAACCACGTCCTTGCGGGCGTACTCCACGTTGCCGGGGCCGACCACCCGCCCATTGCGGCGCAGCATCCGGAACTCCTCGAAGTGCACATGAACCGGGTGCATCCAGCCACCCGAGTTGTTTTGCACGGTCCAGATCTCAGAGGTGTTTTTCTTGACGCGGAAATTCACCACCCCCTTCTCGTACAACTTGCCATTGACGCGCCACAGGCCGTTGAACCGCTCAAACCGGAAGTTGCGCGTGATGCGGGGCAGCGGATCGACCGGCGGCAGGTCATAAAAGCGGTAGCCCGCGTTCTCGGGCAGTTCGAAATCAACGCTGGCGTCCTCTGCCGTGCCCGAATCCACGCGGAACTGCATGATGAAATTACCCGCACCGGGCGGATGCAAAGCCAGCGGCGAGCCCATGTTTTCGTCGGCACCACGCCCGTCGCCCTGGCGCAACCGGTTCTCGATATACAGCGTCTTGCCGGCCCAGCGCGAAAAATCAATCACCACATCGGCCCGCTCAGCCACCGTCAGCGACAGCCCGGTAATCTTGATCGGGGAGGGCAACAGGTTGCCGTCGTTGGAGATCTGCCAGAACGAAATGGCGGTGTTGGTCGCCCTGTCGGTGAGGTACAGCTGGTAAAACCGCGATGGCCCGCCATCGAGGAAGCGAAAGCGGTAACGCCGCGGCTTGACCTTCATGAACGGCTGGATCACGCCATTGACCAGGAACTTGTCACCAATGATCCCGTCATGCTCAAACAGATCGAAATACAGCTTCTGGCTGACCGGATCAAACACGCGGTCGGTCAGCATCAGCGGTACGTCGTACTGAACGGCGTCGTAAAAACTGCTGCCCCGCACGCCGGGCAAGCGGAAGCCGCGCGTATCGGTCTCGTCGCCGCAATCCTTCTCGTTGAACAGCAGGTAAAAACCCGCCAACCCCTTGTAGGTGTTTTGCGCGGTGTAGTGCTCGCGATGGTCGTGGTACCACAGGGTGCTCATCGACTCGCGGATGTCGCCGCCCTGGGCGATATGCGTGCTCGCAAAGCCGGCCAGCACATTGGGATAGTGGTGGTCGTAGAACTTGGCGGTCTTCAGGTACTCCTTGCCGGGGTCCGGGTTCTGGTTGGGGTAGTAGTACTCGGGAAATCCATCACTTTCGGATGGCGTATGGCCGTTGTGCAGATGGGTGGACACCTCTGGCTTGCCGAAGCCGCCATTGGTGCCCGGCGCCTGAGGCAGGTCATTGATGTAGCGCACCAGCATGTCTTCGCCATAGCGCGCGTGGTACGTCACGCCTGGCACCACGCCGTCAAAACCCCAGAGGGTCTGTTCGGCCAGCTGGCTGCAAACACTGCCCTTGGCCTCGCGGATGCGCGTCTCGAACACTCTGTTGGGCAAGGCAGAAAACCTGCCGGGATGCTGGACGAAAGCCCCGTGTGCAAACTGGCGCCCTTCGCCCCCGGCCCAATTGGGCTCAATGGTGGGATACGGGCTCAGGTTGCTGATGCTGCTCAACGGCTGCTTCACCGGCATGATGCGCAGTTCATCCACAAACGCCGTTGTCCGCGGGCTGCTGGTAACCCCCGCGTCGGCCACCCGGCTGCTGAGGCCGTGCTTGAGGGCCAGATAACCCGCGCTGGTCAGCAGGCCGAGCCTCAGCAGATCGCGACGCGACGTGAGCCCTGCGGCAATGAGTTCCTGGCGGTTGTTCCACGCATTGCGTGCGAGCCGCGACCAGCCGTTTTTGTGAAGATGCATTCCCTGCCCCAGAAAGTTGAACCTGCGCGCAGTTCGCGCTCAAGGGGTCGGGACCGAACGCACGGCACAAGCTGGCGCTCATGTCGAATCTGTTCTTCCTTTCCCCACTGATTCCCAACTATTTCCGGGCAGCCTTTTCAAAGGGCGCTCCTTACGGTCCTTTTACTTATCAACAAACGTGCCAATACCGTTGCAGAAAAAAAACAGCAGCAGATTCAAATGGTTACGGAAACACGCGAAAAGTCGCGAGCCGCAGGGCGGCGGCGAATCTTAAAAGTGTTTCAAAGCTGAAGCAGCATTCGCCAGCGGACGCAGCGAGATGCACGAAAGTGGTGAGTTTTCTGGTGATGCCTCCTCGCGCCAACGCCTGACCGCCAGGCTGAATTGGCCCGCTGGTCGGCGTCGTCCAGCCCGATGATCTTCAACCTGGATGCGATCCAATGGGTTGCCGGGTGAGAACCGTTTTCTGTTTCAGAAATGAAACAACTCATCGCCGCGGCGCGCCATCACGAGCCGCGTGATTCCCCGCGATCTGCGTCAAAGGAGTCAATACGCTATTAATTCAATAGCAAACAATGACCACTGGATGAGGACCAGAGCGCTATTTCTTCAAAAAAATGCGGGATTTACTCCTCCCAGGCTTTGGCGGGTGCATCACCGCACCCGTGCCGGGCCACTTCCGGCCAGGCGTTCGGCGCCCCAGACCGCATTGACCGCCTGGGCGATCCTGCGCGGGTCTGACAAGCCGGACACACTGCCCCATTGCGCGCGGGGCTCGTTGCCAAATCGAACCATAGCCACATGGGTGGATTTCTGGGCGTCCAGCACGGGATCACGGTCATAGAAGCCCAGCGCGCGCCGCAGAACGTCGGTGTCTTTGGGCGCCGCGCGCAGGAACGTCCAGCCCGGCCCCACGCGGTGCACCTCGGCGTAGTTGCGCAGCATCTCCACCGAGTCGTGTTCAGGATCCAGCGTGATCGAGTACAGATGGACATCGTGGCCGATGCGCCCGTGCAGCAATGGCTGCACCATCCTGAGGTTGTAGGTGGTCACCGGACAGCTGCCGTCCGCGCAGTTGATGTACATGAAATTCAGGATGACGAACTTGTCGCGGATCAGGTCCTGGTAAAACCGCACCGGCTTGCCCAGGTGCGTCCGCAGCGTGATGTCCGGAAACGAGTGCCGGCGGATGGTTTCTCGCGCCGGCTCCTCGCGCCATGGGTAGGGCGACGCTGCCACGGTTGTTGCCAAACCGCCGCCCAACGGGGTAGCCAGCGCCAAAAGCGCCAGCGCGCTGCGCCGGCGCAAGCGGTGCGTTGGCACGGCGGACTCCATGGACGGCTCCACAGCTGACTCCGGTGGCGGGCGCTTAAGGCGTCGCCACGCTGTCACCCGTCTGGTCCACGTCCCAGCGCAGCATCATGGCGTTGTCTTCGTGCAGCGTGTTGTGGCAATGGAACATGTAGCGGCCTTCCCAGTCACGGAAGCGGAACGCCAGCGAATTGACTTCGCCGTGCTGCATGAGCGCCACGTCCTTGCGCGAATACTCCACGTTGCCGGCGCCGATCACCCGGCCGTTGCGCCGGACCAGCCGATGCTCTTCCATGTGGATGTGCGCCGGGTGCATCCAGCCGCCGGAACTGTTGGTCAAGGTCCAGTTTTCCGCGGTGTTCTGCTTCACCCGGAAGTTCACCACCTCTTCGTTGTCCGGGAACGTTTTGCCGTTGATGCGCCAGGTGCCCAGCACCCGCTCGAACTTGAAGTTGCGCGTGATCCGCGGCACTGCCAGCGGCGGCAGGTCGTAGAACCGGACCGGCGTCTTCTCGAAATCAACGCTGTTGTCCGCCACCACGCCGTTCTCAACCCGGAACTGCAGGATGAAGTCACCGCTGCCCACCGGCCGCAGCGCCAGCGGCGCGCCCAGGTTCTCGTCCGCACCGCGACCGTCCGACTGTGCCAGCCGGTTCTCGAAGTACAGCGTCTGGTTGGCCCAGGGCTTGAAGTCCACCACGATGTCCATGCGCTGAGCCACCGCCAGGAACACGCTGGTCACCTTGACGGGCTGGGGCAGCAAGTTGCCATCGTTGCTGATCTGCCAGAACGGTATCGAGGTATTCGTGGCCTTGTCGGTGAGGAACAGGTGAAAGAAGCGCGACGGGCCGCCGGCCAGCAGCCGGAAGCGGTACCGCCGTGGCTTGGTCTTCATGTAGGGCTGGACCTTGCCGTTGACCATGAACTTGTCGCCCAGGATGCCGTCCTTTTCGAACAGGTCGAAGTACATGCGGCCGGTGGACGGGTCGTACAGCCGGTCACACAGCAGCAAGGGCACGTCGTACTGCACGGCATCGTAGAAGTTCGAGCCGCGCACGCCCGGCAGGCGGAACCCGGTGCTGTCGTTCTCATCGCCGTTGTCCAGGTGGTTGAACAGCAGGTAGAACCCGGCCAGCCCCTTGTAGACATTGGGCGCGGTGTACCCGGCCCGGTGGTCGTGGTACCAGAGCGTGCTCATCGACTCATTGATATCGCCCTGGGGCGCGTGGGTGCTGGCAAAACCCGCCAGCACGTTGGGGTAGTGGTGGTCATAGAAATTCGCGCTGGCAATCTCGGGCTTGTAGGGATTGGGGTAATAGTCGTAGGCAAAGCCATCGCTCTCCGATGGCGTGTGCCCATTGTGCAAATGGGTCGATACATGCGGGATGCCAAAGCCCCGGTTGTCAGCCGGCAGCTTGTTGCGGTAGCGGACCAGCATGTCTTCGCCATATTTCGCGTGGTAGGTGACCCCGGGCACCATGCCATCAAACCCCCACAGCCACTGGTCGGGCAGGTCGGGCGAGACGCGGATCCTGGTTTCCCTGATTTCGGTTTCGTACACCTTTTGCGGCGGAAACGGGAACCTGTCCGGGTAGTTGACGAAGGCCTGATGGGGCCGTGTTCGCCCTTCCCCACCGGCATTGTTCGGGTACACCGTGGGCAGGGGATAGAGCCCATAGATGCCGTTGTCCAGCGGGCGCTTGACGGGCATGATTGGCAGTTCATCGACGAACGCCCGCGTCTTGGGGCTCACCATGTCCTTGGCGTCGGCCACCCGGCTGCTGAGCCCATGCTTGAGGATCAGGAACCCGGCGCTGCTGAGCAAGCCGAGCCTGATCAAATCCCGGCGCGAGGTCAGCCCCGCGGCAATGAGTTCCTGGCGGTTGTTCCAGGCGTTTCGCGCGAGGCGCGACCAACCGTACTTGAGCAGGTGCATACCCCTCTCCCCCAAAAAAAGTCAGAGCGACGCGAGATGCGTAACCCCGGGGGCGAAATCCGGCGCCTATGACTGCAATGGCGCGGATGACTCCGCCTCACTTTCCTCAAGTCGTTCCCAACTGTTTTTTGTAGGTAGCAGGACACGCATCGCTTTATGTCCTGCTGGCAAGTATCAATAAACGTGCCACTTTGGTTGCAAAAATAAACAACTGTAAAATCAATTGGTTACGAGTGCACACCGGCCGCAGCCGTGCAAACCGACGCCTGAATCCTTAAAGGTGTTTCAGGTTGGCATCAAAAACCGACAGAAAAGGCCGTTGGTGCACCAAAGCGATGGGTTTGGGCACGGTCATTCCGCCGATCGGGGGCGGAAAAGACCCCATACGCGTCAAGGGTTAGGCCTTTTGGCCTCTTTTTGGCGTTCTGGGCCGCGTTTCATGAGCAACCCTCTGCATCCAAAGTTGTTTCATAATTGAAACACAAGTGGGGCTCGTGCCTCATTTTTCCGCATCTTTGTAACAGCGGGAGCCGTGCCCCGCCACGCCCGAACCGAAGAGGCAAGCGCTATTCGATGCGCAAGACCGAGGTCGGTTTGAACCCCAGATCCGCCGCCTTGCCCTTGCGGCCACGGGCCGCCCGAGCGTTGTTCAGGCTGCGGATTTCCAGCGTTTCATCGCGCGCCTTGCCGCCGCGCCCGATGCCGTCGATGCGGACACTGCGGGTGTAGGCGGCCGCGCCCGCCAGGCTGTCTTTCGCCTCCAGGTCGATCAGCATCAGCCCCCGGCCGCCATTGCCCATGAGCTTGAGTTCAGCGATCTCGAAGGTCAGGATGCGGCCACCGGTGGACGCGCACGCCACGTGCGTCGCGGGCGCGAGTGCTTGCGTACCCGAGGTGGTGTGGGCGTGCGACGGCCGGCACACCGTTTCACCCTCGCCCACCGCGATGAAGGCCTTGCCGGCCTTCTGGCGCGACACCATGTTGTCCACCGTGGCCAGGAAGCCGTAGCCGCCCGAGGCCGACAGCAGGAGCGTGGCGCCGGCCGGCCCGGCAAAGTAATGGGCCAGCTGCGACCCCGGTTCCAGTTCGATCAGCGTGGTGACGGGCTGGCCGTCGCCACGCGCACCCGGCAGCGCCGCGACCGGCACCGAGTACACCCGTCCGTTGCTGCCAAAGACCAGCAGCGTGTCCACCGTGCGGCACTCAAACGTGCCATACAGCTCGTCACCGGCCTTGAACGCAAAGCTCGCGGCCTCGTGGCCGTGGCCGGTGCGCGCGCGCACCCAGCCCTTGCCCGACACCACCACCGTGACCGGCTCGTCCACCACCGCCACGGTGACAACCGCCTTCTTGTCTTCCTGGATCAGGGTGCGGCGCGCGTCGGCAAAGGTCTTGGCGTCCTGCTCGATTTCCTTGACCATCAGGCGCCGCAACGCGGCCGGGCTGCCCAGGATTTCCTCCAGCTTGCCCTGCTCCACACGCAGCTCTTTCAGCTCCTGCTCGATCTTGATGGCCTCCAGCCGCGCGAGCTGGCGCAGCCGGATTTCAAGGATGTCCTCGGCCTGCCGGTCCGACAGCTTGAAGCGCGCCATCAGCGCCGCCTTGGGCTCGTCGCTCTGGCGGATGATCGCAATCACCTCGTCGATATTGAGCAGCACCAGCTGCCGGCCTTCGAGGATGTGGATGCGGTCGAGCACCTTCCCGAGCCGGTGCTGCGAACGCCGCGTGAGCGTGCCCTGGCGGAATTCGATCCATTCCAGCAGCATCTGCCGCAGCGACTTCTGCACCGGCTTGCCATCCAGCCCGACCATGGTCATGTTGATCGGCGCCGAGGTTTCCAGACTGGTGTGCGCCAGCAACGCGGTGATCAGCTCCTGCTGGCCGATGCGGCTGGTCTTGGGCTCGAACACCAGGCGTACATGGGCGTCCTTGCTCGACTCGTCGCGCACCACGTCCAGCACCGCCAGCACGCTGGCTTTGAGCTGCATCTGCTCCTGCGAGAGCGCCTTTTTGCCGTTCCTGACCTTCGGATTGGTCAGCTCCTCGATCTCTTCCAGCACGCGCTGGTTGCTGACCCCGGGCGGCAACTCGGTCACGACCAGCTGCCACTGGCCGCGCGCCAGTTCCTCGATCTTCCAGCGTGCGCGGCATTTGAGCGAGCCCCGGCCGGTGCGATAGGCGTCGGCAATGTCGCCCGGGCTGCTGATGATCTGCCCGCCGCCCGGATAGTCCGGGCCGGGCACGAGCGTCAGCAGTTCTTCCTCGGGCAGCTTGGGGTTCTTGATGAGCGCCACGCAGGCGTCGGCGATCTCGCGCAGGTTGTGGCTGGGGATTTCGGTGGCCAGGCCCACCGCGATGCCGCTGGCGCCGTTCAAAAGCACGAACGGAAGGCGCGCCGGCAGCTGCTTCGGCTCTTCGGTGCTGCCGTCGTAGTTGGGCTGGAAGTCGACCGTGCCTTCGTCGATCTCGTCCAGCATGAGGCGGGCAATGGGCGACAGCCGCGCTTCGGTGTAGCGCATGGCCGCGGCGCCGTCGCCGTCGCGGCTGCCGAAGTTGCCCTGGCCGTCGATCAGCGGGTAGCGCTGCGAAAAGCCTTGCGCCATGCGCACCAGCGCCTCGTACGCAGCCTGGTCGCCGTGGGGGTGGAACTTGCCCAGCACGTCGCCGACCACGCGCGCGCTCTTCACCGGCTTGGCACCGGCCGGCGCGCTGAAGGCCAG
>JANOBJ010000147.1:0-8350 GCA_031411575.1 Betaproteobacteria bacterium | reverse complement strand
CTGCACGGCTTTGGCGACCGCTACCCGCACCAGCTGTCGGGCGGCATGCGCAAGCGCACGGCGCTGGCCCAGACGCTCGCGCTCGACCCCGACATCATCCTGATGGACGAACCGTTCTCCGCGCTCGACGTGCAGACCCGCCAGCTGATGGAAAACGAGGTGCTGGATCTGTGGGCCGCCAAAAAGAAGGCGGTGCTGTTCATCACCCACGACCTGGACGAGGCCATCGCCATGAGCGACCGCGTGGTGGTGCTGTCCGCCGGGCCGGCCACGCGGCCGATCGGCGAGTTCGTGATTGACCTGCCGCGCCCGCGCGACGTGGCCGAGGTGCGCACCGACCCGCGCTTTGTCGCGCTGCACCGGCAGATATGGAACGTGCTGCGCGACGAAGTGCTCAAGGGCTATGCGCAACAGCTGAAGAAGGCCGCCTGAT
The DNA here is from genome assembly GCA_031411575.1 of Betaproteobacteria bacterium. GTDB lineage: Bacteria > Pseudomonadota > Gammaproteobacteria > Burkholderiales > Burkholderiaceae_C > JANOBJ01. The sequence goes on along the minus strand of JANOBJ010000147.1, from coordinate 7,917 downwards.
GCGCTCTGGCTGGAAACCGTCCGCCAGCAACCTGCGGATCTGGCAGCTGGCGGTGCTGGTAGCGGTGCTGCTGCTGTGGCACGCGGCCTCGCGCAATGAGCAGTACGCGTTCTTCCTGGGCGAACCGATCAAGGTGGCGGGGCGTGTGTGGAGCTGGTTCATGCCGTTCGGCTTTGGACCCAGCGCGCTGTTTCCCGATGGGTTGCCGGGCCGCGCCGACATCTACCGGCACCTGGGCGTGACGCTGCTGGAAACCGGTCTGGCCTTTGTGATCGGCACCGCGCTCGGGCTGGCGTTTGGACTGTGGCTGGCATTGGCACCCACGGCCAGTGCCATCCTCGACCCGTACATCAAGGCCGCCAACTCGATGCCGCGCGTGATTCTGGCGCCGATATTTGCCATGTGGTTTGGCTTGGGGATCTGGAGCAAGGTGGCGCTGGCGGTGACGCTGGTGTTCTTCATCGTGTTTTTCAACGTGTACCAGGGCGTCAAGGAAGTCAGCCCGGTGGTGCTGGCGAATGCGCGCATGCTGGGGGCGAATCAAAAGCAGCTGCTGCGCACGGTGTACCTGCCCAGCGCGACCAGCTGGGTATTTTCCAGCCTGCACACCTCGGTCGGGCTGGCCTTCGTGGGCGCGGTGGTCGGCGAATACCTCGGCTCGGCGCGCGGCGTCGGCTACCTGATCCTGCAGGCCGAGGGCACATTTGACGTGAACACGGTGTTTGCCGGCATCGTGGTGCTGACCGCGTTTGCGCTGCTGCTGGACGGCCTGGTGGGTCGCATCGAGCGGCGCCTGATGACCTGGCAGCCGCGCCTGGGTGAAACCGAAAAGCTATAAAATATATAGCAAACTATGACCGCAAGGAGCGGACATCAAGGTGATTTGACCTAAAAAGGCACCCTCTGGGCGCGCGTCGGCCGTGACCCGCCTCAGGCCGCCACCAGCGTCCGGTTGCCGACGCCCGGCAAGGTGCGCAGACTGCGGCCCACGCTGGCGTCAAATGAGTTTTGCAGCACCGAGCTCACGAACACCCAGTCGCACTGCGCGGCCTGCGGCGTCAGCGTGACCACCAGGTAGCCGCGGCGCGAGGTTTCGGCGTATTTCAGGTCGGGCATCATCCGAACGAAGGCGTCGGCCAGGTACTGGCGGCCCACATTGGTGTGCGCCACTTCCAGCCCGGTAGAGGTGACCGATGGCGCGGCGAACTCCACGCCCGCCACCTGGCCGGCCGCATCGCGCAGGTCGCTGCCCCAGGCGTTGTGGCTGTCGCCCGACAGCACCACCAGGTTCTTGTCGAGCGTGCGCGCGGCCGTCAGCACCTGCTCGCGGGCGGCCTCAAAGGCGTTCCAGTTGTTGATCTCGTAGGGGATCTGCGGCTGCGCCACCAGGGCGCGCTGCTCGGGCGTGCGGGCGGCGTCGGGCGTGTCCAGCGCGGCGATGTAGGCCCTGAGGGTGTCTTCGCTGAAATCGTCAAACACGCTCAGCGGCACCCGCATGCGCCCCATCACCACCTGCTGGCCCAGCACCTGCCAGGTGGCCGGCGAGGCCTGCAGGCCCGCGTTCAGCCAGCCCGCCTGCGCGGCGCCCAGCAGCTGGCGCGCCGGGTCAGCCGCGGCACCCGCGAGGTAGCTGTCGCGGGTGAGTGGCGCGTCGCGGCCGGTCACGCGGGTATCGAGCATGTGCAGCGTGAGCAGGTTGCCGAAGTTGAAGGCGCGGTAGATCGTGAGCGGCTGGGCCGGGTCGGGCAGGCGGGTGGGCAGCCACTCGTGCCAGGCCTGCGCGGCGGCGGCGCGGCGCGCGGCAAAGTCGCCTTCGGTGGCCGGGTCGTGGCCGCCTGCGCCGCCGCGCCAGATGTCGTTGACCAGCTCATGGTCGTCCCATACCGCGATCAGCGGCACCGCCGCCCGCAGCGCGCGCAGGTCCAGATCGGCGTGGTACAGCGCGTAGCGGCGCCGGTAGTCGGCCAGCGTCACCAGCTCTTCGCGCGGCTCGACCTTGCGGCCCAGCAGGGTGGCCGCGGCCTGTTCGCCCTGGCTGAGCCCGCTTTCATAAATGTAGTCACCCAGGTGCAGCGCGACGTCCAGATCGCCCCGGCGGGCCGCGTCGGCGTACACATGGAACTGGCCCAGCGGATACGCGGCGCACGAAAACACGCCGAGCCGCACCTGCGCCACGCTGCCTGCGGGCAGGGTTTTGGTGCGGCCGGTGGCCGAGGTTTCGCTGCCGTGGCGGAACCGGTAAAAGTAGGGAGTGCCGGGCTGCAGCCCGACGGCGTCGACCTTGACGGTGTAGTCCTGTGCCTCGCTGGTGGCGGCGCTGCCGGAGCGGACGATGTTGGCAAAGCCGGCGTCCGCGGCCAGCTCCCATTGCACGGCGGTAGGTGCGGGCGCCGGCAGGTTGACGCGCGTCCACAGGATGACCCGGTCTTGCAGCGGGTCGCCGCTGGCCACGCCGTAGCCGAAGCGCTCGTTGGCGGCGTCGTTGCCGCCACCGCAGGCGACCACACCCAGGCCCGAGGTCAGGGCCAGCCCGTAGCCGGCGGCACCCAGCACGAGGCGGCGGCGCTGCGGGTTGTGCGAGGCGTGTACGGTCAGCGCGTCGGCGGAGGCACCCGGTGGGTTGTCGAGGCCGTCGTCGGTTGTCGTTGTCATGCGGGACCGTTCAGGATGCCGGCAGCCGGAATTACGGCGATAGAAACCAAATGCTATTAAAATAATAGCTAACTATGACCAGCCGATGGGGACCAGCGGGTGATTTGATGCAAAAAACCCGCTACATCACCCCTTAGCGCCGCTTCTTGCGGGTGGCCGTGCCGGCGCTCTTGTGGGCGGCCTTGGTGCTGCTGCGCGCCCCCGATTTGCCGGCCGTCTGCGCACGCATGCGGGCGTGCGTGCGGGCCTGTACTGGCAAGAACACCACCACCGCCTGGCCTGGTTTGAAGGCAGCGGACGCGCTGACCTTGTTCCAGCCGGCGACGCTGGCGGCGCTCAGGTTGTAGCGCCGCGCGATCGTGGCGACCGACTCGCCCTTGCGCGCCTTCACCGTGGTGCGGCGGGTCACGATCTCGGGGGCCAGTGCCATGTGGCCGTTGTCCGCCACCTGCACCGTGACGTCATGGGCCACGCGTTCGCCGCGCGACACCAGCAGCGTGGAGCCAGCCTTGATCAGCATGCGCGGCGGGATGTTGTTGACGTCGCGCAGCTCGCTTTCGCTCATGCCCACGCGCTTGGCGGCGTCCACCGGCTTCATGGTGGCTGGCGCCGTCCAGGCGGTCCAGGTGGCCAGTCGGCCAGTGTTGTGCGCCTGCAGGTTTTTCTGGAACACCGTGGCGTTGTCCCAGGGCAGCAAGATCTGAGGCGTGCCGGCGGCCAGGATCACCGGGCGGTGCGCCGACGGATTGAGCGCCTTGAAATCCTCCAGCTTGACGTCGGCCAGCCGGGCGGCAAGTGCCACGTCAATGTCGCGCGTGATCGTCACCGTCTGGAAGTACGGGTGATTCTCGATGACCGGGAGCCGCGCGCTGAAGGTGTCGGGCGAGGCCACGATGTTCTTCACCGCCTGCAGCTTGGGCACGTACAGCCGCGTCTCGGCGGGCATCACGAGGTCGCTGTAGGTGGTGGGCAGGCCGGCCTTCTGGTTCTTGGCGATGGCGCGGCCCACGCTGCCTTCGCCCCAGTTGTAGGCGGCCAGGGCCAGGTGCCAGTCACCAAACATGCCGTGCAGCTTTTGCAGGTAATCCAGCGCGGCGCGGGTGGACGCCAGCACGTCGCGCCGGTCGTCGCGGAACACGTTTTGCTTGAGCGAGAAATAGCTGCCGGTAGCCGGCATGAACTGCCACATGCCGGCGGCGCGTGCACTGGACACCGCTTGCGGGTTGAACGCGCTCTCGATGAACGGCAGCAGCGCCAGCTCAGTGGGCATGTTGCGGCGCTCCAGCTCCTCGACGATGTGGAACAGGTATTTGCGCGAGCGCTCGGTCATGCGGCCGATGTAGTCGGGCCGCGTGGCATACCACTGCTCGCGGTCGCGCACCAGGTCGCTTTCCAGGTTGGGCATGCCAAAGCCCCGGCGGATGCGCTCCCACAAATCGGCCGGTGGCGCGAGCTGGGCCACCACCTGTGAAGCCGCCTGCGCCGCCGTGATCGGGGCCAGCGGCCCGCTGGGCACGACCGGTGCCATCGCGCCCATGGACGGCGCGGCCGACGCTGCAGCGGCTGGGGTGGGCGTGGACGGGGTGGGAGAAGAAACGGGGGCGGGGGGAAAGCTGGAGGTGCTGGCGCAACCGGTGAGCCAGAGGGCGCCGGTCAGGCACAGGATGTGAAATAACTTCATCGGGAGGGGGTTTTCCAGGGGCAATGGGCGTCAGCCCGCGCACGTCGGCGCCGGGCTGCCTGCACGGACTTGTACGCCGCCAGCGGGGCTGGCGGGGTGAGGGTGACTAGAATCGCGTCGAGTTGCAAGCCCTGCGGTTGCCAGGCGCCTGACGGGTCTGCCACTGCGACCCGGTGGTCGCGGTACACCAGCCTGACGGTGTCGTCTGTGAGAGCGGGCGGCGGAATTAACTTCATGAGCGATCAAATTATAGGTTTGCACGACTGGTTTCAGACAGCGCCCGGGCAGTATTTGCTGCAATGGGAGCGGGAGCAGTTCGATCGCACAGTGGCCAACATATTTGGCTACCACGCCCTGCAGCTGGGTTTGCCCGACATCGACACCCTGCAGGCCAACCGCATGCCGCACCGCTGGCTGGCCACCGGCACCGCACCACGGGCCGCGTCTGGCGAGGCACCAGAGGGCGCCCTGCGCAGCGCCGTGGTGATGGATTTTGCCGCCTTGCCGTTCCCCGAGAGCAGCCTCGATCTGCTGGTGCTGCCGCACACGCTGGAGCTCAATGTGGACCCGCACGCCACGCTGCGCGAGGTCGAGCGCGTGCTGGTTCCCGAAGGCCGTGCGGTGATCTGCGGGCTCAACCCGGCCAGCCTGTGGGGCATGCGGCAGCGGCGCGCGCACCTGTACCGCCGGCTGGGTTTTGGTGAGCCGTACCTGCCCGATGCCGGCGAGTTCATTGGTTACTGGCGGCTGCGCGACTGGCTGCGGCTGTTGAGCTTTGAGGTCGAATCGGGCAGCTTTGGCTGCTACCGGCCCGCGGTTCGCAGCGAAAAGTGGCTCTCGCGGTTTGAATGGATGGACCGGGTGGGTGACCGCTGGTGGCCCATCTTTGGCGCCGTTTACTTTGTGGTGGCGGTCAAGCGCGTGCGCGGCATCAAGTTGATCGCGCCCGCGTGGAAACCGGCCAAGGCGATTGCCACGGCGCCGGTGCCGATTGCCAACCGGCTCCAGCGGGCAACCGCCGTGGGCACTGACGCGCGCCAGGAAAAGGACAGCGAACTTGAATTCCATTGAGATCTACACCGACGGCGCCTGCAAGGGCAATCCGGGGCCGGGTGGTTGGGGCGTGCTGCTCAAATCCGGCGGAACCGAGAAAGAGCTGTTTGGCGGGGAACGCGAGACCACCAACAACCGCATGGAAATGACCGCCGTGATCGAGGCGCTGGAGGCGCTGAAACGGCCCTGCGAGGTAACGCTCTACCTCGACAGCGAGTACGTGCGCAAGGGCATCACCGAATGGATCCATGGCTGGAAGGCACGCGGCTGGCGCACGGCCGCCAAGCAGCCGGTCAAGAACGTGGATCTGTGGCAGCGGCTTGATGCGCTGGTAGCCGGCAGCGGGCACAAGATCGACTGGCGCTGGGTCAAGGGCCACGCCGGCGACCCTGGCAACGAGCGCGCTGATGCGCTGGCCAATCGTGGCGTCGACCTCGCGATGCGGCGCTGACGTTGCGGCGGGCCATGGCGGCCCCAAATGTAAAGTCTGCGTAAATTGAGCGGACGTTCCGTTGGGTTTAGCGTCACACCAGCGGCGGCGCGCTCTGCACGCTGCTACATTGGCATTCTGTTACAACCAAGGTTTTCGGATCTGCGCCGTTTGCAGCGGATCTTTGACGCATGGCACTTAAAGCAATTCATACCGTGGTGGCCGTTGTCGGCATTGCAACGGCGTCAGGCGCGGCCTGGTGGTACCAGAACCGGCCTGCCCGCACGGATACAGCGGTTGCAACCGGCACCACCGCGCCAGGCGCGGGTGCCAGCGCGCCCATGGCCGGTGCATCGGCGGCCCGGCCGGCAGCGGTGGAAGCCGCCCGGGTGGAACGCATGCGCCTGACCGACGACGCGCAGGCCGTGGGCAGCCTGCGCTCACGCCAGAGCGTGATGGTGCGCCCCGAGGTCAGCGGTCGCATCACCCAGCTCAATTTTCGCGATGGCGACCGCGTGCGCAAGGGCCAGTTGCTGGTGCAGCTGGATGACCAGTTGCCGCGCGCACAGGTGCAGCAAAGCCAGGCCGAGCTGTCGATCGCGCAAGCCAACCACAAGCGCAACCAGGAGCTGGTCGCGCAAGGCTTCATCAGCCAGCGCTCGGTCGATGAAAGCGGGGCCAACCTGGAAGTGGCGCGCGCCAGGCTGGCGCTGTCGCAGGCCACCGCCGCGCGGCTGCGCATCACCGCGCCGTTTGACGGCATCACCGGCATCCGCACCGTCAACATCGGCGACTACCTGAAAGATGGCGCCGACATCGTGAACATCGAAGATCTGGACGCGATGTTTGTTGATTTCCGCCTGCCCGAGCGCTACCAGTCCAAGGTGCGGCGGGGTCTGCGCGCCGCAGTCGATCTGGACGCGTTGCCCGGCCGCAAGTTCAGCGCGGTGGTGCAGGCGATTGATCCGCTGGTGGACGCCAATGGCCGCTCGGTCGGCATCCGCGGCTGCATCGACAACCGCCAGCTGCAGCTCAGGCCCGGCATGTTTGCGCGCGTCAACCTGCTGTTTGGCGAGCGCGCCGACGCCACCGTGATCCCCGAAGAGGCGATCGTGCCGCAGGCGGGGCGCCAGTTTGTCATCAAGCTCAATGGCGATCCGGCCGCCGAGACCCGCACCACGCAGCGGGTCGAGGTCAAGGTAGGCCTGCGCCAGCCCGGGCGCGTGGAAATTCTCGAAGGGCTGCAGCCCGGCGACACCGTGGTGACCACCGGGCAGCAGCGCATCCAGCGCGACGGCATGGCGGTTCGCGTGGTGGAGGTGGGCCGTGGCGCTGGCGGCCGACCAGGCGGCAATGGCGCGGCGCCTGCCAACGGCGCCCCGGCAGCGGCCGGTGCAGCCGGTGGCGCGCCCGCTTCATCGACTCCATCCGCTCCGTCGGCAACTGCGGCCGCGCCTGCACCGGCCGTTGCGGCTCCAAGCGCGTCCGTCAGTACAGCACCGGTTGCCGGCAGCGCCGCATCCGCGGCCCCGCCGGCGCTCGCGGCCGCGACCGACCTGAAAGCCAAGCCTGCCGCACCGGCTCCCGCCGGCCCCAATCCCTGCTTGGTCGGCTTCGCGGCGGGCGAGGCCGGCCCCGCCGGCGCATCTGGCAGCCCGCCCGCACGGCGCGGTACGCCCAACGACGCCGGGCCGCGTGCATCCGGCCGCAACCCGGCCTAGCAGCGCGCGGTCCATGCACAGGAGGCACCGCCATGCAACTCGCAGAAGTCTCGATCCGGCGCCCGGTGTTTGCCACGGTGCTGTCGCTTTTGATCGTGCTGATCGGCGCGGTGAGTTTCAGCCGCCTGTCGGTGCGCGAATACCCCAAGATTGACGAGCCGGTGGTCACGGTGAGCGTGCGCTATGCGGGCGCTTCGGCCGAGGTGATCGAATCGCAGGTCACCAAGCCACTGGAAGACTCGATTGCCGGCATCGACGCCGTGGACGTGATCACCTCCATCAGCCGGGCCGAGCAGAGCCAGATTTCCGTGCGCTTCCGGCTGGAGAAAGACGCCGACGCCGCTGCCGCCGAGGTACGCGACCGCACCTCGCGCGTGCGC
>JANOBJ010000146.1:0-1600 GCA_031411575.1 Betaproteobacteria bacterium | reverse complement strand
CAGCACCTGCTTGATGAGGTAAATGCGGCCGCGCGGGCCATCGAGTTCGACGCCCAGCAGTTGATAGGTGGGGCAGGTGGCGGTGCAAAAGCCGCAGTTCACGCACTTGCGCAGGATCGCCTCGGCCTCAAGGCCGTCGGGCGTGTTCTGGAACTCGGGGGCGAGGTTGGTTTGCATCAGAAGTGGTCGTACATCCGGCCGCGGTTGAAAATGCCGGCCGGGTCGAACTGTTTCTTCAAGTCGCGGTGAATCCGGTCCAGAGGCGGCTTTAAGGCATCAAATCGGGCTGTTGTCCGCATCGACTGGTCATTGTTTGCTATAAATAACGCAGCATGTCCGCCGGCCTGTGCAGCGGCCGCTCGGACGCGCTCGGCGGCTGCGCCATCGGCCGGATCGACCGACACCCAGCGCTGCGCGCCGTGCCACTCCACCAGTGGCGGCTCGGGCAGATCGAGCACAGGCGCGGTTTGCGGCAGCGACAGGCGCCACAGGTCGCGGCCCGCACGTGCTGTGAACCACGGCAGTTGCTGGTTGCGGCAGGCGGTCCAGTCGGGCGCGGCTGCTGTGTTGTCCAGCCGCTCGCCGCCGTGCTGTGCGGCCAGCATGCGGCAGGCCGCCTCGACCGCCGCCACCGCGCCGCGCAGGCGCAGGTACAGCGTGCCCACAGCTTGCGAGCTACTGCTGGTGGCGCCGTCCTCGTGCACCCAGCAACTGGCGTTCAGCGGCAGCGGCTGGCCGCCCCAGGTGTTGAGCTGGCGCAGCGCGGTGGCCTGGTCCATGGCGAAGCGCAGCGTGGCCTCGGCAGGCGCCACCGGCAGCACCTTGAGGCTGACATCGACCAGCAGGCCGAGCGTGCCCATCGAGCCAGCCATCAGGCGGCTGACGTCGTAGCCCGCCACGTTTTTCATGACCTGGCCGCCGAAGGTCAGCAGTTCGGCTTTGCCATTGAGCAGGGTCACGCCGAGCATGAAGTCACGCACGCCGCCGGCGCTGGCGCGGGCCGGGCCGGACAGGCCGGCGGCCACCATGCCGCCGACGGTGGAGTCCGCACCAAAATGCGGCGGCTCGAAGGGCAAGCACTGGCCATGTTCGGCGAGCGCGGCCTCCAGCTCGGCCAGCGGGGTGCCGGCGCGCACCGTGACCACCAGCTCGCTGGGCTCGTAGCTGGTGATGCCAGTGAGGGCGCGGGTGTCCAGTACGCTGCCGTTCAGGGCCTGGCCATAAAAATCCTTGGTGCCGCCGCCGCGGATGCGCAGCGGCTCGCCGCGGGCAGCGGCGGCGCGGATGCGCTCGGTGGTGTCGGTCAGGGCGGCGTGGGCTAAGTCCATGGCGTGCATGGTAGCCCTTGCAGCTGGCGCGCCGGCCGAAGCGCGCCGTGAATTTTTTGAACGCGGCCCGTTCGGTTTTTTCCGGCAGCCCGGCACCGGGCGCGCCTCCCACGCTCGAGCGGGCGTTCAGTCCTGGAAAAAATTGACCGGCAGCCCGGGCACGTCCACCCGCAGCGCAAACACGCAACCGGCCAGCGGCTGCTCGGCCAGCTCGCGCGCTCTGCGGCCGTGGCGCGAGGTGGTGAGGTAGAGCGTGCGCAGATCGTCGCCGC
>JANOBJ010000145.1:0-12217 GCA_031411575.1 Betaproteobacteria bacterium | reverse complement strand
CGCCGCCACGCCTGCCAGCGGCGTTTCCACCGGTGCCGCGCGGCGCGCGCCACGCGCCAGGCCCACGAGGCGCGCACGCGGGCCAGCAGCGCGTCTTTCCAGCCGGTCCAGCGCCGGTACACGCTCGCAAACCAGGCCAGTTGCATCAAGGCAGGCTGCGTCAGCGCGAACAGCCGCGCGACGATGGCGGTACCCACGATCTTGGCCGCCACGATCACCACCGTGCCCGCCACCACCTGGCCCTGCCCGATCAGCCACAGCGCCAGCAGCTTCACCGGCAACAGCAGCAACGTCGGCAGCACAAAGATCGCCAGCGCGGCATACGGCGGCAGCGCGCGGATGCGTCCCTCGATCCAGCGCAGCCCCGGCAGCCGCCCGATGGCGGCCAGCGCGCGCTGCAGCGGCTCCCAGCCCCATTCCTCGAACAGCAGCACCAGCGCCAGCAGCCAGCTGGCCAGCGATTTCAGCGCCTTGAGGGGCAGCAGGAGCAGGGTGCGCAGCATGGTGGTCACGCGCTGGGGCGGGCGCGGCTTACACCCCGCGCGCCCGGTCCGCCTTGAACCGCGCCCGGAACGCGCCAAACGTGCCCGCGTCCAGCGCGTCGCGCACCTCGCGCATCAGGTTCAGGTAGTAGTGCAGGTTGTGGATGGTGGCCAGCATGGGGCCGAGCATTTCGCCACAGCGGTCCAGGTGGTGCAGGTAGGCGCGGCTGAACCCGCCCGCCACCGTGCCGTCGGCGCGTGTGCTGCCCTCGCAGGCGTAGCAGGTACAGGTCGCGTCGCTCGGGCGCTCGTCGGTCTTGTGGCGGGCGTTGCGGATTTTCACCTCGCCAAAGCGCGTGAACAGGTGGCCGTTGCGGGCGTTGCGGGTGGGCATGACGCAATCAAACATGTCCACGCCGGCCGCCACGCCGTCCACCAGGTCTTCGGGCGTGCCCACGCCCATCAGGTAACGCGGTTTGTGCGCGGGCAGGCGGTGCGGGGTGTGCGCCATGATGCGCAGCATCTCGTCCTTGGGCTCGCCCACGCTCACCCCGCCCACCGCGTAGCCGGGAAAATCCATCGCCACCAGCTGATCGAGCGAATCCTGCCGCAGGTTCTCGAACATGCCGCCCTGCACGATGCCGAACAGGGCGTTGCGGTTTTCCAGCCGCGCGAATTCGGCCTTGCAGCGCTGCGCCCAGCGCAATGACAGCTCCATTGATTGGCGCGCCTCGCGCTCGGTGGTGAGGTGGCCCTTGACTTCGTACGGCGTGCATTCGTCAAACTGCATCACGATGTCGCTGTTGAGCGTGGTCTGGATCTGCATGCTGGTTTCGGGCGTGAGAAACAGCTTGTCGCCGTTGACGGGGCTGGCAAAACGCACGCCTTCTTCGCTGATCTTGCGCATCTCGCCCAGGCTCCACACCTGAAACCCGCCGCTGTCGGTGAGGATCGGCTTCGTCCACTGCTCAAACCGGTGCAGCCCGCCAAACTGCGCCATCACGTCCAGCCCCGGTCGCATCCACAGGTGAAAAGTGTTGCCCAGGATGATCTGCGCGCCCATCTCCTCCAGGCTGCGGGGCATCACGCCCTTGACGGTGCCGTAGGTGCCCACCGGCATGAAGATCGGCGTTTGCACCACGCCGTGGTTGAGCGTGAGGCGCCCGCGCCGGGCGAACGAGCCGAGGTAGGCGCCGTCGGCAGAGGCGGGGTCGGTCTGGAGCAGGTCGAACTGGAGCATGCGGCGATTGTCCTTGACCGCAAGCGGGTCGCCGGGATTGCCGATGCGTGACTTTTGACCGGTTTTTCAGGCTTTCACGGCCTGCGGTCGAATCCGGCTGGGCCAGATCGTGAATTCTGACCATCCACCTGCGGGGCATCCTGCGTACATTCCCTTACATGAACACGCTGAGCCCATCTGGCGCCAGCGCATCCAGTCGGTCTGTCACACGCAAAGGAACCGTCATGCAACGCCGTGGCTTTTTCAAGGGGAGTTTGGGTACGGTCGCCGCCGTCACGGCGGGCATGGCCGTGGGGGCAGCGGGCGATGCGCAGGCCGCGCGGCCGTCGTCGGCCACATCGGGCGCTGCGGAACTGGTGATCGAGGCGGTGCAGATGCCCGCCTGGTCAACGCACAACGGGCAGCGCGTGCCGCTGTCGCCGGGCGACACGGTGTCGACCGCCCATGAAATCGAGACCGCGCCCAATGCCGGCCTGGTGATGGTGCTGCCCGAGGGCAGCCTGATCCGCCTGGGCGAGAAAACCCGGCTGGGTGTGCAGCAGCTCGAAGTCAGCCCCGTCAACGGCCGCACCGCCGTCAAGTCCGAGCTGAAACTATTTGACGGCTTCTTCCGCTTTGCCACCTCCACCGTGGCCAAGGCCGTGGGCCAGCGCGAGATCAACCTGAACCTGCGCACCGCCACGGTCGGCATCCGTGGCACCGATTTCTGGAGCATGACCGATGAGGCGCACGACGCCACCTGCCTGTTTGAGGGCAAGGTGGACCTGGCCACGCGCGACCAGGGCGCTTTGTCGCTCGACAAACCCACGGCGTTCTGGGCGCGCTTCTTTGACAAACCCGTGCAGCCCGTGGGCAACGCCACACCTGACCAGCTGAACAAGTTTCTCGCCTCGACCGAGCTGCAACCCGGCCGCGGCATCGCGGTGCAGGGCGGCCGCTGGCGCGTGGTGGCCGCCGCCGCGCCGCGCAAGCCGCAAGCCGAGGCGCTGGCCAGGCGCCTGCGCGCCGAAGGCTATCCGGCCACGGTGCGCAGCAAGGCGCGGCTGGGCCGTACCGTGCACGAGGTGCGCATTGACTTGATGGCTACCGCCGACGACGCGGCGGCCGTGCTGGCAAAAATCAGCGGCATTGACGGCGTGCAGGGACGGGTCGCGCTGAGCGCCTGAGGCCGGCGCGTCAGCTGCGCCGCCGGTCCAGCAACATCGCGTCGCCGTAGCTGAAAAACCGGTACTGCTGGCTGATCGCGTGGCGGTACAGCGCCATCACGCGGTCGTAGCCAGCGAAGGCACTGACCAGCATCATCAGGGTCGATTTGGGCAGGTGAAAGTTGGTCACCAGCCGGTCGATCACCTGGAAATTGAAACCCGGCGTGATGAAGATCGACGTGTCGCCGGTAGTCTGGCCCGTAGCCGCCCACGACTCCAGCGTGCGCACCGTCGTGGTACCCACGGCCACGATGCGGCCGCCACGCGCGCGGCACGCAGCGATTGCCAACTGGGTGGCCTCGGGCACGTCGTACCACTCGCTGTGCATGCGGTGCGCGCTCAGGTCTTCGGTCTTCACCGGCTGGAAGGTGCCCGCGCCCACATGCAGCGTGACGCTGGCGCGCTGCACGCCGCGCGCGTCCAGCGCGGCCAGCACGGCGTCGTCGAAATGCAGCGCAGCGGTAGGCGCGGCCGCGGCGCCGGGGTTCTTGGCAAACACCGTCTGGTAGCGCTGCTCGTCATCGGCAGAGTCCGCATGCGTGATGTAGGGCGGCAGCGGCACGTGGCCGTGGCGCTCCATCAGCATGTGTGGCTCGTCGCTGAACGCAAAGCGGAACAGCGCGCCGTTCTCGTCAGGCCAGCGGCCGAGCAGGGTGGCCGAGAACGCGAATTCCACAGCGTCGGCTGCGCCATACATCCGCAGCACCGTCCCCACCGGCGGCTTCTTGCTGACCTTCATGTGCGCCACCACCTCATGTCCCGCCTCTCCACGCGGCAGCACGCGCTCGACCAGCAGCTCCAGCTTGCCGCCCGTCGGTTTTTCACCGAAGAGCCGCGCTTTCACCACTTTGGTGTCGTTGAACACCAGCAGGTCGCCCGGCACCAGCAGCGCGGGCAGGTCACGGAAGATGCGGTCCACCGGCTGGGGCGCGGTGCCGTCCAGCAGGCGGGAGGCGCTGCGCTCGGCCGCGGGGTGCTGCGCGATCAGCGCATCGGGCAACTGGAAATCAAAATCGCTGAGGGTGTACCGGTGCATGGTGCTTGAGGGCCTGACTAACCCGTGCCAAGTGAGGAATAGAGTGGAAACGAGACGACAAGAGCGCGGCGATGAAAGGCCGCGAAGTGCAGGCAGAATTCTCCCATGCCCGCCGCCAAGCCCGCCACCCAGCCCGTCGCGGCCGCATCTAAAGCGGGGACGCCTCCGCGTGCTGTGAAGTCCGCGCCACAAAAAGCGATGGAAAAACTGGGCCTTCGTCGCGATATCGACCTGGCGCTGCACCTGCCGTTGCGCTATGAGGACGAGACGCAGATCATCAGCTTGCGCGACGCACGCGAGGGCGACACCGCGCAGATCGAAGGCACTGTCACCGCCTGCGAGGTGACGTTTCGCCCGCGCCGCCAGTTGCTGGTGACGCTGGACGATGGCACCGACACCTGCGTGCTGCGCTTCTTCAGCTTCTACCCGTCGCAGCAAAAGGCGCTGGCTGTGGGCGCGCGCATCCGTGCGCGGGGTGAACTCAAGGGTGGCTTTCTCGGCTGGACCATGATGCACCCGTCGTTTCGCAGCGCCGGTGGCGACTTGCCTACCGCGCTGACGCCGGTGTACCCGACCGTGGCCGGTCTGCCGCAAGCCTACTTGCGGCGCGCCGTGGTGTCAGGGTTGGCGCGCGCCGATCTGTCGGAAACGCTGCCGCCGGGTGTGCGCTTGCCAGGGACGCTTTTTTTGCACCAAAAAGGTGTGGGGTCGGCGTGGGATCTACGTCAGTCGCTATCATTTTTGCACCATCCGGCGTCGGATGTGTCGCTGGCCGAACTGGAAGACCGCAGCCACGCGGCCTGGCAACGGCTCAAGGCCGAGGAGTTGCTGGCGCAGCAACTGTCACAGCTGCAATCCAAGCGCGAACGTGACCGGTTGCGCGCACCGCCTTTGCGCGCAGGGGCGGGCGGGCTGCACGAGCAGCTGCTGGCCGTGCTGCCGTTCCGGTTGACCGCAGCGCAGCGCCGTGTCGGCGAAGAGATCGCTCAGGATATCGCGCGCCCGGTGCCGATGCACCGGCTGCTGCAAGGCGATGTCGGCTCGGGCAAGACGGTGGTGGCGGCGCTCGCGGGCGCCATCTGCATCGACGCGGGCCGCCAGTGCGCGCTGATGGCACCGACCGAGATTCTGGCCGAGCAGCACTTTCGCAAACTGATCGGCTGGCTGGAGCCGCTGTTGGCCGCGCGTGGCCAGCGCGTGGCCTGGCTCACCGGCAGCCAGAAGACGAAGGAGCGCCGCGAGATGCTGGCGCTGATCGAAAGCGGCGAGGCCGCGCTGGTGGTCGGCACCCATGCCGTGATCCAGGACAAGGTGCAGTTCAAAAACCTGGCGCTGGCCATCATCGACGAACAACACCGATTCGGCGTGGCGCAGCGGCTGGCCCTGCGGAGCAAGATGAACAGCCCAGCAGATGCGCCCGCTCCCCTCCAGGGACACCGCGGAACCGGCTTCGCCGGGCCGCAGGGTGTCGCCCCCTCGAGGGGGGAGGCGGCTACACGCAGTGAGCAAGCAACGGGGGTGGAACCTCACCTTTTGATGATGACCGCTACCCCGATCCCACGCACGCTGGCCATGAGCTACTACGCTGACCTCGATGTCTCCACCCTCGACGAGCTGCCACCGGGCCGCACGCCCATCGTCACCAAGGTGGTGTCTGACAGCCGGCGCGACGAGGTCATCGCCCGCATCCGCGCCCAGCTGGCCGAGGGCCGGCAGGTGTACTGGGTCTGCCCGCTGATCGAGGAAAGCGAGGCGCTCGATTTGACCAACGCCACAGAAACCCATGCACAACTGAGCGCCGCGCTCAATGACGGCGCCGCGCCCGGGCACGCGCCGGTGATGGTGGGCCTGCTGCACTCGAAGATGCCGGTGGCCGAGAAGAAAGCCGTGATGTCGCTCTTCACCGGCGGCCAGATGGGTGTGCTGGTCAGCACCACGGTGATTGAAGTGGGCGTGGATGTGCCCAATGCGTCGTTGATGGTGATCGAGCACGCCGAGCGCTTTGGCCTGAGCCAGCTGCACCAGTTGCGCGGGCGGGTCGGGCGCGGCGCGGCGGCGTCGGCCTGCGTGCTGCTCTATTCAACCGGCGATGCACCCCGGCTGGGTGAAACCGCCCGCGAACGCTTGAAGGCCATGGTCGAGACCGGCGATGGTTTTGAGATCGCCCGGCGCGATCTGGAGATCCGCGGGCCGGGTGAATTCCTGGGCGCGCGCCAGTCGGGTGCCCCGCTGCTGCGCTTCGCCGACCTCACGACCGATACTGAAATGCTGGCCTGGGCGCGCGATCTGGCGCCGCAGATGCTGGACCGCCATCCCGAATTGGCCCACAAACACGTTTCCCGCTGGTTGGGTGGAAAATCCGAATTCCTGAAAGCCTGACCGTGACCCTGACTGAACTCAAATACATCGTGGCCGTCGCCAGAGAGAAGCACTTTGGCAAGGCTGCCGAAGCCTGCTTTGTCTCGCAGCCCACACTGTCGGTGGCGATCAAGAAGCTGGAGGACGAGCTGGAGGTCAAGTTGTTCGAGCGCAGCGCCAATGAGGTGACGGTGACGCCGCTGGGCGAGGACATCGTGCGCCAGGCGCAGAGCGTGCTGGAGCAGGCGGCCAACATCAAGGACATCGCCAAGCGCGGCAAAGACCCGCTGGCCGGGCCGCTCAAGCTGGGCATCATCTACACGATCGGGCCCTACCTGCTGCCCGACCTGGTGCGCCAGGCCATCAGCAAGACGCCGCAAATGCCGCTGATGCTGCAAGAGAACTTCACGGTCAAGCTGCTGGAAATGCTGCGCACCGGCGAGATTGATTGCGCCATCATGGCCGAGCCCTTTCCCGACACCGGCCTGGCCATCGCGCAGCTCTATGACGAGCCGTTTCTGGCCGCCGTGCCGACCCAGCACGCGCTGGCCAAACGCGACACCATCACCGCCGACGAGCTCAAGCGCGAGACCATGCTGCTGCTGGGCACGGGCCACTGCTTTCGCGACCACGTGCTGGAAGTCTGCCCCGAGTTCGCGCGCTTTTCGAGCGACGCCGAAGGCATCCGCAAGAGCTTTGAAGGCTCGTCGCTCGAAACCATCAAGCACATGGTGGCTGCCGGCATGGGCGTGACGCTGGTGCCGCGTCTGTCGGTGCCCAAGGACGCGCTGGCCACCAAATCGGGGCGCAAGAAGAGCGGCGACGGCTACATCAAGTACCTGCCGTTTGACGGCGACCCGCCGATGCGGCGCGTGGTGCTGGCGTGGCGACGCAGCTTCACGCGCTATGAAGCGATCGCCGCGCTCCGCAACGCCATCTACGCCTGCGAGCTGCCGGGCGTGAAGCGGCTGTCGTGAGCCAAGTGGCGTCAGCGCCCCATATCCCCGATTTTCCTTCAACCCCCGTGGAGCATTTGTCATGGCCAAGACCCCCAAGACCGGCGGCGCACCCGCGATCAACATCGGCATCAGCGAGAAAGACCGCGCTGCCATTGCCAAAGGCCTGTCGCGCCTGCTGGCCGACACCTACACGCTGTACCTGACCACCCACAACTTTCACTGGAACGTGACCGGGCCGATGTTCAACACGCTGCACGCGATGTTCATGGCACAGTACACCGAGCTGTGGGCGGCGGTGGACCCGGTGGCCGAGCGCATCCGTTCGCTGGGCCATGTGGCGCCCGGTTCGTATGCCGATTTCGGCAAGCTCGCCAGCGTGCCGGATGCGCCGTCCACTCCCCCAAAGGCGTTGGAGATGGTGCGCATCCTGGTCAAGGGCCACGAGGCCGTTGCCCGCACCGCGCGCGAGCTGTTTCCGCTGGCCGACAAGGCCAGCGACGAACCCACCGCTGACCTGTTGACCCAGCGCCTCACGGTGCACGAGCAAACCGCATGGATGCTGCGATCGCTGCTGGAAGACTAGCCCTCTACCTGGACCTGATCCGCTGGAACCGCCCGGCGGGCTGGTTGCTGCTACTGTGGCCCACCCTGAGCGCGCTGTGGGTGGCGGCGGGCGGTTTTCCGGGCTGGCACCTGCTGGCCGTGTTTGTGCTCGGCACCATCCTCATGCGCAGCGCGGGATGCTGCATCAACGACGTGGCCGACCGTGAATTTGACCGCCACGTCAAGCGCACCGCGCAGCGCCCGGTGACCAGTGGCAAGGTGTCGGTGAAGGAGGCGCTGGCACTCGGTGCGGTGCTGGCGCTGATGGCGTTTGGGCTGGTGCTCACCACCAACACCGCCACGGTGATGTGGTCGTTTGTGGCACTGGCGATCACGCTGGCCTACCCGTACGCCAAGCGCTTCGTGTCGATGCCGCAGGCGGTGCTGGGTGTGGCGTTCAGCTTTGGCATTCCGATGGCGTTTGCGGCGGTGCAGGGTGGCCATGCGCACAACCTCTCGACAGCGTGGTCGGCAGTGCCGGCAATGGCCTGGTGGCTGCTGCTGGGCAACCTGTTCTGGGTGCTGGCCTACGACACCGAATACGCCATGGTGGACCGCGACGACGACCTGCGCATCGGCATGAAAACCTCAGCCATCACGCTCGGCCGCTTCGACGTGCCCGCCATCATGGCCAGCTACCTGATTTATCTGGCAATCTGGTCGTTGGTGCTGGTCGAATGGTCATGGAATGCTATATTTATTATAGCAATTTTGGTGGCACTGATCCAGGTGGCGTGGCACTACACGCTGATCCGCACGCGCAGCCGCGACGGCTGCTTCAAGGCGTTTCGCCTCAATCACTGGCTCGGTTTCACGGTGTTTGCCGGCGTGGCGCTGAGTTACGCGTGGCTCCGATAGCTGACGGTTGAGTGCTATTATAAATATAGCAAACTATGACCGTTGGATGAGGACAACGGGCGTATTTTGTTCAGAAACGATCAAACTGAGAGCTTTTGAGTCAGCCCGCGCCAAACTCGTCGCCGAGCTCCTGTGCGCGCTGCTCGGCGGCGCGCAGGGCGCGCATGAACAGCGGCTTGATCTGGTCGTGCTCCATGGACGTGATGGCGGCGTAGGTAGTGCCGCCCTTGGAGGTGACGCGCTGGCGCAGCACCTCGGGCGGCTCGTCGGACGCGCGCGCCAGCGCCGAGGCGCCGACAAAGGTGCCCACCGCGAGCCGATGGGCCTGCTCGCGCGGCAGGCCCATGTCGACGCCGGCCTGCGTCATCGCTTCCAGAAAGTAAAACACATAGGCAGGGCCTGAGCCCGACAGCGCGGTCACCGCGTCCAGCTGCTTCTCGCTGCTGACCCAGAGGAACTCGCCGGTGGTGGCGATCACCTGTTCGACGCTGGCGCGGTCGGCCGGCGTGGCGGCCGCGCGGGCGAACAGTGCCGTCATGCCCTGGCCGACCAGCGCCGGCGTATTGGGCATGGAGCGCACGATGCGCTCGGTACCCAGCCAGCGGGCGATGCTGTCGCTGCGGATGCCGGCGGCCACGCTCAGGTGCAGCGCGTGGCCCGTGTGCGGCCGCACGGCGTCGGAGGCGTCCTTGAAGGTTTGCGGCTTGACCGCCCAGACCACCAGCGTCGCGGCGGCCAGCGTGGCGTCCGCAGCGGGCAACGCGGTGATGCCGAATTGCGCCTGTAGCTTGTCGCGCGCTTCGGCGAACGGTTCGACCACGCTGATCTGCGCGGGCGTCAGGCCTTGCCGGAGCAGGCCACCGATGATGGCGCTGGCCATGTTGCCGCCGCCGATGAAGGAAATGTGGGGAGAAATGGAGGTCGTGGTCATGCGCGTCCTGCTCGCGGGTCACTCGGTGAATTCAAAGGCCGCGAACTGAGTCACCTGCCTGGGGTTGAAATTGTCGTCGCTGACCACCACCAGGGTGCGCGCTCCGTTGGCGCGGGGCGGTCCCCAGGCCATGCCTTCGGTATTGTCCAGCCGCGACAGGCCGAGCGTGCCGAAGTCGGCCACCAGGCGTTTGGGAACGGTCGCGGCGCCGGGCGCGAGTGACGCCAGCGCCAGCGTGTCCGCCGCGCCGCGCGTATCCATTTGGTACAGCCGCAGCGAGTTGCCGACGCCGGTCATGTACGCGCGCTCCAGCACCAGCATGCGGTGGGCGTCGAGCATCAGGATCTCGCTGATGCCGTTATCGGCTGCGGCGCCTGCCGGTACCGACGGCACCGGGATGGCATCGGGCCGGTAGGCGAACTGCTGCACCGCGCGCCCGCTGGCCAAGTCCCAGCGGGTGATGCGGCACGGCCCGGCGGGCTGGCCCACAGCGGGCACCGGGCCGTCCTGCACCAGCGGGCCTTCCATCGCGGCCCAGGCGCTGCGCCCGTCGGGTGTGAGCGCCAGGCCTTCGAGCGTGAGGTTGTCGCGCGGGCCGATCTGGCCGGCAAGGTCAAAGCGCAGCATCGGCGGCAGGCTGAGCTCACGCAGATGCGTGCCATCGGGCCGCATCTCGCGGATGAAGGGCGGCAGGCCCAGCCGCGCGTCGCCTTCGCTGGTCCAGAGCAGCGTGCCGGTGTCCGCGCGCCAGCGGATGGATTCGGGGTCGACCACCACATCACCGGGCGGACGCGCCCCGTCGGCCACCCGCTGGCGACGCGGGAAGGGCGTGCCATCGGGCTGGCGCAGCGTTACCACGTCCAGCAGCTCGGGCGTCGGCAAACCCTGTGCGCCGAGGTTGAGGCGCAAGGTGTAGAAGCGGGCGGGCTGCAGGTCGGAGCGGTCGTCGCTCAAGGCGTACCAAAGTTCACGCGCGGGATCGAAATCAAGCCCCGACAACCCGCCCACTGTGGTGCCGTTGAACGTCAGCCGGTGCGGCAGCGTGGTCTCACCAATCAGCCGCAGGCGTCCGCTGGCGGACGTGGTGCCGCCGCTGGCGGGTGGTGTAGCGCCGCTGGCTGTTGGTGTAGCGCCGCTGGCTGAGGGGTCGGCCCCGCTGCCCGCCGGCGCGCGCACCGCGCAGCCGGCCACCAGGCCCAACGCCGCTGCGGTGCCCAGACGCAACACCGCGCGCCGGTTGCAGGGGTCGCTTTCGTAGCGGATTGGTGACTTCGGTAACAAGGTGGTTCCGTCCTGGGGGGCGGCGTGTGGGGACATGCCCGCGAGTCTAGAGCCATCGCGCGGGATTCGAGGCTTTGGCGCGGCGCCGCGCGCGATGTATTTGGTAGCACCTGGTAACGACGGATGCGCTGCGTTTGAACGACAACTACCTCAGCGACTGCCGCACCGCCCACGCGGGCGGAACGCCAACGCCGGGGAGGCTGACCAGGGGGGTCGGCCCCGCACTGTTCAATTGACGTGAAAGGAATAATCATGATGAAGAAACATCTCGCCGTCACCTTCGTGTGCGGCCTGGTCGCCGCGACGGGTTCTGCATGGGCTGGCGGAGGTGAAGCCGACTACGCCGAACACACCGCCGTCGCCGTGAGCCAGCTCAGTCGCGATCAAGTCCGCTCCGAAGCGATTGCCGCCATGAGGGCCGGCACCCTGTCGCGCGGCGAAGGCGTGGAGCAGGATCAGGGCATCGTGATCCTGGCGCAGGCGCACATCGCCAGCCAGCCGGTCGTGGCCACCGCGCCGCCAGCAGCCGCGCCACAGCCTACGGCTGCCGCCACCGAGGCACCCGCAGCGCAAAGCTCGGCCGCAGCGGCGCCCGAGCAGCCCGCCGCAGCCGCGGCCAACCAGCCCATGGCCGCCAACCCGGAGCCACCGGCCAGCCCGAGCCTGGGCAGCCCGTCGGCCGATTCGATGGCCGTCATGCCGCGCAAACCCGAGGATGAAGCAGCGCCGGCCGACGCCGCGGCGCCCAAGCAGTAACGGTCTTCTGTTGACCGTGAAAAGCCCCGCTTCGGTGGGGCTTTTTTGTGGGCGATGCGGTGGCGATGGGGCGGGCGACTGGCGTTTCAGACGGGCGGCTGCAAAACCCTCTGAAAGCTTCATTTATGCATCAAATACGGCCGTTGTCGGCGTCCTGTGGTTATTTAATGCTATAAATATAATAGCAAACAGGAGGCCAGGCAAACCGTGCCCCGGTGAAGGCGACAGCCGCTCACGCCAGCGCGGTCTGCCGCACCGCGTGCTCCCAGCGCGCCATCAGCTCAGTGGCGCGGGCCGCGTCCAGCGTCGGCAAAAAGCGCCGCTCGGTGCGCCACAAATCCGCCAGCTCATCGGTGCCTTTGTAGACCCCTGTGGCCAGCCCCGCCAGGTAGGCAGCGCCGAGCGCGGTGGTTTCGGTCACGGCCGGCCGCACCACCGGAATGCCCAGCAGATCGGCCTGGAACTGCATCAGCAAATCGTTGACGCAGGCGCCGCCGTCGACCCGCAG
>JANOBJ010000144.1:0-8755 GCA_031411575.1 Betaproteobacteria bacterium | reverse complement strand
CCTACTGCCCCGACCACGCGTTGCCGCTGCAAGCTCAGAGCGTGAGCCAGATGGTCGACGCGGTGCAGGCGCTGCCCGAAGGCACACGCCTGATGGTGCTGGCACCGGTGGTGCGCGACCGCAAGGGCGAGTTCCTGGAGCTGTTTGCGGACATGCAGGCGCAGGGCTATGTGCGCTTCCGGGTGGACGGCGCCTCGTATGAATTTGACGAGCTGCCCAAGCTGAAAAAAGCCGAGAAGCACGACATCGATGTGGTGATCGACCGGCTGAAAGTGCGGCCCGACATGAAGCAGCGCCTGGCCGAGAGCTTCGAGGCCGCGCTGCGGCTGGCCGACGGCCGCGCGATTGCGCTGGAGATGGACGCCCGCGAGGGCCAGGAGCTGGGTGTCGAACACCTGTTCAACGCCAAGTTCTCCTGCCCGGTCTGCACCTATTCCATCAGCGAGCTGGAGCCGCGGCTGTTTTCGTTCAATTCGCCGGTGGGCGCCTGCCCGAGCTGCGACGGCCTCGGTTCGCAGGAATTCTTCGACCCGGCGCGGGTGGTGGCCTTCCCCTCCTTAAGTCTGGCGAGCGGCGCCATCAAGGGCTGGGACCGGCGCAACGGCTACTACTTTGCGCTGCTCGAAAGCCTGGCGCGGCACTACAAGTTCAACATCGAGCTGCCGTTTGAAGACCTGGCCGCCGAGGTGCAGCACGCGGTGCTGCAGGGCTCGGGCGAAGAAGAAATCAAGTTCACCTACGTCATGGACAGCGGGGCCTCGCAGGGCAAGCGCGTGAGCAAGAAGCACCCGTTCGAGGGCATCATCCCCAACATGCAGCGGCGCTACCGCGAGACCGAATCGGTGCTGGTGCGCGAAGACCTGGCGCGCTACCGCAGCACCCAGCCATGCACCGACTGCAAGGGCACGCGGCTCAAGCGCGAGGCGCGCTGCGTGAAGATTGGCGAAGGCGCGCAGGCCCGCGCCATCTTCCAGATCAGCCACGCCACGCTGCGCGAGAGCTACGCCTACTTCAGCGCGCTGAAAATGCACGGCGCCAAGGGCGAGATTGCCGACAAGGTGGTGCGCGAGATCGGTTCGCGCCTCAAGTTCCTGAACGATGTGGGCCTGAACTACCTGAGTCTGGACCGCAGCGCCGAAACGCTCTCGGGCGGTGAATCGCAGCGCATCCGGCTGGCCAGCCAGATCGGCTCGGGCCTGACCGGCGTGATGTATGTGCTGGACGAGCCCAGCATCGGCCTGCACCAGCGCGACAACGACCGGCTGATCAGCACGCTGCGCCATCTGCGCGACATCGGCAACAGCGTGATCGTGGTCGAGCACGACGAGGACATGATCCACGCCGCCGACCACGTGATCGACATGGGCCTGGGCGCGGGCGTGCACGGCGGCCGCGTGATCGCGCAGGGCACGTTTGCGCAGGTGCAGGCGAACACCGAATCGCTCACCGGCCAGTACCTGGCGCGCACGCTGCAGATCGCCGTGCCGAAGAAGCGCCATACGCTGGCCGATCAGGTTGATCCGCAGCTGCTGAAAATCGTCAACGCGCGCGGCAACAACCTGCAAAACGTGAACGTGGATTTTCCGGTCGGGCTGCTGACCTGCGTGACGGGTGTGTCGGGTTCGGGCAAATCCACGCTGGTCAACGACACGCTGTACAAGGCGGTGGCGCGCCAGCTGTACCGCGCGCACGACGAACCCGCGCCGCACGAAGAGATGCTGGGCATCGAGCATTTCGACAAGGTGATCAACGTCGATCAATCGCCGATCGGCCGCACGCCGCGCAGCAACCCGGCCACCTACACCGGCCTGTTCACCCCCATCCGCGAACTGATGGCCGAGGTGCCGGTGGCGCGCGAGCGCGGCTACGGCCCGGGCCGCTTCAGCTTCAACGTGAGCCAGGCCTCGGGCGGCGGCCGCTGCGAGGCCTGCCAGGGCGACGGCGTGGTCAAGGTCGAGATGCACTTTCTGCCCGACGTCTACGTGCCCTGCGACGTCTGCAAGGGCATGCGTTACAACCGCGAGACGCTGGAGGTGCTCTACAAGGGCAAGAACATCGCGCAGATTCTCGACCTCACGGTCGAGGCCGCGCATGACTTCCTGAAGGCCGTGCCCACCATCGCGCGCAAGCTGCAAACCCTGCTGGACGTGGGCCTGAGCTACGTCAAGCTCGGCCAGGCCGCCACCACGCTGTCGGGCGGCGAGGCCCAGCGCGTGAAGCTCGCGCTGGAGCTGTCCAAACGCGACACCGGCCGCACGCTGTACATCCTGGACGAACCAACCACCGGCCTGCACTTTGCCGACATCGACCTGCTGCTCAAGGTGCTGCACCAGCTGCGCGACGCGGGCAACACCATCGTCATCATCGAGCACAACCTCGATGTGATCAAGACCGCCGACTGGCTGATCGACATGGGCCCCGAAGGTGGTGCGGGCGGCGGGCAGGTGGTGGGCGTGGGCACGCCGGAAGATATCGCCGCCAACCCGGCCAGCTTCACCGGGCGCTACCTGAAACGGCTGTTGTGAGTCGAAGTTGGGTCAAATATGAGTCAAATCGGCCTGTGGTCCGCATCCCCTGGTCATAGTTTGCTATTATTTTGATAGTGACTGCATTGAAGGCTCTTTTCGAAGGATTGCCATGTCATCCATCACCCTGCGCTTCCTGGCCGAGCCCAGTACCGTCAATTTCGGCGGCAAGGTGCACGGCGGCACGGTGATGAAGTGGATCGACGAAGCCGGCTACGCCTGCGCCACCGCCTGGTCCAAGCGCTACTGCGTCACGGTCTATGTCGGCGGCATCCGGTTTCACCGGCCCATCGTCATCGGCCATCTGGTGGAAGTAGAAGCGCGGCTGGCCTACACCGGCAACACCAGCATGAACATCGCGGTCGAGGTGCGCAGCGGTGACATCAAGGGTGACACGCTGGAGAAAACCACCGAGTGCCTGATCGTGTTCGTCGCCGTCGATCCAGACGGCAAGCCGGCGCCCGTGCAACCCTGGACGCCCGGCACACCCGCCGAAACAGCGCTCGCGCAGCGGACCAAGGCCCAACTCGAAGCCTCGCGCGCGGCTGTGGCGCTGCCGTGAGCGTGATCGTGTCCGCCGCTACGTGTGCCGGACCGTCGTGGGCCTGCGCCTCGCGCCCGGACCAAACGCCATTCACAGCGCCTGTAGCCGCGCAAACCGCACCACCGTCACCCCGGCGCGCGCCTGCCGCACCGAGGGCATGACGAGCACGCATTCGTCGTAGGGCGTCGCCACGGGCTCGCCCTGACCGGCGCCGTCATGGTGGCCGATCACGGTGCCGGCCTTCGCGATCACTTCCAGGCCTGCGAAGGGCTGGGTGAAGCAAAAGCGTTCGCTCCGCGCCACCACCGGGCCAGTGACGCGCAGCGCCCACTGGCGCGGCGCATCGGGCAGGCGCCAGCCGGGCAGCCGGCGGCTCGCCTCATCGGCGGGCAGCACACCGGCGGCGTCAAGAAAGCGCACGCACTGGTCTTGCGCCACGGCGCGGCTGGATACATCCCCGTGAAAACCGCACTCGATCAGCAGCGCGCAGGCGTCGGGCTCCACGCCATCGGGCTGGCCAAAACGGCCAAAGTCGCGCATGCGCACGCCGTCCTGGTGGCCCGCGTCCACCACCACATGTTCGGGCGCGCGCAAGCGGCGCGCCAACGCGAGGTTGCGCGGGTGCAGGCCGGTGAGCAGCAGCGGCGCGCCACGCTCGTGCATCGAATGCAGATCGAGCAGCCAGTCGGCCTGCGCCACAAACGGGCGCAGCGCAGCAGCGCGGCGACGCTCCTGGGTCTGGCCGCCGTCGATGCGCTCGTTTGACCACTGGCGGTTGAGGTCTTCATCGACGAAGCGCGAGGCATCGTGCCGGGTGGGGTCGAAGCGGTCGAACGCGGCCAGGTTGCACAGCGCCAGCGTGAGGGTGCCGCGCAACGGCCGCACGCCTGCCTCCAGCAAGCCCAGGATGGCCCAGGCGCCGCACAGCTCGTTGCCGTGCACCAGCGCGCTGACCATCGCATGACGGCCGGGCAGGCCCGAATCAAACTGCCAGACGCCTTCGGTGCCGGTGTTGCCGGCCCGCCAGGTGCCCAGCGCCGGCGGCGCCAGTTCGAACGTCGGTGCAAAGGTCGGTGCGCTCATTCGCGGATCTTGGCGAAGTCAACGATCTTCTGGTACTTGGCGGTCTCATCCCGCAGGAACTTCGGCATGTCCACGTTCAACGGGGCGATGGCCGAGCCCGAGTCTTCCAGCTTCTTGCGCAGTTCGGGCGATTGCAGCGATTCTTCCAGCGCTTTCTTGAGCCGGGCCACGACCGGCTCGGGCAATTTCGCCGGCCCCATCAGCGCAAACCAGCTGCTGATGTCGGTGTTCTTGAGCCGCGCGGTTTCGGCCAGCGCGGGGATGTCGGGCGTGACGGTGGAGCGCTTTTTCTCGGTGGTGCCGAGCGCCACCACCCGGCCGCTCTTGATGTGCGGCAAGCCGCTGGACAGCACGAACACGCCGAAATCGATGTTGCCACCCAGCAGATCATTGGCCAGCGGCGCCACGCCGCGGTAGGGGATGTGCGTCATGAACAGCCCGCCCTGCTCCTTGACCATCTCGCCGGCCAGGTGCAGTGCGGTGCCCACGCCCGAGCTGCCATAGCTGAACTTGCCAGGGCTGGCCTTCACCTGGCTCATGAACTGGTCGATGGTCTTGACGCCGCTTTTGGTGGACGCCACCAGCACCATCGGCTGCGAGGCGATCAGGCCGACCGGCGTGAAGTCCTTGATCTCGTACTTGACCGAAGCCGACACCAGGCGGTTGATCGCGATCTCGTTGTTGGCACCGACCAGCAGGGTGTAGCCGTCGGGCGCGGCATTGGCCACCTTCTGCGCGCCGATGGCACCGCCCGCACCGCCCACGTTTTCCACCACCACCGGCACGCCGAGCTTCTTCGACAACTCGGCCGCCACGGTGCGGCCAGTGAGGTCGGTGCTGCCGCCCGGCGGATAACCCACCACCACGGTGATCGGGCGCGACGGGTAGGCATCGGTTTGCGCCAGCGCGGGCGACAGCGCCAACAGGGCGAGCGCGGCGATCAGTCCTGCGGGTTTGAAAGGGTGACTGGGGTTCATGGTGGGGCCTCGCAAAGGGATGCGCCATTGTCCGGTCGCACTTTGAAGGCGGTTTGCGTTTTTGGCACAAGGTGTTGCCGTGCTGGCACACCGAACCAAGGCACTCCTCAGACCTGCGCCGTCGCCGCCCAGACCGCCTCGGCCATTGCGCTGAGTCGCCGCTTGGCCCGGTACAGCCGCACCTCGAAAGCCACCGACAGCTGCGGCTCGGCCAGCGTGGCCAATTGCCCGGCCTTGCAGGCGGCCGCCGCCAGCGACCACGGCAGCCACGCCACGCCAACGCCGCGCAGCGCGTATTCGAGCAGCGCGTCGGCCGAATCGCACTCGACCACGCGCCGCAGGGCGGGTGTCTGCGGGTGGTTGGCCAGGTGATCGTCGAGCAGGCGGCCCAGCGCCAGCGTGCTGGCGTAGGCGAGGTAGGGCACAGGGCGGGTGCCATCGAGCTGAAACGCGAGCCGACCCTGGGCATGGCGCCGCGTCACGGCCACCAGCCGGTCCTTGGCCAGCGTGAAATGGCTGTACTGGCGGCCGCTCAACTGCACCGCCAGCAGCGGGTGGTGGTAGGTCAACATGAAGTCGGCCTCGCCGCGCTCGAGCATCAGTGTGGTCTCGGCCAGCGCCCGGGTGCGGATGCGCAGCTCGCCGTCGGCCAGCACCGGCTTGAGCCGAACCAGCAGGTCGGCCACCATCGTGCGCGCCAGCGTGCGGCCGGTGGCCAGGGTCACGCTGCGGTCGGTGCGGTGCATCGCACCCTGCACGTCCTCGCGGGCCAGCGCCAGGCCCTGCACGGTCTGGCGCGCGTGGTGCAGCAGGCTTTCGCCGGCGGGCGTCAGGCGAACCGGCGTGGCGCCACGCTCCAGCAACGGCGTGCCAGCCCAGTCTTCCAGCGCCTTGATGCGCCGGCCGAACGCCGGGTGCGTGACGTGGCGCAACTCCGCCGCGCGGCTGAAGCTGCGGGCCTGCGCCAGCGCCATGAAATCCTCAAGCCACTTGATCTGCATGCCGGGCCGGTGCGCCAGTTACGCCGTGCAGCCCGGCAGAGACCTCAGCCCCGCGCCGCCTGCAGCACATCCCGCGTCTTCAGCGCCTCGCGGCGCGCCGCTTCGGCGTAGTCGTCGCCTGACGACGCATACAAGATCGCGCGCGATGAGTTGACGATGATCGGGGCGTTGGGCCGCCAGCCGGCTTTGACCGTGGCGGCCGCGTCGCCGCCCTGCGCGCCGACGCCGGGGATCAGGAGCGGCAGCGTGGGCGCCAGGGCGCGCACGCGTTCGATCTCGGCCGGGTAGGTGGCGCCCACTACCAGGCCGAGCTGGCCGTTCAGGTTCCACGGGCCTTGCGCGAGCTGGGCCACGTGTTCGTAGAGCAGCGGCTCGCCAGGCACGGTCGAGAGGCGCTGGTTCTGCAGGTCGTCGCCACCGGGGTTGGAGGTGCGGCACAGCAAAAACGCGCCCTTGCCTGCGTATTGCAGGTAAGGCTGCACCGAATCAAAACCCATGAAGGGCGACAGCGTTACCGCGTCGGCGCCATAGCGCTCAAAGGCCTCGCGCGCGTACTGCTCGGCGGTGCTGCCGATGTCGCCGCGCTTGGCGTCCAGGATGATGGGCACGGCCGGCGCCACACGGCGCATGTGTTCCATCAGGCGCTCCAGCTGGCCTTCGGCACGGTGCGCGGCAAAGTAGGCAATCTGCGGTTTGAAGGCGATCACCAGATCAGCCGTGGCATCGACGATGGCGGCACAGAAATCGTAGATTTTGTCGGCGTCGCCCTTGAGCTTGCCAGGGAACCGTGTGGGTTCCGGGTCGAGCCCCACGCACAGCATGGAGTCGTTTTGCGCCGCAGCGTCGTGCAGCATCTGAAGAAAAATCATGGTGCGGATTTTACGGGGCACACCACGATCAACGGTCAACTGTCAGCCCCACACGGTTGGACGCCGGTCGGTCGGGCCAAGATTCCGACCGACCGGCGTACTCCGCTTCTTCCTTCCCCCTCCCAACGACCCCTGGAGACACTCACTCGCAATGAATAACTCGCAAAACTCAGAAACTCGAAAACTCAACTACTCGCACTCACTCTCTCTTCCCCCTACCTACCTACGCACTCACTCACCCACTGTTTTCCCAACGACACCCTCACGAACACCCCTGGAGAACACACTGCTGTCTGGCGCGACCCCGGCTTTGCCGGTGATCCATCACCTTCCCTGTAGGCCTTTTCCCCCGAGCTTTCGCCCGCGCTTTCCAAACTTTCCAACGAGGTCCTTACCCCTGTTCATCCCTGGCCTTACGTGACAGCAGGATTGAGAGTGATATTGCAATCGGCGTGCCCAACCATGCCCGCGCCTTACAAGCCGTGACAAACTGGCGAATTGAGAGGCGTGTGTGGCGTGTGCGCACCAGTTGTCGGCCCGATCGGCCCTGCGCCGTGGCTGCCCCGGGCTGCTGGCCTGACGTTTTGCGTCAAATCCGGCGTTCGCCGTCCACAGCGGGCTGACACGAATGTCAACCAGCGGCGGTTTCGGCATTTTTGCAACACTGCGCGCGCCAAACGCGCCGCGCGCGGTGCCCGTAACGTTGCCCGTACCATTGCCCGATGCCCGCGCTTTCCCGACAACAACTCACGGTTCTGGTTTTTCTGACGCTGATCTGGGGGCTCAACTGGCCGGTCATGAAAATCGGCGTGACCGGGTTCCCGCCGCTGTTGTTCCGCACCCTGTCGATGTGGCTGGGCCTGCCGGTGCTGTACCTGGTGGTGCGGGCCATGCGGGTGCCGCTGACCATTCCGCGCGCCTGGTGGCGCGAATTGCTGCTGCTGGCGGTGTTCAACATGTTCATCTGGCACGGGCTGGCGATTTTTGCGGTGCAGTCGCTGTCCAGCGGGCGCGCAGCGATTCTCGGCTACACCATGCCGATCTTCTCGGCCGTGTTTGGCGCGCTGTTCTTTGGCAACCGGCTGGCCGCGCGCGCCTGGGGCGGCGTGGCGGCGGCAGCACTCGGCGTGGTGCTGCTGCTGTGGCACGAGTTCACCCAGCTCAGCGGCAAACCCTTCGGCGTGGGCCTCATGTTGGTGGCCGCCGGCACCTGGGCCATCGGCACCCAGCTGCTGCGCCGCACCACCATGCCGGTGCCCACGCTGGCCATTTCGTTCTGGATGACGGTGCTGACCACCGGGGTGATGACGCTGCTGACGCTGCTGCTGGAACGCGACCAGTGGCAGCCGCCCAGCCCTGCCACCTGGGGCGCGATCGGCTTCAACGCGATCGGCGTGTTTGTATTTGCCCAGGCCGCCTGGTTTTCGCTGGCCCGCAGCCTGCCGCCCGTGGCCTCCACCCTGTCGGTGATGCTGATCCCGGTGCTGGGCGTGTTCAGCGGCGCGCTGTGGCTGGGCGAGGTGCTGCACTGGCAGGACTGGGCCGCCGTGGCGCTGATGGTGGTGGCGATCGCGTCGGTGTTGTGGCCCCAGAGATAGCCCCCACGCTCGCCCATTGCGTGTGGCTCCCTGCCCCCCGAGGGGGTGCGTTTCGCCTTGGGGCGGCCCGGCGGCGAAACCATGCCCGCCGGAGTGATCCTCAGTCGCCCTCGCCCTTTTTGAACACCTCCATCGCCAGACACAGATCCGCCCAGGCC
>JANOBJ010000143.1:0-6819 GCA_031411575.1 Betaproteobacteria bacterium | reverse complement strand
CAGTTCATCCAGCAGCGATTCTTCGACGTCCCGAAACCGTTCTTCGCCCTCGCGCTCGAAGAACTCACGGATCGAGCAGCCCAGGCGGTGCTCGATCTCATGGTCAGAGTCGAGAAACGGCAGTTGCAGCCTGCGCGCGAGTTGCCTGCCGACGGTCGATTTGCCGGAGCCGGGGAGGCCGACAAGCGCGATTCTCAAAGTCCAATCGTGAATGAGGTCTTCAACCCAGAAGGAACTGTCACGTCGATCGTGACGGAGTCGCCAGTCGCACAGTCTTTTAGAGCAACGCTGTGTCGCGTCGCGATGTCAGCACCTGCTACGACGCCTGGTTGCACGTTCGGAATGGGACTGGCCGGAGCGCGCAATACTGAGCATGACAATCCGTTTGCGGAAGTACCGTCGTTGGCAGCAGCAAAAACGGTGGTACCCGCCGGCAGCGGCAAGAAGGTGTTGTCGAGGCTCCGTAGGACAAAATCTATGCCTCCAACGCCTGCAGACACGATCTGCAATTGAGGATTAGTCGACGAAAACAAGATCACCGCCTGCTGACGAACCGTTGTTTGCAAGCTGGTGTCGCACGTATTGGTACGCGACGGAAATGGCGCCCCTGCCCCGGCGCAGGCCGTCGTACCGCCCCTCGGAATCAAAAACTCGCCTGACGCCGTGTCGTAGGTTGCGTTCTCATTGTCATCGCGGTAAGCGTCACCAATCGGGATCAGTGTGTCTATTCCAGCGTCATAGCGGTTGTTGCCATTGACATCGGTGTAGTCCTTGGTGCCCTCGGTATAGGCAAGCACAGAAGCCCGGCCACCTGCCGGCCTGGGGTTCTGGCTGATGAAGTTAACCGAGCACAACGAAATACCGTTCACCCTGGAAGTCGCACAACTTGACGCAACCTGGCCGCCCTCGGCCGTAAAATTGATCACAGTGCCGTCTGCTACTGCGTTACCTTGCCGGTCAGCCAGACGCACAGTCAGTTGGGTGCTGGTGCCGTCGCGATTCCAACCTTCAATGTTGAAGGTTTCTACGGCGAGGCTCATGAAACGCTGCGAAGGCGGGCCGGAAGATACCGTTAAATTCTGAGACTCGGCAAAGATAGTGGTATCCGCAACCAGTGCGGCACGCACCTTGACGGGCCCAGGAATGGTTCCGGAAAACACGGAAACCGACGCCTCGCCAGACGCATTGGTGGAGGCTGACACAGGCGCTGCAGAGCCAGCCGCTCCAAGACCCACGCCACCCGGGTTAGTTTCAATCGTGAACTGAACGGGCACGTTGGGTAGTGCCGTTCCCGCGGATGAAAGCACCCGGAACCGAACGATGGATTGATCCACTGCACCGGAGCCTGCCACGAAAATTTGCGCAGGCGCGGCTGAAACGAACGTAACGGCGTTGGCAGTTGCGATCGCCACATTGATGGAAGTGGACTGGGGCGCGGCGCCCGCACTGGCTGCAGAAATCGTGATGGGTCCGCTACAAAGCGATCCATCTGGCGCAACAGCGGTATAGACCGCAGACGCTACGCCAGTTCCATCAGTCGTTACGCTGACGCCGCCCGGGAGGGTCGAGCCATTGATGCGTCCACAAGACGCCGAGTACGTGACGTTGACCGGCACGCCGGTTGAAGGTACACCGCTCACAAGTGCGGTAACGCGGAGTGAGGTGTTCCCGCCCGATGGGAGGTTGATGCTCCCCGGAGTAATTGCCGACAGCGCCAAGCTGGTGGCGGCAACCGAGAAATCCACCTGCCCGGTCACTGCAGTGCCGGCAACGTCAGCGCTTGCGGAGAGTGATGCCGCGCCGACGCTAGAAAGCGACGCGGGGGAAATCGCTACCTCGGCGACACCTGAAGCATTGGTCAGCGCAGTCGCCGGACTCACCGTCGCGATTGACGATCCATTCAGGCTGAATGTCACCAGTTTTGAGGCGACCAAAGCCCCAGCTGCGTCCTTCACAGTGGCGCGGGCTACGAATGCGCCACCCACCCCGATGCTGCTCACCGCTGCGCCACTCTGGTTGATGATGGACAGTACGAGCGTTGGCGAACTCGTGGTGGTACCTGTTCCAGAACCACTTCCTGTACCCGTACCCGAACCTGTCCCGGTACCGTTAGTCGTTGTGCCAGGGCTACCGCCGCCACCACCACACGCTACCAAAAATACCGAGAACAACAATGCGTAAAACAGCTTCAACGCGCGCATGAGCCCATCCCTGTAAACATATCAGTCGCTAATTTTTGCAGATTAACGCGCCGCCGACCGATCAGAGATCATCTTGGGCGTGATAAATACCAGCATTTCCTGTTTGTTTGCCGTGCGGCTGCGCGTTTTGAACAGGTTGCCCATCACGGGCAGGTCGCCCAGCAACGGAACCTTGGTTTCGTTTTCCACCTCGTTCAGCTCAAAGATGCCGCCAATCACGACAGTACCGCCGTTTTCCACCAGCACCTGGGTCTTGATGTGCTTGGTATTGATGGCAAAGCCGGCGGCTGTGGACTGACCAACGCTGTCCTTGTTGACGTCCAGATCGAGAATGATGTTGCCCTCGGGTGTGATCTGCGGCGTCACCTCGAGCTTGAGGTTGGCCTTGCGGAAGGCGATCGACGTGGCGCCGCTGGATGTCGCGACCTGGTAGGGCAGTTCAGTGCCCTGCTCGATCAAGGCCTTGGTCTGGTCGGCTGTCACCACGCGCGGGCTTGATACCACCTTGCCCTTGCCATCGGCTTCCAGTGCCGAAATTTCCAGGTTCAGGAATCGGTTGGCGGATGAACTGAACAGCGAGATCGCAAATGAGGCGGGGTTGAAACCACCCTGTCCAACAGCCGGCAGATTGAAGAAGCTGGTGTTGAGGGTGTCCAGCGTATTGACGCTCTCGCCCGTGGTTGAAGATACGGCGTTGTAGCTGCCGCCAAACGCGGCGCGGTTGTTGCCGGTGATCGAATAGCCAGGATCTCCGCCACGAACGCCGCGCAAATCACTGCCGCCAAGGCGCACGCCCAGCGATTTGCCGAATGTATCGGAAGCCTCGACGATTCGCGCCTCAATCAACACCTGCCGAACCGCAATGTCCAGCTTGGCGATGAGCGCCTGCACCTGTTCGAGCCGCGACGCGATATCCGACACAAACAGCTGGTTCGTGCGCGGTTCGGGGATCACACTGCCGCGAGTGCTAAGGATACGCGCGCTTCCAGCGGTGCCGCCTGAACCGCCAGCCGTCAGTTGCGCGGCAATTTCTGCTGCTTTCGTGTAGTTCAACTGAAACGCCTGAGTGCGGATGGGCTCCAGGTTTTGCAGCGCAGCCTTGGACTCGAGTTCCGCCTTTTCCTTGGCGTTGATCTCATCCTTCGGGGCGACCCAGAGCACATTGCCGGTCTTGCGCACGCCGAGGCCCTTGGCCTGCAGGATGATGTCCAGGGCCTGGTCCCACGGCACGTCCTTGAGCCGCAGGGTCACGGCGCCAGTGACGGAATCGGATGTCACGATGTTGAAGTTGGTGAAATCAGCAATCACCTGCAGCAGCGAACGAACTTCGATGTTCTGGAAGTTCAGCGACAGCTTTTCGCCGGAGTAGCCCGGGCCCTGTGTCAGCTTGCCGGGATCGATCTTTTGCTGGCGCACTTCCACCACGAACTGGTTGTCGCTCTGGTAAGCGCTGTGCTCCCACGCACCGGTCGGCTCGATCACCATGCGCACGCGGTCGCCGGTCTGGAACGTGGTGACGCTCTTGACCGGTGTGCCAAAGTCCGACACGTCGAGCCGGCGGCGCAGGCCTTCCGGCAGGGAAGACTTCAGAAATTCAACCACCAGGGTCTGGCCTTGCTGACGGATATCAACACCAACCTGGTTGTTGGAAAGGTCCACCACCACGCGACCCGAGTTGTCCGCACCGCGCCGGAAATCCAGATCTTTCAGTGGCAACGTATCGCGGTTGCGGTTCTCTGCAAAAGCCGGAGCAGTGGGCGCAACCGGAGCGGCAGCCACAACCGAGTCCAGCGAGATCAGCAAGGACTTGCCTTGAATCTCGGCCTTGTAGGACGTCGCTTGCTTGAGGTTCAGCACCACGCGGGTACGGTCACCCGACTGCACGACGTTGACCGAGCGCATGTTGCCCTGGTTGATGTCCACCGCCGAGCGGCCCAAGCCATTGGCAACACCCGGGAAATCAAGCGCGATCCGCGCTGGCACCTGGATGGAAAAACCCGTCGGAACGGCCGCGATGGGCTGCTTCAGGTCGATCCTGATGATTTCCGAACCGCCCTGAATGGAGCCGGTCACCGCCTCGATGGCGTTTTGAGCCTGAGCCGTCGCAGACACCAGCACGGCGCCAAGGAAAAAAGCCGCTCGTCGCAGCGCGCGCCATGCAGTCATGTTCTGGTGGTTCATTTAGCCCTCTCTTGTAACTGCAAGGTCGCAGTACGTTCAATCCATTCACCCGCCGCGTCCTGCACGATTTCGCGCAGCGCCACCTCGGTCTCGCCAATCTTGGTGATGCGCCCGTAGTTCTGGCCCAGGTAGTTGCCGGAACGCACCTGGTACAGCAGGTTGTCCACGCGCACCAGCGCAACCGGCTTGCCCTGCTTGTTGATGCTGCCCACCATCGCCATGGCGTCCAGCGGGAACGCTTCGAGGGCCTCCTTGCGGCGCGCCAGCTCAGGCGCGATCAACGCGGCGTTGGATGTCGCCTGGTTCGAATCGCGCTTGAGCGCCAGCGTCAGTTTCTGGTTGCTGAACGGCTCCACCGCACCGCCTTGAATGTAGGCCTGCGGCGTGAACTTCTTGGGTTCGCTGATCGGTGTGATTTTCGGTTTGGTCTGACTGCGTTGCTCGGTCATCCATTGCTGCAACTCATCCTGCTCGGAATTGCCACAAGCCACCACACCCAGCAACGGCACCAGCAGCGCCAGCAGACGGAGGGGCATCATTTCTTCGCTCCAGCAGGCGCTGCGGCCTTGCGCTGGGCCGCGACCTCGTCGGTATCCAGGTACCGGAATGTCTTGGCCGTCGCGTCCATCACCAGCGCACCATCCCTGCCCGGCACAACGGTGAGGTTGTTCAAGGTCACGATCCGCGAGAGATTGGCGATGTCGGAGGCGAACGACCCAATGTCGTGGTACCGGCCCGTCACCCGAACCGCGATAGGCAGCTCGGCGTAGTATTCCTTGACGGCAATTTGCCCCGGCCGAAACAGCTCGAACTGCAGGCTGCGACCCAATCCCGCCTGGTTGATGTCCGACAGCAAGGCGTCCATTTCAGCTTTGCTAGGCAGCTGCTTTTCCAGTTGTGTCACGTACTGCTGAACCTGCTCGCGCTGCTTCTTGAGGGCGTCCAAATTGACCGCCTGTGCGAGCTTCTTCTTGTATTCCTCACGCAGCTGAACCTCTTTGGCGCGCTCGGCCTGCAGTTCAGCATCGGAGTTGGTCAGCCAGACAAACCACAGGACCGTCACGACCAGCAGCATCACGGCCACACACAGCGCATAGCGTGGAAGGGCCGGCCACGATGCTGGGTCGTTGGGGTTGAGGTTCTGGAACTGTGCCCGTATGCGCTCCTGGAGAGCGGGTACGTCGACAGCCGGAAGGGAGGGAATGGATCGAGTAGCCATCACTGGTGCCCGTTAGGTTTTGGCAGGCTTGGAAGCAGCCGTCGCCGCCGGGGCGACGACGCCACCGGAGCTGGCCGCAGCGCTGGCCGCATCGGTCGGGCGACGCAGTCCGACCCGCATCGTGAAATTGGCAACCCGTCGCTGGTCGCGCTGCGTCAGTGCCACGTTGCTTGCGACAATTTCAACCAATTCGGGACGCGTGAGCCATGGGCTGTTGTTGGCGAGGTTGCGCAACAACTCCGACACCCGTTCGTTCGACTGGGCCACGCCTTGCAGCGTGACGTTCTGGTTGTCCTGTCGCATCGATGCGATGTACACGCCGTCAGGCAACTGTTTGACGAGTTCGTTGAGCAGGTGCACCGGCAGGTTGCGGTCCGACTGCAGGTTTTCCACCGCTTGCTGGCGTGCACGCAGCGAAGCAATCTCGGCCTGGAGCGTGGCGATGTCCTTGATCTGGGTGTCGAGCCGCTTGTTCTCGCTCTGGAGAAACGTGTTTTTGCCCTGTTGGGTCGTAATCTGCGCCTGGTACCAGAGGTAAACGGCACCGGCCAGCACACCGCCAATGAGCGCCGCCGAGCCGAGAGTGACGTAGAACGTGTCGCGCCTGCGCTTGCGTGCCGCTTCCCGGTGCGGCAGCAGGTTGATGAGAATCACTGCAGGAACCTCCGCATCGCAAGACCACACGAGGTCAGGTAGGACGGCGCTTCGCGACGCAGTTTCTTCTCGCGAACGCTGTCGGTGATCTCCATGCCCTCAAACGGGTTGATCAGGTTGCAGGCAAACGAGGTGTGCTGGGTGACCGCCTCGGTCAGCCCCGGCAAGGCCGCTGAGCCGCCCGCGAGCATGACGTAGTCCACCCTGTTGTGCGGCGTACTGGTGAAGAAGAACTGCAATGCGCGCCCGATTTCCTGCGCCATGCTTTCAACGAAGGGCTGAAGCACCCCCATCGAGTAGTCGTCGGGCAGGTCGCCGTTACGTTTCTTGGCTTCGGCTTCTTCGGATGTGAAACCGTATTGACGGACGATCAGCTGCGTCAGTTGCGCTCCGCCAAACGCCTGATCGCGGTCGTACAGCACTTCCTGGTTGCGCAGCACCTGCATGCTGGTCGTGTACGCGCCGATCTCGAACAGGGCCACCACTGCATCCTTGCCCTGCCCCGGCAGCTGTTCGATCAGTCGCGCGGTAGCGAGCCGGGAAGCGTAGGACTCGACGTCCACC
>JANOBJ010000142.1:0-6379 GCA_031411575.1 Betaproteobacteria bacterium | reverse complement strand
GCCCACGCGGTCAAGCGCAGCTGCGAGATCAAGGCCTGGGTGGTGGCGCAGGACGAGCGCGAAGCCGGGCTGCGCGCCATCCTGAACTTCGGCCACACCTTCGGCCACGCGATCGAGGCCGGGCTGGGCTATGGCGAGTGGCTGCATGGCGAGGGCGTGGGTTGCGGCATGGTGATGGCCGCACAGCTGTCGCAGCGGCTCGGGTTGATGGACGCGGCGCTGGTGCGGCGGCTCACTACGTTGATCCAGAAAGCCGGGCTGCCCACGGTCGGCCCCAGACTCTCTGCCACCGACAACGCGGGCCGCTACCTGGAGCTGATGCGCGTGGACAAGAAGGCCGAGGGCGGCGACATCAAGTTCGTGCTGATCGACCAACCCGGCAGCGCCACCGTGCGCGGCGCGCCCGACGCGCTGGTGCGCGAGGTGATCGACGCGTGCTGTGTCTGACCCCCTCGCATGGTCATGAAAGCTATTAAAACAATAGCAAACAATGGCCACTGGATGCGCACCAGAGGCCGTTTTGACGCATAAATCCATGGTGTGGGCGGCTTCGGCGTCCGACCCCGCCCGGTCGCGCGGACGGCGCCATGCCGAGCCTGAAGCGCCGACCCGCACGGCCTTCCAGCGCGACCGCGACCGCATCGTGCATTCCACCGCCTTCCGCCGCCTGGTCTACAAGACCCAGGTGTTCCTGAACCACGAAGGCGACCTGTTCCGCACCCGGCTCACGCATTCGCTCGAGGTGGCGCAGCTGGGTCGTTCGATTGCGCGCGCGCTTGAGCTCAACGAAGACCTGGTGGAGGCCATCGCGCTGGCGCACGACCTCGGCCACACCCCGTTTGGCCATGCCGGACAGGATGCGCTGAACGACTGCATGAAGGAGCATGGCGGCTTTGAGCACAACCTGCAGAGCCTGCGGGTGGTGGATGAGCTTGAAGAACGGTATCCGGCCTGGGACGGCCTGAACCTCACGTTTGAGACGCGCGAGGGCATCTTGAAGCACTGCTCGCGTGCCAACGCCGAACGGCTGGAGCGGGCCGAGCCGGGTGGCGTGGGCCGCCGCTTTCTCGACCGTACCCAGCCCGGCCTGGAGGCGCAGCTGTGCAACCTGGCCGACGAGATCGCCTACAACGCGCATGACATCGACGACGGCGTGCGCTCCGGCCTGATCACGCTGGAGCAGTTGCAGGAGGTGGACCTGTTTGAAGCTTTCCGGCAAGAGGCGCTGGCCGAGCACCCGCAGCTGGGTGAATCGGGCCACGGTCGGCGCCTGCTCTACGAGTCGATCCGCCGCATGCTGAGTGCGCAGGTGTACGACGTGATCGACACCTCGCGCGCAGCGCTGGATGCCGCCGCGCCCGCCAGCGCCGATGCGGTGCGCCAAAGCCCGCCGCTGGTCATGTTTGGGGAGGACATGCGGCGCAAGTCCACGTCGCTCAAGCGTTTTCTGCTCTCAAATTTGTACCGCCACCCGCAGGTGATGGAGACCACCGGCAACGCCCAGCAGGTGGTGCGCGAGCTGTTCGCCGCTTACCTGGCGGACCCGGCGCAGATGCAGGCGGCCTTTGCCGCGCGGGCCGCCGCCCCCGGCGCGCACGGGGAACACCGCGCATACCGCGCCGTGGCCGACTACATCGCCGGCATGACCGACCGCTTTGCCGCGCGCGAGCACGAGCGCATCAGCGGGCGAAGGCTGCTCTGGTGAACCAGCCGGCGCCGGCCCGCAAGTCTGGCGCGCACGCCCGCCACGGCCGCATCGACCCCGCGCTCATCGTCATCCTGGCCGGCGTCAGCGCGGCGCTGCACGTGGGCAAGCTGCCGCCCGCGTTGCCGGTGCTGCAAGAGGCGCTGGGCGTCACGCTGGTGCAGGCGGGGTTCTTGCTGTCGCTGATGCAGCTGGCCGGCATGGCGCTCGGGCTGGCAGTGGGGCTGGCGGCGGATGGCTGGGGCCTCAAGCGCAGCATGGCCACCGGGCTGTGGGTGCTGGCCGGTGCGGGCGCGCTCGGCGGCTGGGCGCGCGATCCAGCCGATCTGCTGGTGCTGCGCGCCGTTGAAGGCTTTGGCCTGCTGCTGGTCACGCTGCCCGCGCCCGGCCTGGTGCGCGCGCTGGTGCCGCCCGCCCGCACCGCCGCCATGCTCGGCCTGTGGGGCGCCTACATGCCGTTGGGCACGGCGACAGCGCTACTCACGGGCCCTCTGGTGATGGCGGCCGTCGGCTGGCCGGGCTGGTGGTGGCTGCTGGCGGCGCTCTCGAGCGCGATGGCGCTGTGGCTCGGCGCCGCCGTGCCGGCGGATGCGGCGCGTCGAACCGCCAGTGCCCCGCCTGCGAGCCCGACCGCCGCGCCTGCAACTGAGGCCTCGACCGCCTCTGCCCCCCAACCCCCCCGCTGGCCCCAGCGCTTGCGCCAGACCCTGCGCGCGCCCGGGCCGTGGCTGGTGGCGCTGAGTTTTGCGGTGTATTCGGCGCAGTGGATCGCCGTGATCGGATTCTTGCCGTCCCTGTATGTGCAGGCGGGGCTGTCCGGCGCGCTGGTAGGCGTGCTCACCGCGCTGGCGGCGGCCGTCAACATGGTGGGCAACATCGCGTCGGGCCGCTTGCTGCAAAACGGCGTGGCGCCGCGCAGCCTGCTGCTGGCGGGCTTTGCCGCGATGGGGCTGGGCGCGCTGCTGGCCTTTGCCGGCACCGCCGCCGGCCCCAGCCTGCCGCCGGTCGTGCGTTACGCGGCGGTGCTGGCGTTCTCGATGGTTGGCGGGCTGATTCCGGGCACGCTGTTTTCACTGGCGGTGCGGCTGGCGCCCGGCGAAGGCACCGTATCCACCACGGTTGGCTGGATGCAGCAGTGGTCGTCCATCGGCCAGTTTGCGGGCCCGCCGCTGGTGGCGTGGCTGGCCAGCTGGGTCGGCGGCTGGCAATGGACGTGGCTGGTCACCGGCGCCTGCGCGCTGGCGGGCGCGGCGCTCGCGCTGCCCATTGGCCGTGCGCTGCGGCGGCCCGGCGGCTGACGGCACCGGGCCGTGGTTGCCCGACGAAAGCGCCCACGCCAGCGCCTCTGACCGGGTGCGTAAACTCGGTTACCGGATCTTCTGAACAGCCCACACCTGATTTCCGCCACCATGCCCGCGCGCGACCCCACGTCCCCATCGCCGATCCCGGCCGCCACCGTGGTGCACGACACCTTGCGCTGGCTGGAGCGCGCCGTCATCGGCCTGAACCTGTGCCCGTTCGCCAAGGCGGTGCACACCAAGGGGCAGATCCACTACGTGGTCAGCTCAGCCACCGATACCATACAACTGCTCAAGGAGCTGGTTTTTGAGCTGAAAGCGCTGGAAGTCCACGACCCGCGGTCACGTGATACTACACTTTTGATAGCGCCTGACGCGCTGGCTGATTTTTTGGATTTCAATGCCTTCCTGTTGCAAGCCGACGCCGCGCTGGCCCGGCTGGGGCTCGAAGGCACCATCCAGCTGGCCAGTTTTCACCCGCGCTACCAGTTTGCGGGCGTGCAAGCGGACGACATCACCAACGCCACCAACCGCGCCCCGTACCCCACGCTGCACCTGCTGCGCGAGGCCAGCATCGACCGCGCGGTCGAGGCCTTTCCCGAGGCCGAGCTGATCTACGAGCGCAACATCGCCACGCTGGCGCGCCTCGGCGCAGCGGGCTGGGCCGCGCTGCGCGTGGGGCCGTCGGGCGGCGACGCGTCCGATCCGTCTGGCAAGCCCCCCGGCGGCGACAATCAGCCCTCATGAAGCCGAATCAAGCCGCCGCCACCCCCGTTGACCCCAAGGTGCTGGAAGAGCTGCGCCCCGGCCAGTCGGTCGCGCTGCTCAAAGAGCTGCACATCCTCACCCGCGACGGCCGGCTCAACCAGGATTCGCGGCGCAAGCTCAAGCAGGTCTACCACCTGTACCAGTTCATCGAGAAACTGCTGAAAGAGCTGCCTGCAGTGCCGCCTGCGCCGCAACCCGGCGGCCTGACGCTGGCCGACCACGGCGCCGGCAAGTCCTACCTCGGCTTCATCGTGTACGACCTGTTCTTCAAGGCCCTGAACAGCGGCCACATCTACGGCATCGAAACCCGCCCCGAACTGGTGCAAAAGTCGCGCGAGCTGGCCGCGCGGCTAGGTTTCGGCCGCATGAGCTTCCTGAACCTGAGCGTGGCCGATTCGGCCCAATCCGCCGAGTTGCCGGCCCGCATTGACGTGGTGACCGCGCTGCACGCCTGCGACACCGCCACCGACGACGCCATCGCCTTCGGCCTGCACAAACACGCCCGGGCCATGGTGCTGGTGCCCTGCTGCCAGGCCGAGGTGGCGGCCAGCCTGCGGCAGAACAAGGCGCTCAACCTGGCGCGCACCCCGCTGGCCGAACTCTGGCGCCACCCGCTGCACACGCGCGAACTCGGCAGCCAGCTGACCAACGTGCTGCGCTGCCTGTACCTGGAAGCCAATGGCTACAGCGTGACCGTGACCGAGCTGGTGGGCTGGGAGCACAGCCTGAAAAATGAACTCATCATCGCCAGATACACCGGCCAGAAGAAGCACAGCGCGGCCGAACGGCTGCAGGCGGTGCTGACGGAGTTCGGCCTGGGCGAGATGGGGCGCACGCGGTTTCCGATGGCGGGGGCTGAGCCGGTGGGCGACCCGAATGCGCTGAAGAAAGCGTTTTAACTGTCAAAAGTGCCTCTGGTCCGCATCGATTGGTCATTAGTTGCTATAAATATAATAGCAATTAATGGGCCGTGGTGGCGCGCTCATTGAGGAAGCCTGGGGTTGACACTCAGCCCAGCCAGCCCTGCGGGCGGTGCGTGCGCGCAATACCGTACATGCTGGCAAACACGAACAGCGCGGTAATGAAACAGATCGCGCGAATGCGTGCGCTGCGGCCGCGTTTGAGGGCAATGCTGCCCAGCACCACGTAGACCACCAGCAAGCCGAGCTTGGCGGTCAGCCAGTGGTTGGCAAACAGCTCGGACGGCAGCAGGCTGACCAGCATCAACGCGGCCGTCAGCAGCACGGTGTCGATGCTGTAGCCGAGCGCCCGAAGCGGCATTGCCATGGGCCAGCGCCCGCCCGCTAGCACGCCCATGCCCCGCACGGC
This sequence comes from Betaproteobacteria bacterium, assembly GCA_031411575.1. Taxonomy (GTDB): domain Bacteria; phylum Pseudomonadota; class Gammaproteobacteria; order Burkholderiales; family Burkholderiaceae_C; genus JANOBJ01. The sequence continues at coordinate 1,279 of JANOBJ010000142.1, read as the reverse complement.
AAACAGGCCGCCACTGAGCAGCACGGCGACGATGTGCACCGTGCGGATCTGCGGGTAGAACTCGATCACAGGCGGCCTGCGGCAGGCGGTGCGTTGGTGGTCAACCCCGATTTTCAGCCGCCTGGAGCGAGGAGGGGGCGGCCCGGCGGGGCGCGATCCACATCCGCAGCACGAACCACGCGACCAGCAGCGCGCCAATACTGAAGATGGTGTCGCCCGGCACCCGCATCCACACCAACAGGTGAATCAGCGGCTTGCCCATGAAATCGGCCGATCTGGCGTACCAATAGCCGTGCTCCAGCGCCGCCTGCAGCTGCAACACACCAATGGGCAGCAGTGTCAGCAGTGCCATCAACGCCAGGCCGATGTTGAGCGACCAGAACGCGCCGGCCAGGGTGGCGTTGTTCCATTGCGCTTCGGGTTTGAGCCCGCGCAGGCAAAACAGCATCAGGCCGATGCCCAGCATGCCGTAAACGCCAAACAGGGCTGTGTGGCCGTGTAGCGGCGTGAGGTTCAGGCCCTGCATGTAGTACAGCGCCAGCGGCGTGTTGATGAGAAAGCCGAACAGGCCTGCGCCCACCAGGTTCCAGAAGCTGACCGCCAGGAAAAACACGATCGGCCAGCGGTAGCGCTGCATCCAGGGCGCCGCCTGGCCGTGGCGCCAGGTCTCATAAGCCTCGAGGCCGATCAGCGCGAGCGGAACCACTTCCAGCGCGGAGATGCTGGCACCCAGCGCCACCACCGCCGTGGTGGTGCCGGTGAAATAGAGGTGGTGGAAGGTGCCCAGGATGCCGCCGGCCATGAACACGATGGTGGCGAACAGCACGTTGATGGTGGCGGTGCTGCCGCGCACCAGCCCGAGCTTGACGAACAAGAAGCTGATCACCGCCACGGCGAACACCTCGAAAAAGCCTTCCACCCAGAGATGCACCACCCACCAGCGCCAGTACTCCACCATCGAAAGGTGGGTGTGCTCGCTCCACATCAGCCCCGCGCCAAACAGCAGGCCAATGGCCACTGTGGACAGGAACAGCAATCCGACAATGGATGACATTTCGTCCTTGCGCCGGAGTGCGGGCCACAGCGCGCGGCCGCACAGCACCAGCCACAGCAGCAAGCCGATAAACAGGAACCACTGCCAGAAGCGGCCCATGTCCACGTACTCCCAGCCCTGGTGGCCAAACCAGAAGTTGTTGGCCATGCCCAGCTTCTGCATCACCGCGAACCACTGGCCGGCAAACGCGCCGACCACGATGACCAGCAGGCAGGTGAACAGGAC
>JANOBJ010000141.1:0-22089 GCA_031411575.1 Betaproteobacteria bacterium | reverse complement strand
AACTGGGGCGGCGCGCGTAGTACCGCCAAACCGTCAACGGGCGCTGTTCGGGTAGGCGAACAGCCAGGCTTCCTTCGGGTTGGGCGCGGCGCCTTCGCACAGGCGCAGGCCGCGCGCGGTGCGTGGCGACAGCCGCTCGGTAGCCGCCCCCAGCACCAGTGCCGCCTGCGTGGTGCCACAGCGCGGCCCGGCAGCGTTGCCGGCCTCAGCGCCGCTCTGTGAACCGAACACCACCACCCAGACGTCCCCATCGCCCTTGCTAGGGCCCGCCACGCGCGCGGGCGCCTGCGCGATGAAGCAGGGCGGGGTGAGGGGCAGGGCGTGCACGGTGTGGCTGCCGTCGGCGCGCGCCACGGCGGCGATGCACTGGCCCCGGTGCAGGCCGACGCCCGCGCGCAGTGCGGCAACCGGGGTAGCAGCGACGGTTGGAGCCGACACCGGCGCCGCAACCGCGCCCCAGCCGGGCATGGCGGCCAGCGCCGCCAGCAGCGCCGCGCGCCACTCGGCCCGCAGCCTGGCCCAGCGCGGCGCCTTCAAGGCCGGCTCAGGCAACCTGCCAGAACCAGATTTCCTGGCTGCGCCGGAAGTAGTCATTGGAGCCGTCCGCAAACTGGGCGCCGTCCCAGAGGTCAATATGGTCACCCTGCAGGCCCGAGCCCCAGAAGTTCTTGCACAGCACGATACCGGATTTGCCCAGAAAGGCGGCGTCGGTGGTGTGCTGGAAGCGCTGCACCGCGCCAAACAGCGCGGGGCGGTTCTTGAGCCAGGCGGCCAGTTCTTCGGCGCGCAGCACGTGTTTCTCGGTGTGGCCGAACCAGCAGCATTTGGCCTTGGGGTAGGCCGCAAAGCTCACGCCCGCGTGCTGCAGCGTCAGCCCGAGCTTGATGGCGCACTGGTTCTCGAAATTGGGTACGCCGGAGGCGCTGAGGCAAGGCGATTCAATGCCGCGGTTGGCCGGATGGGCGGCCCACAGGTCGGTGAAGGTGATGGCCATGGTGCTTGCTCGTGATGGATGTTTGTGGTGGGGCCGCGGCACCCGGCGCCTCCCATGATGGGAAGCGAGGGTGCCGCGGCGTCCTCCCCGAGTGATCGGGTCGCCCGGTCGGTCGGGCTGTCGGGCTCAGTCGCCCAGCGGGTTCAGCAGATCGGCCCGGCCTTCGAAGGCGAACAGCAGCAGGTCGGTCATGTTGAAGCGGTCGCCCGGGTTGCTCACCAGCGCGGTCGGGCGGAACGTGGCGTCACGCACGATCGACTGCTCGCTGCCTTCCATCGCGCGGTGGAAGGTCTCGGCCACGATGCGGCCACCCACGCCTGTGAGCTTGCCGCCATTGAGCTCGGCTTCGCGCAGGATGTAGTACCACAGCGGCGTGTTCTTGCCGACGCCCGACAGCCCGCTGGGCAAGCCCTGGCTGAGTTGCGCGGTGGACAGCGGTGCAACGCCCATCAGCGTGGCCATCTGCTGGCCACTGGCCAGCTCGACCATGTTGGCGCGCGTCAGGTTGCGGAACGCCAGGTTCAGCTCTTCCACCGGCGTGGTGTTGGGGCCGCCAAACGAGCCGAATGGCAGCGTCTTGAGAGGGTCCACCAGCTGGGTGTCGAGCTTCATCGCAACGTTGGGCCCGCCCTCGGGTGCCACCAGGTCAGCGCGGCCGACTTCCGTGAAGTCGTAGAGCCGGCGGAAGTCGGCGATCCAGTTGGTGGGCAACTGCTCGAAGCTGCCGGATTCGCGGTCGTTCAGGTCGCCGTCGGGCGACAGGATGCCGCTGGTGCCGGAGAACGTGAACAGCAGCGCCAGGCTGGCGATCGGGCCGGGGCCGCCGCCCCTGAACACGCGGTTCCACTGGTAGGCGCCGCGGATCATGCTGTGGCCCAGCCGGTAGGCCGCCACCGAGAACTCGATCGGCATGGTTGGCATGTTGGCCGGCGTCACGTTCTTCTCGAAGAACTTGCGGCCGTTGGTGAACACGTCAGTGACGATGGCCGGGTCCACGATGCGCGGCAAAAAGTCGGTCTTGATCATCCACTGGTAGTGCTTGACCACGAGCTCGCGCGCCTTGTTGAACAGGTCGGCGCTGGGCGTGGTCGAGGCGATCTGGTCCACCACGCGGTTGTGGAAGCGGATCATCGCCAGGTGCGTCTGCGCCACCACCAGGTTCTCGTCGTTGCGGGTGTCGGGGATCAGCGCGGTGCGGCGCTCCAGCTTGGTCGAGCCCTGGCCCACGCGCGGCAAATCGAACCCGTCGCGCGGCACGTTGGTGCCACCATCGGGAAACGGCGTGGGTGCCGTGGTGCCCATCTTGATGCGGATGCCGTCGCTGTAGAACTTGCTGTCCTGCGCATCGGCCGGGCCGCGGCCGTACATGCAGTCCAGATCGAGCGCGGGCGACCGGCCCTGGATCAGCTCGTCGATGGTGACGGTGCTGCCCAACGCGGTGGCGGTGCGGTCCAGCGTCAGGTCATGGTCGATGAACTGGCCGAGGTAGGTGAAGCCGGCGGGAATGGCCGGCCCCGACGAATCCGGTCCGGGATCGGCGGTCATGGCGGTGGCCAGCCCGCTGACCGTGGCGCGGTCGACCACCTTGCCCTTTGGCCCCATCCGCGAGAAGCGGAACTTGCGCATCTCGGGCACGTCGCCGGGTTTGGGGTCGGTGTAGACCTCGCCTTTGCGGTCGGCGTAAACCGTACCTTCGCCGACGATGTAGTAGCTCTCTCGCTTGTGACGTTTCATGATGTCCTCCTTGATTGAACGAATGGCCGTCATGGGCTCGGCCGCAGTGCCCGGCCTTCAACGGCAGGCGTTCGAACAATAGGTGAGGGACACGCAAAACGCCTCCGCCAAACAGGGGAGACGGGGGCGGGTTTATTACCGGTTTTTAAGTGATGCAGCGCACAAGGAGATGCGCGCGCGCCAGCGTTTGCGGGTGTTTCAGGTCAGCCGCTTCACCAGCACCTGGCTCTTGCGGTCCCAGTTGTACTTGCGCTTGCGCGCCTCGGGCAACCACTCGGGATCAACCTGCTGGAAGCCGCGCTTCAAGAACCAGTGCATGGTGCGGGTGGTCAGCACAAAGATGCTGTCCAGGCCCATGGCCTTGGCGCGGTGCTCGACGCGTTTGAGCACGCGCTCGCCGTCACCCTGGCCCTGCGCTTGCGGCGACACGGTGAGGGCGGCCATCTCGGCCGTCTTGCCCTCGGGGTAGGGGTAGAGCGCGGCGCAGGCGAAGATCACGCCGTCATGCTCGATGATGGTGTAGTGGTCGGCGTCGCGCTCGATCTCGGTGCGGCTGCGCTTGACCAGCGTGCCGTCTTTTTCGAACGGCTCGATCAGCTGCAGGATGCCCGCCACATCGTCGGCGGTGGCTTCGCGCAGGCTTTCGAGCTTTTCGTCAATCACCATGGTGCCGATGCCGTCGTGCACGTAAATCTCCAGCAGCAGCGAACCATCCAGCGCAAACGGCAGGATATGGCTGCGCTCCACGCCGGCCTTGCAGGCCTTGACGCAGTGCTGCAGATAAAACGCGGTGTCGCTGGGCTGCAGCGGATTCGGCAGGCCGGCCAGCAGCTTTTCGGCGGCGGCCAACGGCAGCTCGGTGTCGATGGGGTTGTCTTCGCTCTCCGGCTCGCCGGGGTTGATGCGGATGCCCGGGATTTCGGTGAGGAAGATCAGCTTGTCGGCCTGCAGCGCAATGGCCACGCTGGTGGCCACCTCTTCCATGGTGAGGTTGAAGGCCTCGCCGGTGGGCGAAAACCCGAACGGCGACAGCAGCACCATCGCGCCAAAACCCAGCGTGCGCGTGACGCCCGCCACGTCCACCTTGCGCACCAGGCCCGAGTGCTGAAAATCCACCCCGTCCACGATGCCGACTGGCCGCGCGGTGAGAAAGTTGCCTGAAATCACCCGCACGGTGGAGCCGGCCATCGGCGTGTTGGGCAGGCCCTGGCTGAATGCGGCCTCGATCTCGTAGCGCAGCTGGCCGGCGGCCTCTTGCGCGCAATCGAGCGCCACCTCGTCGGTGATGCGCATGCCGTGCGAGTACTTGGCAGCGTGGCCCTTGGCCCGGAGCTGCTCATTCACCTGGGGCCGAAAGCCATGCACCAGCACGATCTTCACGCCCATGCTCTGGATCAGCGCCAGGTCTTGCGCCAGATGCGCCAGCTTGCCCGCCGCGATGGCTTCGCCCGCGATGCCGACCACGAAGGTCTTGCCCCGGTGCATGTGGATGTACGGCGCCACCGAGCGGAACCAGGGCACAAAGGTGAAGTTGAAGACGGTGGACATCAGGGCGGTTTGGGGTGGCGGGCGGAAACGGGCTGAAACAGTGGGCTGCGGACAGGGATAATTCGCGATTCTCTACGAAGTTTCCGCCTTGTCTGCATTGCCGCTCCAGATTGAGTTTCCCCAATCCCTGCCCGTGTCGGGCAAACGCGACGAGATCGTGGCCGCGCTGCACAAGCACCAGGTCATCATCGTCTGCGGCGAAACCGGCTCGGGCAAGACCACCCAGTTGCCCAAGATCGCGCTGGCCATGGGGCGCGGCAAGCTCAACTACGGCCCGGGTCAGCAGCCCAAACTCATCGGCCACACCCAGCCACGCCGCATCGCCGCCAGCAGCGTGGCCAAGCGCATCGCCGAGGAGCTGAAAACCCCGCTGGGCGAGGTGGTGGGCTTCAAGGTGCGGTTTCAGGACCGGCTCAGCCGTGACGCGTCGGTCAAGCTCATGACCGACGGCATCCTGCTGGCCGAGACCCAGGGCGACCCGCTGCTCAAGGCCTACGACACCATCATCATCGACGAGGCGCACGAGCGCAGCCTGAACATCGATTTTCTGCTGGGCTACCTGCGCCAGATCCTGCCGCGCCGGCCGGACTTGAAGGTGGTGGTGACATCCGCCACGATTGATGCGGACCGGTTTGCGCGGCATTTCGCATCCAGCAACGGGCCGGCTCCGATCATCATGGTCTCGGGGCGCATGTTCCCGGTGGAGCAGCGCTGGCGGCCGTTTGAAGAGTCGCGCGAGTACGACCTGAACAACGCGATTGCCGACGGGGTGGATGAACTGTGGCAAGGAAACGCGGCGGGCGACATCCTGGTCTTCCTCCCCGGCGAGCGCGAAATCCGCGAGGCGGCCGACCACCTGCGCAAGCACCTGTCGCACCAGCCGCTCACCCGCAACGCCGAGGTGCTGCCGCTGTTTGCGCGCCTCTCCCAGGCCGAGCAGGACCGTATTTTTGACGGCCACACCGGCCGGCGCATCATCCTGGCGACCAATGTTGCCGAGACGTCGCTCACCGTGCCGGGTATCCGCTACGTGATTGACGCGGGCACGGCGCGGGTCAAGCGCTACAGTTTTCGCAGCAAGGTGGAGCAGTTGCTGGTCGAGCCGATCAGCCAGGCCGCCGCCAACCAGCGCGCGGGCCGCTGCGGCCGGGTGGCCGATGGCATCTGCATCCGGCTGTATGACGAGAAAGATTTCAGTGGCCGGGCGCGCTTCACCGACCCGGAAATCCTGCGCAGCTCGCTGGCCGGCGTGATTTTGCGCATGAAGTCGCTGCGGCTGGGCATCGTGGAGGATTTTCCCTTTATCGAAGCGCCGTCGGGCCGTGCCATTGCCGATGGCTACCAGCTGCTGGCAGAACTCGGCGCGGTGGACGACGCCAATGAGCTGACGCCACTCGGCCAGGAACTGGCGCGCCTGCCGCTGGACCCGCGCGTGGGCCGCATGATCCTGGAAGCGCGCGACCGCCAGGCGCTGGATGAGGTGCTGGTGATCGCCAGCGCCCTGAGCGTGCAGGACGTGCGCGACCGCCCGATGGACATGCAGCAGCAGGCGGACCAGGCGCATGTGAAGTTCGACGACGACAAGAGCGAGTTCAGCGGCTACCTGAAGCTGTGGAAGTGGATCAACGGGGCGCGGGGTGACCGGTCGAAAGATGCAGCCGGCGCGTCTGGCGCCACGCACAAGCTCAGCAACCGCCAGTACGAAAGCCTGCTGCGCCAGAACTTCGTCAGTGTGCGCCGCGTGCGCGAGTGGCGCGACATCCACACCCAGCTGCACACCGTGGTAGCCGAGCACAAATGGCGCCTGAACGCACAGCCAGCCAGCTACGAGCAGTTGCACCTGTCGATGCTGGCGGGCCTGCTCGGCAATATCGGCTGCAAGCTGGACGAGGAAGACGTTTACCTCGGCGCGCGCGGCATCAAGTTCTACCGCCACCCCGGCGCGCACCTGTCGAAAAAACCCGGCCGCTGGATCGTGGCGGCCGAGCTGGTGGAAACCACACGCTTGTTCGGCCGCGGCATTGCCGCCGTCGAGCCGCAATGGCTGGAGCAGGTGGGCAGCCATCTGCTGAAAAAACAGCTGCTCGACCCGCATTGGGAAAAGAAGGCTGCCGAGGTGGTGGCGCTGGAGCGGGCCACGCTGTACGGCATCGTGGTGTACAACGGCCGTCGCGTGAACTTTGGCCGGGTCGACCCGTACGCCGCGCGCGAGATTTTCATCCGCGAGGCGCTGGTGGCGGGCCAGTGGGAGACGCCGTTGCCGTTCCTCGCCGCCAACCAGAAGTTGATCGCCCGGGTGGAAGAGCTGGAACACAAGTCGCGCCGGCAGGATGTGCTGGTGGACGACGAACTGATCTACGCGTTTTATGACCAGCAGCTGCCGCCCGATGTGTGCAGCGGCCACAGCTTTGAGCGCTGGTACCGCGAAGAGGTGAAGAAGCAGCCGCAGTTGCTGCTGCTCACGCGCGACGAACTGATGCGCCACGAGGCTGCGGGCATCACCACCAACGCTTTCCCCAAGACCATTCGCCTGGGCGGCGTGGATTGTGCCGCCGCCTACCTGCACGAGCCGGGCGACGCCAAGGACGGCCTCACGGTGACGGTGCCACTGTTCGTGCTGAACCAGGTGAACGACGAGCGCTGCGAGTGGCTGGTGCCCGGCATGTTGAAGGACAAGATTCAGGCGCTGTTGAAAAGCCTGCACCAGCGCCCGCGCAGCCGCTTTGTGCCGCTGCCCGAGAACGCCTCGCGGCTGGCGGCGTTGATGGGAACGCCCGAGGCGTTCGGCCACGGCAGCCTGACCGATGCACTGCTGAAGCAGGTGCGCGCCGAAACCTCGCTGGACGTGAAGCGCGCCGACTTCAAGCTGGACATGCTGCCGCCGCACCTGTTCATGAATTTCCGCGTGGTGGACGAGCATGGCCGCCAGCTCGGCACCGGGCGCAACCTGGGCGCGATCAAGGCCGAGCTGGGTGCGCAGGCGCGCGGTGCGTTCCAGGCGCTGGCGGGGCTGAAGCGCGATGCCAGCCCCGCTACGGTGGCCACGGTGGCTGCGGCTGCCGGAACGGCTCCAGCGGCCATTTTGGAGCAAAATGTGTCCGTGGTCGGCTCCCCCCGGTCATCTGTTGCTATCAAAACTGCAGCAAAAAAGGTGACGCCAGCAGACCAGCGCTACACCACCTGGAGTTTTGGCGAACTGCCGGAGCTGATGGAAATCGGCAAGGGCAGCCAGACGCTGATCGGTTTTCCGGCGCTGGTGGACCAGACTGATGCCGTCACCATCGAGGTGTTTGACGAGCCTGCCATGGCGGCCGCCCGGCACCGCGCCGGCCTGCGCCGCCTGTTTGCGCTGCAGATCAAGGACGCGCTGAAATACCTGGAGAAAAACATCCCCGACCTGCAGAAGATGGCGGTGGCGTACATGCAGGTGGGCCGCACGCCGGACGGCGCCGGCGGAGGCACATTGGAAGAGCTGCGCGCCCAGATCGTCGACGTCGCGCTGGATCGCGCCTTTCTGCTCGACCCGCTGCCCACTGACGAGGCCGATTTCAAGCGCCGGGTGGAGGAGGGGCGTGGCCGCCTGACCCTGATCGCCAACGAGGTGGCGCGCCTGGCCGCCACCATCCTGGCCGAATACGCGCTGGCCGTGCGCAAGATCAAGGACACCAAGAACGCGCCCGAGGCCACGGCCGACTGCACCCAGCAGCTGCAGCGGCTGATGCCCAAGCGCTTCATCGCCGCCACGCCCTGGCCGCAGCTGCAGCACTTCGCGCGCTACTTCAAGGCCATCACCCTGCGGCTGGACAAATACCGCGCCGACCCCGCCCGCGACGCCGCCCGCCTGTTGGAGCTGCATCCGCAGGAGCAGCGCTACTGGCGCCTGGTGGCCGAGCGCAAGGGGGCCGTGGACGACCGCATGATGGTGTTCCGCTGGCTGCTGGAAGAGTTGCGCGTGAGCTTCTTCGCCCAGGAGCTGCGCACCCCGCAGCCAGTGAGCGTGAAGCGGCTGGAGAAGGTTTGGGCACAGTTGAACAGTTGAATGGGAGCGTCACGCCATGATTACGTTTGAATTCCTCATCACCTCACTCATCGTCGTGCTGATCCCGGGCACCGGCGTGGTGTTCACGGTGTCCACCGGGATCATCCAGGGGCGCCGGGCCAGCGTGTTTGCAGCACTGGGATGTACCGCTGGCATCGTGCCGCACCTGCTGGCGACGGTGCTGGGGCTGGCGGCGGTGCTGCACACCAGTGCGCTGGCGTTTCAGGTGCTCAAATACGCGGGCGCAGCCTACCTGCTGTATATCGCCTGGGCCACTTGGCGCGACACCGCTGCGTTTGCCATTGACGACACGCCGTCGGTCCGCTCGCCAGCCAGCCTGGTGGTCAAGGCGTTTTTGCTGAACATCCTCAATCCCAAGCTCACGATCTTCTTCCTGGCCTTTCTGCCGCAGTTTGTGGAGCCAAATGCCGCGTCGCCACTGGGCCAGCTGCTGGTGCTGAGCGGCGTGTTCATGGCCATGACCTTTGCGGTGTTTGTGGTGTACGGCTTTCTGGCCCACGCCTTCCGCAGGACGGTGATCGAATCGCCGCGCGTCCAGTCGTGGCTGCGGCGCGGTTTCTCAGCCGCCTTTGCAGGGCTGGGCGCGAACCTGGCGCTGTCAGACCGCTAAGGTTGAGCCCCCGCCAGCGCTGAAGGCCGCGGCGCCAGCGCGGCACACGTGAATACGCACATGGGAAAGTCCCCTATTTGGGGGAGGCAGCCGCGCCCGACAGCAACTATGGTTCCTCTCATGGCAGTGGGTTCGCGCGGCTCGCCGCACCGGACCTCTGCCAAGGCTTCACGACACGTTTGAAACCCGGGAGGACACCATGAGCCAGATCCATCAACCCCATTTTTTCACCCAGGAATGGTTTGAGCTGCATTCCACGCTGGCGGCGTCGCTCTGGGTGCTGTCGGTGGCGTGGGGCGTGGGCGGCGTGCTGGTGGCTGCCGGCTGGGCGAATTCCGCCCCGGACTGGCATGTACTGACATCGCCATTCCTGTCGGTGTCGGTTGACGTGGCGGTCCGCGACGCGCCCGGCTCGACCGGGGCCGCCCCGGCGTACTTTCCTGCGCAGTTCCATGAACAAAGCAAGGCAGCTCCGATCGAGGCGTTCCCGGATCAGTTCTAGCCGCTGGCTGCACGCAGGTTCGGTCGGGCGGCATGCCCCGAAGACGTGCCATTTGACAAGCCCGGCGGCGCCGTTTAACTTGGCGGCTGGCCAAAATCCAAGGGAGAGCCAGTGGACCGTCGCACGTTTATCGAGTCTTGTTCGGCCAGCGCCGCCTGCCTGTCGGCCGGTGCCGCGCTACCGGTGTGGGCGGCCGACGCGAAGCCCAAAAGCTATGCACGCGCCGTGCTGGCCAATGAATTTGGCGATCCGCTCAAGGCGTCTGCGCTGAAGGCGCAGACCAATTACGTGTTTCATTACCCGTTTGAAGCCACGCCGGTCTTTTTGCTGAACCTGGGGCAGCCCGCGCTGCCCAACCAGCTTGCCACCAAAACCAAAGACGCCTACGCCTGGCCCGGCGGCGTGGGGCCGCAACGCAGCGTGGTGGCGTTCAGCGCCATCTGCGCGCACCAGCTCGTGTACCCAACGCCGCAGGTCAGCTTCATCAGTTTTCGCAAGGCCAAATCGGCCAAGGGCCTGCAGGACAACCTGATCCACTGCTGCGCCGACCACAGCCAGTACGACCCCGCCAAGGGCGCCCAGGTGCTCGGCGGCCCCGCCACCCAGCCGCTGTGCGCTGTGCTGCTGGAGCACGACCCCAAAACCGACACGCTGACGGCCTACGCCACGCTCGGCGGCGAGCTGTTCGACGACTTCTTCAAGAAATACGAAATGAAGCTCAGCCTGGATGTGGGACCGAAGGCCAAACAGCCCGTGGCGGGCAAGGCGACGGTGCGTGAGCTGGAGAAATTCTGCAAGAATTCGGTGCAGTGCTGAAAAGGCCTCGCGGGCCCGGATTTATAGCCAAAATGGCCACACGTCCGCATCAGTTGGTCATTGTTTGCTATTAATAGAATAGCATTCCAGTTTGGTTCGGGCTACAGCTTCGCCAGCCGGCCCAGCGCCATGTTCAGCGTCTCGTCTTTCTTCGCAAAGCAAAACCGGATGACGCGCTGGTCGAAGCCGTCGCCGTAGAAGGCCGACAGCGGAATCGCCGCCACGCCGATCTCGCGCGTGAGCCACTGGCAGAAATCGCCTTCGGGCAGGTGGCGTTCGGGCACGCTCAACTCTGAAATATCGACACACTGAAAATAGCTGCCTTCGCTGGGCAGCAGCTTGAACTTGGTTCGCGCCAGACCGGCGCGGAACAGGTCGCGCTTGGCGGCGTAGAAGGCGGGCAGTTCCAGGTAGGGCGCGGGGTTGGCCATGTAGCTCGCCAGGCCGTACTGCACCGGCGTGTTGACCGTGAACACATTGAACTGGTGCACCTTGCGGAACTCGGTCGTCAGCGAGGCCGGCGCGGCCACATAGCCGACTTTCCAGCCGGTCACATGGTAGGTCTTGCCGAAGCTGCTGACGATGAAGGCGCGGGCCGCCAGCCCGGGGAAGCGCGCGGCGCTCTGGTGCTCGTTCGGCGCATAGACCATGTGCTCGTACACCTCGTCGCTGATCAGCAGTACCTCGGTCGGTGCCAGCAGGTCCTGCAGGCGCAGCATGTCGGCCTTGGACCAGATGGTGGCGCTCGGGTTGTGCGGGCTGTTGATGAGGATGGCGCGGGTGCGCGGGCTGATGGCGGCCGAAATCTTGTCAAAGTCGGGCCGGAAGGTCCCCGGGGTGAGCGGCACGCGTACCACGGTGCCACCGGCCAGTTCGATGTTGGGCACGTAGCTGTCGTAGCACGGCTCCAGCACGATCACCTCGTCGCCAGGCCGCACGACGGCCAGCACGGCGGTGATGATGGCCTGCGTGGCGCCCGCGGTAACAGTGATCTCGGTGGCCGGGTCATAGGTGCGACCATGCAGTGCCACCAGCTTGGCGGCAATCGCGTCGCGCAGCACGGCTACGCCCGTCATCGGCGGGTACTGGTTGTGGCCGCTGACCATGGCATCGGTCACGGCCTGCACCAGTTGCGGGTCGCAGGCAAAGTCCGGGAAACCCTGGCCCAGATTGACCGCCCCGGTCTCGGCGGCCAGCCCCGACATCACCGTGAAGATGGTGGTGCCGACGGCAGGCAGCTTGGTTTGCAGGACGGGGGTGCGTTCGAGGATTGTGCTCATGGAGGTAGTGCCAGCGATGAATGTCTGTTCAAGCAGCGACCGCGGAACCGGCTTAGCCGGGCCGCTGGTGGCGCCCCCTGGAGGGGAGGCGGCCCAAGGCCGCTTCGGGGGTGAATCACAATTCATAGTCGTTGATGTGGCCGGACAATGCCTTGGCGATCAGGTTGCGGTCGAGCCGGTCGCTCAGTAATTCAGCGAACTTGAAGACAAAGTTGCGCAGGTAGGCGCTGCGCTTGAACGCAACCCGCGCAATGTTCTGGCCGAACAGGTGGCCCAGCGGGCGAACCGCCAGGTCGCTGTTGCTGCCATCGTCGCGCACCGCCATTTCAGCCACGATACCGATGCCCAGGCCCAGCCGCACATAGGTCTTGATGACGTCCGAGTCAATCGCTTCCAGCGCGATGCGCGGGGTGAGCTTGCGCTGCGCGAACGCCGCGTCGATGCGGGTGCGGCCGGTAAACGACGGGTGGTAGGTGATGATGGGCTCAGCCGCCAGATCTTCCAGCGAGATGCGCTCTTTTTTGGCCAGCGGATGGTCGGCAGGCAGCACCAGCACGTGCTGCCACTCGTAGCAGGGCAGGGTCACCAGGTCGGGGTAATCCGCCAGCGATTCGGTGGCGATGCCGATCTCGGCGGTTTCGTCGATCACCATCTTGGCCACCTGGTCAGGCGCGCCCTGGTGCAGGCTGATGTTGACCTTGGGGTACGCCTCGCGCAGCCGGGCCACGGGCACGGGGAGCACGTAGCGCGCCTGGGTGTGCGTGGTGGCAATCGAGAGCGTGCCGCTGTCCTGGGCGCTGAACTGCTCGCCAATGCGCTTCAGGTTGCCGACCTCGCGCATGATGAGCTCGATGCTTTTGAGCACGTGCTGGCCGGGTTCGGTGATGCGTTTCAGGCGCTTGCCATGGCGCGCGAAGATCTCCACGCCCAGTTCTTCTTCCAGCTCGATGATGGCCTTGGACACACCCGGCTGCGACGTGTGCAGCGCCTTGGCGGCCTCGGTCAGGTTGAGGTTGCGCCGGGCGGCTTCTTGTACAAATCGGAACTGGTGCAGGTTCATACTGAAATTCTACTAACAATCCCGTTTGTTATGCGCTCCTTGGGTATTTTCAGCCGGTGGCGATGCGCGCCATCAGATCGATCAGCCGCTGGTCTTCGCCGATCGCAGGTTGCAGGTCGAACTGCACGGCGGGATGCTGCGCACGCAGAGCTTGCAGCAGCAGGGGCAGGTCTTCACGCGCGTGTTTGCCCACGCCCAGGAACAGCGGGACGATGCTGATGCGGGAAAGCCCCTGCGCGATCAGGCCGCCAGCTGCGGTGGCAAGGTCTGGGGTACTCAGTTCCAGGTAGGCGCAGGCCACGGCCGCTTCGGTGTCGATGGCGCCAATGCGCGCCGCCACAGCTTCAATCGGGCGATGCCACAGCGGATCGCGCGAACCGTGTGCAAACAGGATGATGCCGCGTGTCGCCATGGCTATCGCCTTAGCACCAGCCAGCCAAAGGCCGCCAGCGAAAAAACAGAATAGATCAGCCCGGGAGCGGCTGCGGTGAGCCAGGGCCACCAGTTCTGCAGCGTGCCGACATAGCCGAATACGTTGTTCAGCAGGAAGAAGCTGATGCCGATCATCACGCCGCCGAACACATAGCTGGTGATGCCGCCGGCACGAAAGTGCAGGTAGGCAAATGGCAGTGCCAGCACCACCATCACCAGGCAACTCAACGGGTAGAAGACCTTGCGCCAGAACTCGATTTCGTAGCGCTGCGCGGTCTGGCCATTGGCGTTCAGGTGCCGGATGTACTGGAACAGGTCCACCGTGCGCATGCGGTCGGGCTTGAGCAAGGCGGCGGACACCATCTCGGCGGTCAGCGAGGTCGGCCACCGGAAGCTGGCCGATTGCAGCCGTTCCACGCGCGCGTCATTGGCGCCCCGGGTCGTGAACTCGCTGCGCTCCACCTTTTCCAGCAGCCACGAATCGTCTTCACCAAAGCGACCTTTCTCGGCCTGCATGAGGGACACGAGGAAGCCCCGGTTGTCAAACTCGAAGATCCGGATGCGCTGCATGTTGCCGTCGGGTGTCAGCGCCGCCACATTGGCGGCGTAGCTGTTGTAGTCCTGCTTTTCCTTGAGCCAGGCGCCGGTCTGTCCGACCGTGATCAGGCCTTGGTAGCGCGATTTGAGCAACTGCGCGGTGCGGTCGCTGGCCGGTGCCGCGTAGTCGCCTATCAGAAACGTCAGGACCACAAAGCCGGCACCCAGCACGAGCAATGTTTTCAGCGCCCGCCATGGCCCCAGTCCGCTGGTGCGCAGGATGGTGTACTCCGAACTCTCGGCCAGCCGCGCCATCACGAAGATGCAGCCGATCAGTACGGTGATGGGGAGCAGTTCGTACAGGTGGCTGGGGATCAGCAGCGCGACGTAGAGGAGGGCGTGGCGCAGCTGGTAGCCGCCTTGCCCGATGCCCTGTAGTTCGTCGACAAAATCAAAGAAGAAAAACAGCGCCAGAAAACCCAGCGTGACAAACGCGACGGCCGAGATCACCTCGCCATAAATCAGCGTGCGGATGGTTTTCACGGCGCGGCGCTCCGCCGTGACAGCAGGCTTCTCAGCGACCAGTTGTTGTGGCGTTTGCCCAGCCAGGCCAATGATGCCAGCAGCATGCCGCCATGCAGGGCCAGCAACAGGCCCGCGAACGAGATGCGACCGCTGGCAATCCAGCTCTGGCCGAGGTTGAGCAGGTTGTAGTACACGACGAAGGTAAACAGTGCGAACAGCATGTTGCCGCTGCGCCCGGCCCTCGGGTTGACGCTGGACACCGCGAGCGCGAGCACCACGAAATTGAGGGCCGCCAACGCCAGGCCGATGCGCCAGGCCAGTTCGCCCTGGTGCTGGCGCGAGGGCTCGAGCAGCAAGGTGAGGGTGGGCTTGGATTTTGGCGGCACGTTGTCGCGCGTCGTCAGGGCGTCAACGCCGATCTGCGTGCCGTACTCCTCGAACTCGCTGATCTTGAGGTCGGGCGCACCGGTGGTGCTTTCGAGCCGCTGGCCGCTGTTGAGCAGCAGGAATCGCGATTCGCCGATGTAGTCGATGCGGCCGCTGCGCGCCGATGTGACCGACTGCTTGCCCCGCTCAATGGCGGAGATGAACACGTTGTTGCCCGATTTGTTGTCGGGCGTGTCCTTGTCAATGAAGAAGACCCGGCTGCCGCCTGATGATTCCTGGAACTGGCCGGGCGCGATGCGTTCCAGGTCGCCCCGGCGCTCGTAGCGGTCACGCAGATCGCGGGCCTGCTGGTTCGACCACGGCCAGACCACCAGCGCCATCACGGCAATCACCAGCAGGATCGGCCACGCAAACCGGAACAGCGGCCCCATGAAGCTGGTGAGCCCTCGCCCGGCGGCAAACCAGATGGCCATCTCGCTGTCGCTGAACATGCGCGACAGCGTGGCCACGATGGCGATGAACAGGCTGAGCGTGAGGATGCTGGGCAGGTAACCGAGCACCGTGTAGCCCAGCACCATCAGCACCTCGGACGGGTTGACGCTGCCGCGGGATGCCTGCCCCAGCGTGCGGATCAGCATCATGGTCATCACGATGGTGACCAGCACCACCAGGGTCGCGCCGAAACTGCGTGCGAGCTCCTTGCGGATGGAGGAATGGAATAACATCGGTTTCAAGGAAAAACGCGATTATGAACTTCGAACTTAAATCCCTCGACCTCGCAGGCGCTGCCGCCGAACGTGCCGACGCACTGGTCGTCGTGGTGACCGAAGCCGACGCCAAGGCGCGCGGCAAGGCATCCGATGCGGTCAGCCGGCACCTGCGTGAAGCCGTGACGGCGGCTGATTTTGATGCCAAGGCGGGCAAGCTGCTGCAGCTCTACCGGGTGAGTGGTGTCGTCTCGCGGCGCGTGGTGTTGGCCGGAGCGGGCGACGGCACCGTCAAGCACGTGCGCCAGGCCGTGCAGGCCGCGATCTCGGGCATCAAGAGCGCTGCCGTCAAGCGGGTGTGCGTGGTATTCGCGGCCGATCCGGGTGATGCCGCGCTGCAGGTGGCCATCGCCGCCATGGCCGACGCGAGCTACGTGTACACCACGACCAAATCCAAGGCCGAGGGCCGCCGGATCGAGCGGGTGCTACTGGGCGTGCCGGACGCAGCCAGTCGCAAGGCGGCGTTTGAACGCGGCTCGGCCACGGTCATGGGTGTCGAGTTCGCCAAGGAGTGGGGCAACCGGCCTGCGAACCACGCCACCCCGTCGCTGCTGGCGGATGCGGCACGTTCGTTGGGCAAGCTGCCCAAGGTCAAATGCGAGGTGCTGGGCCCGAAAGAGGTGGCGCGGCTGGGCATGGGCTCGTTCATGGCGGTTGCAAAGGGCTCGGAAGAGCAGCTTCGCTTCATCGTTCTGCGTTACGACGGCGGGCGCAAGACAGACGCACCGGTGGTGTTGGTGGGCAAGGGCATCACCTTTGATACCGGCGGTATCTCCATCAAGCCAGCGCCCGAGATGGATGAGATGAAGTTCGACATGTGTGGCGCTGCCAGCGTGCTGGGCGTGTTCCGCTCGCTGGCCGAGCTGCGCCCGGCCATCAACGTCGTGGGGCTGATTCCCGCCTGCGAGAACATGCCCGATGGGCGCGCCGTGAAGCCGGGTGACGTGGTCACCAGCATGAGTGGCCAGACCATCGAGATCCTCAATACCGACGCCGAAGGCCGCCTGGTGCTGTGTGACGCGCTCACTTATGCCGAGCGCTTCAAGCCGGCGGCCGTGGTCGATATCGCCACCTTGACGGGCGCCTGCGTGGTGGCGCTGGGCGGTGTGCGCAGCGGGCTCTTTTCGCCCAGCGACCCGCTGGCGGCAGCCCTGCTGGCGGCTGGCGATGCAGTATGCGACCCGTGCTGGCGCATGCCGCTGGACGACGAGTATGCCGAAGGGCTCAAGACCAATTTCGCCGACGTGGCCAATATTGCCGGCCGCGCGGCAGGCGCTGTGACCGCCGCAAAGTTTTTGCAGCGGTTTGCTGGCAGCTTTGCATGGGCGCACCTGGATATTGCCGGCACAGCCTGGAAAAGCGGTATCGCCAAAGGCTCGACCGGTCGACCGGTCGCGCTGCTGCTGGAGTACCTGCTGTCGGGTGCCACGGCATCGGCGCCCGCCGCCCGTCCCACGCGAGCAAAGATCAAGGCTGCAGGCGCCAGATGATCGGCTGAGATGACCGAAGTCGCGTTTCACTTCAATGCGCCCGACAAACTCGGCTACGTTTGCCGATTGCTGCGCAAGGCCACTGGTGCGGGTGCCCGCGTTGTCGTGACAGGCGCGGCCGACAGCCTGAGCCAGCTGGATACGGCGCTCTGGACGTTCGGTGCGCTGGAGTTCGTACCGCACTGCCGGGCCGACAGCGATGTTGCGCTGGTCGCTCATTCGCCCGTGGTACTGGCTGAAGCGTTGACGGGCGCACCGTCCCACGGCGTGCTGGTTAACCTGGGCGATGAGGTGCCAGCCGGCTTTGAGCGCTTTGAGCGGCTGATTGAGATCGTGACCGCAGGCGAAACTGACCGCACCTGCGCGCGCAACCGATGGCGCCACTACACCGACCGTGGCTATGCCATCGTCCGGCACGACCTGGCACAGAAAGCGAGCAACTGATGCCGCTGTCGTCCCGGACCCCGCCGCGTTTTGTGCCGACCCTGACCGAGGTCGTGGTGCCGGGAGCCGAGCCACCACCGCTGGCCGAGTCCTTTGCGCCGATGGACATGCCCATGAACGTACCCATGGACGTGCCGACGGCAGCGCCGCCGGCGCCAGTGGTGCCGCTACGCATCGAGCCGCCGGTCCTCACACCGTTCCAGCAGGAGCAGATCGTCCACCGCGTCATGCAGCGCGTGGACGTATCGCTGGAAGGCCGGCTGCGTGAGGTGGTGATGCTGGTGGTGCGCGACCAGGTCAAGTTGCTGGAGCCGCGCCTGCGAGACGAGATCGAGATGGTGGTTCGAGACTCCGTGTCCGATGCCGTTGCCCAGGAACTCGCCACCAATCGATTCCCGCAGAACGAGGGGTGACGCTCCCGCGTGGGCTATCATTCAGCCCGCTGCATTAGCCGAACTTGCTTGAGGGTAAACCCCCTTATCGGCGTGAACCTAGCATGTTCCCTATGGTTCGGGCCTGAAAATTGCGATATGTTCGCGGCCGTGAAGCTATAAATTGCTTCTCAACCTTTTCCTCAATTACCTGGAGTTTTTATGCGTTTGAAGTTGAAATTGACGGTTGCTGCTGCCATCGCCGCTATTGCCGGCATGGCATCCGCACAGGATCAAGTGGTCAAGATTGGCCACGTTGCGCCTGTTTCCGGTGCCCAAGCCCACTACGGCAAGGACAACGAGAACGGTGTCCGCATGGCCATCGAAGACCTGAATGCGCAGGGTGTCACCATCGGCGGCAAGAAGATCAAGTTCGAAATCCAGGCTGAAGACGATGCAGCCGACCCGAAACAGGGCACTGCTGCCGCACAAAAATTGTGCGACGCCAAAGTTGCTGGCGTGGTCGGTCACCTGAATTCGGGCACCACCATCCCGGCGTCGAAGGTCTACAACGACTGCGGTATTCCCCACGTGACGGGTGCGGCCACCAACCCCAACCTGACCAAGCCCGGCTACAAGACGACCTACCGCATCATCGCCAACGACAACGCCCTGGGCGCTGGCCTGGCGTTCTATGCGGCAGATACGCTCAAGCTGAAGAAGGTTGCCATCATCGACGACCGCACCGCTTACGGCCAGGGCGTGGCTGAAGTGTTCAAGCGGACTGCCCAGCAAAAGGGCATGACCGTCGTGGACGAGCAGTTCACCACCGACAAGGCAACTGACTTCATGGCGATCCTGACCGCCGTCAAGGCCAAGGCGCCTGATGCGATCTTCTTCGGCGGCATGGACCCGCAAGCCGGCCCGATGCTGCGCCAGATGGAGCAACTCGGCCTGGCCAACGTCAAGTACTTCGGCGGCGACGGCATCTGCACGTCGGAGATCGCCAAGCTGGCAGCCGGCGCCAAGACGCTGAACAACGTGGTGTGCGCTGAAGGCGGTGCCTCGCTGGCCAAGATGCCCGGCGGCGAAGCCTGGAAGAAAAAGTACGACGCCAAGTACCCCAACCAGTTCCAGGTCTACAGCCCGTACACCTACGACGCGACCTTTGTTCTGGTGGACGCCATGAAGCGCGCCAATTCGGTCGACCCGAAGGTCTATACCTCCAAGCTGATGGAAACCAACTTCAAGGGCATCACCACCACGATCGCCTTTGAGCCCAACGGCGAACTGAAGAACCCCGCCATCACCCTGTACGTGTACAAGGACGGCAAGAAGTCGGCCCTGAACTGATCAGGCCCGCCTGAACGAAAAAAGCCACCGCAAGGTGGCTTTTTTCATGGGTTTTATTTGGCGGAGCAGGCGGGATTCGAACCCGCGGAGGGCTGTTAACCCTCACACGCTTTCCAGGCGTGCGACTTAAACCACTCATCCACCGCTCCGAAGCCCGCGATTGTATCAGCGCGAAGCGGTGCGGCCGGGCAGGGCGTGCTGCTGCAATTCGTTCAAGCCTACAAAATCCAGTGCCCGGACATGCGTGCACTCCAGCACGACGGGCGGGGCACAGCCGGCATCCAGCGCCTCTTTCCAGCGGTTGACGCACAGGCACCAGCGGTCGCCGGGGTCCAGGCCCGCAAAGCGCCACTCCGGGCGCGGGGTGATCAGGTCGTTGCCGCGCTCAAGCGAGAACGACAGGAACTCGGCCGTCATGCGGGCGCAGACCACATGGGTGCCGTGGTCGGACTCATCAGTGCTGCAGCACCCGTCGCGCAGGTAGCCGGTCAGTGGGTCGTACGAGCAGGGCAAGAGCTTGCCGCCCAGCACATTCATCGCTACGGCGCTCATGGCTTGGCCTTCGCGCTACGCGCTGAGGTGTCACCGGCCCTTGGAACGGCCCACTGGCTCATGCGGGCTTCTGTGTCTGGATCATTTTCATGGCCGAACCGATCAGTGCTGATACCTCGGTCATGTTGCTGGGAACAATCAATGTGGTGGTGGCGTCGGTGGCCACGCGACTGTAGGCTTCCACAGCCTTCTCGGCCACCTTGAGCTGCACCGCCTGTTCGCCGCCGGGCTGGCGGATCGCGGCGGCAATACGCTCGATGGCCTGTGCCGTGGCTTCGGCCACGGCCATGATGGAGGCCGCCTCGCCCTGCGCGTTGTTGATGATGGACTGCTTTTCACCTTCGGAGCGCGCGATGAAGGCCTCGCGCTCACCGGTGGCGATGTTGATCTGCTCCTGACGGCGGCCTTCAGACGCTGCGATCAGCGCGCGCTTCTCGCGCTCGGCGGTGATCTGCGACTGCATCGCGTGCAGGATTTCCTTGGGTGGCGTGAGATCCTTGATCTCGTAGCGCAGGACCTTCACGCCCCAGTTGAGCGCGGCCTCGTCAATGGCGGCGACCACGTGTGCGTTGATGATGTCGCGCTCTTCAAACGTCTTGTCCAGCTCCAGCTTGCCGATCACGCTGCGCAGCGAGGTCTGCGCCAGCTGCGTCACCGCCACGATGTAGTTCGACGAGCCGTAACTCGCGCGCATCGGGTCGGTCACCTGGAAGTACAGGATACCGTCCACCTGCAGCTGCGTGTTGTCGCGGGTGATGCAGATCTGGCTGGGCACGTCGAGCGGTATTTCCTTCAGGCTGTGCTTGTAGGCCACCTTGTCGATGAACGGCACCAGAAAGTTCAGGCCCGGCGTGAGTGCGGCGTGGTACTTGCCCAGCCGCTCAACCACCCAGGCGTTCTGCTGCGGCACCACCTTGACGGACCGGCTGATGAAGATGACTGCAATGATGAAGATGAGAACAGCGATTTCCATTTGTTTTTCCTTGAGTCACCCAGAACGATCGGACAACGACCAACCAACGATCAAATCTTGTCAACCAGCAGGCGGTTGCCCACCACTTCGGCCACCCGATAGTTGCCGCTTTCGAGCGAAGTGCCAGGGCGGTGGACGACCGTCCACTGAGCGCCCCGGTACTTGACGGCAGCGGTGCCGTCGGGCTGCCACGTGCTGACATAGACTGTTTCGCCAATATCCAGGTTCACGTCGCGGTTGGATCCCGCGGCAGCGCTCTCCGGATGCTTCTTGCGCACGAAGTACCAGCCCACCACGGCGCCGCCGCCGACCACAGCGGCCACCAGCAGCTGGACGACGACCCCAGCGCCCAGGTGTGCCGCCACAGCCGCCGCCGCGAGCCCGATGGCCAGCATCAGCAGGTAAAACGTGCCCGTCAGCAGTTCTACCCCGACGGCCGTGCCGGCCATGAGCCACCAGATGGTCGATTCAGCCATGTTCCCTCCGCATGTGTTCCATGTGCCACATTTTGGGACAAAAGCCGCAGAGTCCAGATGGTGGCCGCATTTAATTCCTTACACTTCG
Source organism: Betaproteobacteria bacterium (assembly GCA_031411575.1). Classification (GTDB taxonomy): domain Bacteria; phylum Pseudomonadota; class Gammaproteobacteria; order Burkholderiales; family Burkholderiaceae_C; genus JANOBJ01. The sequence goes on along the minus strand of JANOBJ010000141.1, from coordinate 1,090 downwards.
CGCCTGCTTTGGCTTTTTTGCCGTTTCCCCGGAGGTCCGCATGAAATTTCGTTTCCCCATCGTCATCATTGACGAGGACTTCCGTTCGGAGAACACCTCTGGCCTGGGTATCCGCGCGCTGGCGCAGGCGATCGAGGCAGAAGGCTTCGAGATTCTGGGCGTGACCAGCTACGGCGACCTGTCGCAGTTTGCGCAGCAGCAAAGCCGCGCCAGTGCCTTCATCCTGTCGATTGACGACGAAGAGTTCACGCCCGGGCCGGAGCTTGACCCGGTCGTGCTGAACCTGCGCAACTTCATCGAGGAGGTGCGGCGCAAGAACCTGGACGTGCCGATCTATGTGTATGGCGAGACCAAGACCTCGCGCCACATGCCCAACGACATCCTGCGCGAGCTGCACGGCTTCATCCACATGTTCGAGGACACGCCCGAGTTCGTGGCGCGACACATCATCCGCGAAGCCAAGAGCTACCTGGAAGGCATCCAGCCGCCGTTCTTCCGCGAACTGGTGGACTATGCGCAGGATGGTTCGTACAGCTGGCACTGCCCGGGTCACTCGGGCGGCGTGGCGTTCCTGAAGTCACCCGTTGGCCAGATGTTCCACCAGTTCTTTGGCGAGAACATGCTGCGCGCCGACGTCTGCAACGCGGTGGAAGAACTGGGCCAGCTGCTCGACCACGACGGCGCCATTGGCGAGAGCGAGCGCAACGCCGCGCGCATCTTCAACGCCGACCACTGCTTCTTCGTGACCAATGGCACCAGCACCTCCAACAAGATGGTCTGGCACCATACGGTGGCGCCGGGCGACGTGGTGGTGGTCGACCGCAACTGCCACAAATCCATCCTGCACGCGATCATCATGACCGGGGCGATTCCCGTGTTTATGAAGCCCACGCGCAACCATTTCGGCATCATCGGGCCGATTCCGCAGAGTGAGTTTGAACCGGCGGCCATCAAGGCCAAGATCAGGGCCAACCCGCTGCTCAAGCATGTGGACGCGAAGACCGTGAAGCCGCGCATCTTGACGCTCACGCAGAGCACCTACGACGGTGTGCTGTACAACACCGAGACCATCAAGCACTCGCTCGACGGC
>JANOBJ010000140.1:0-8775 GCA_031411575.1 Betaproteobacteria bacterium | reverse complement strand
CGAAAACGCTGTGGCGTGAAGCGAAGCGCGTAGTCTTCCATGGTCTCGCTGGCCACCCAGCTGTTGTAGTCGCGCCGGACTTTGACCACCCGCTGCGGCGCGTCAGGCCCGCCTTCCCGCAGGGGCGTGTCCAGAACGGGGGTATGGGAGGGGCTGGGGCTCACGGGGTTCCGGTGCAGATTCCGTGCCACCGGCACCACCGGGCGGCCGGCCCGCAGGCTGGCATCGGCCTTGCTGGATAATGAAACAGCACCTCCGCTTTGACACGCTTGCACCATGGAACTCACCCCCCGCGAAAAAGACAAGCTGCTGATCTTCACGGCGGCCCTGCTGGCCGAGCGGCGCAAGGCGCGCGGGCTCAAGCTCAACTACCCGGAAGCGGTGGCGCTGATTTCAGCCGCGGTGATGGAGGGCGCGCGTGATGGCAAGACCGTGGCGCAACTCATGAGCGAGGGACGCGCAGTGCTCACGCGGGCCGAGGTGATGGACGGCATTGCCGAGATGATCCCGGATATCCAGGTCGAAGCGACCTTTCCTGACGGCACCAAGCTGGTGACGGTCCACCAACCCATTGTTTGAGTGTTTTTCAAGCAAAATACGCCCGTTGTCCGCATCCATTGGTCATAGTTAGCTATGAAATTAATAGCATACCTGATTCCCCTGTTCATCGTGCACACGGCGCTCGCACACGACGGCCACGGCATGGCGCCGCTTCACTGGCACGCTTCGGACACCTGGGGCTTCGTGGTGGTGGCCGCGTTGGCGGCGGCGGCCGTCTGGCTGTCGCGCGGCGGCAAATAGCACGCAATGAGAGGCTCGCATGACCCCCGGCGAACTGATACCTGAAGACGGCGACCACGCGCTCAATGTGGGGCGTCGCAGCCTCACGCTGGTGGTGCAGAACACCGGCGACCGGCCGATCCAGGTAGGCTCGCACTACCACTTTGCCGAAACCAACGGCGCACTGGGCTTTGACCGTGCGGCAGCGCGCGGTATGCGGCTGAACATCGCCTCGGGAACGGCGGTGCGCTTTGAGCCCGGGCAGCAGCGCACGGTCGAGCTGGTGGACTACGCCGGGGACCGCAAGGTGTTTGGCTTTCAGGGCCTGGTACAGGGAAAACTCTAGCCGTTCGGGCTGAGCCTGTCGAAGCCCATCACGCAACGGATTCGCCCACCCTTCGACAGGCTCAGGGCGAACGGAAAGCAAGGACTATGGCAACCATCGGACGACGCGCCTACGCCGAGATGTTCGGCCCCACGGTTGGCGACCGCGTGCGGCTCGCCGACACCGACCTGGTGGTGGAAGTCGAGCGCGACTTCACGCTGGCTGCCGGCAGCTACGGCGAAGAGGTGAAATTCGGCGGCGGCAAGACCATCCGCGACGGCATGGCGCAGAGCCAGAAGACCCGCGCCGAAGGCGCCATGGATTGCGTGATGACCAACGCGCTCATCATCGACCACTGGGGCATCGTCAAAGCCGACATCGGCATCAAGGACGGTCGCATCGCCAAAATCGGCAAGGCCGGCAACCCCGATACCCAGCCCGGCGTGGACATCATCATCGGTCCGGGCACCGAGATCATCAGCTGCGAAGGCAACATCGTCACCGCGGGCGGCATCGACAGCCACATCCATTTCATCTGCCCGCAGCAGATCGAAGAGGCGCTGGCCTCGGGCATCACCACCATGCTGGGGGGTGGCACCGGCCCGGCCACCGGCACCTTTGCCACTACCTGCACACCCGGTGCATGGAATATCGAGCGCATGCTGCAGGCCGCCGATGCCTTCCCGATGAACCTCGGTTTTCTGGGCAAGGGCAACGCGTCGCTGCCGGCGGCACTGCACGAACAGATCGATGCCGGCGTGATCGGCCTGAAGCTGCACGAAGACTGGGGCACCACGCCAGCCGCCATCAGCAACTGCCTGGACGTGGCCGACGAGACCGATACCCAGGTGGCGATCCACAGCGACACCCTCAACGAATCGGGCTTCGTGGAAAACACGATCGCTGCGACCAAGGGCCGCGCGCTCTGCGCGTTCCATACCGAGGGCGCGGGGGGCGGCCACGCACCCGACATCCTGCGTGTGGTGGGCGAGGCGAATTTTTTGCCGTCCTCCACCAACCCGACCATGCCGTACACCGTGAACACGCTGGACGAGCACGTGGACATGCTGATGGTGTGCCACCACCTCGACCCCGCCATCGCCGAGGACCTGGCCTTTGCCGAGAGCCGCATCCGCAAGGAAACGATTGCCGCCGAGGATGTGCTGCATGACCTGGGCGCGATCAGCATGTTCAGCAGCGACAGCCAGGCCATGGGCCGGGTGGGCGAGGTCATCATGCGCTGCTGGCAGACGGCCCACAAGATGAAGCTGCAACGCGGCAAGCTGCGCGCCACCGGCGCCGAAGACGGGGCCGGCGACAGCGATCGCAACGACAACTTTCGCGCCAAGCGTTACATCGCCAAGTACACGATCAACCCCGCCATCGCACACGGCATGAGCCACGAAGTGGGCAGCATCGAGGCCGGCAAATGGGCCGACCTGGTGGTGTGGAAGCCGGCTTTCTTTGGCGTCAAGCCGGCGCTGATTCTGAAAGGCGGATTCATCGCCATGGCCGCGATGGGAGACCCGAATGCGTCGATCCCCACCCCGCAGCCGGTGCATTACCGGCCCATGTTCGGCAGCTTCGGCGGCGCGGTGGCCAAGACCTCGCTCACCTTCGTGTCCCAGGCGGGGTTGGCGGCCGGTATCAAGGAAAAATTTGGCCTGGCCAAGTCGTTGAGCGTGGTGAAAAACATTCGCACGGTGCGCAAGCAGGACATGGTCCACAACCGCTACCTGCCGAAGATGGAAATAGACGCGCAGACATACGCCGTGCGAGCCGATGGCCAGCTGCTCACCTGCGAACCGGCAACGGTGCTGCCCATGGCGCAGCGGTACTTCCTGTTTTAGCCTCGACGCTTCCGGTGCGCGGCCACGGTGCGCCGGTGGCTTCCGCATCACAATACAGCCATGATCCAAGTCTCCAAACTTCTCGCCGGCGGCCACGGCCTCGCACCAGTCCTGTTCAAGCGCGCCGCCTCGGTGGAGCTTGACTGGGATGTGCGGCAAAAGAGCCGCTTTGACGCCACGGATTCGCAAGGCCGCCAGATCGGTGTGTTTCTGCCGCGCGGCACCGTGGTGCGCGGCGGCGATGTGCTGGTGGCCGAAGACGGTTCGCTCATCCGTGTCACGGCGGCACCGCAACCCGTGCTGGTGATCACCCACTGCAGCGCGCACGGCACGCCGTTTGACCTGACACGCGCCGCCTATCACCTGGGCAACCGCCATGTGCCGATCGAGCTCAAGCCCGATCACCTGAAGATCGAGCCTGACCACGTGCTGGCCGACATGCTGCGCGCCATGCACCTGATCGTCCACGCCGCCAGCGCGCCGTTTGAGCCGGAAGGCGGCGCCTACTCGTCGCAGGGTCACGCGCACGGCCATGCCCACAGCGACGCGCCGGCCCGCGCGCCCGAGCAGGGTTTTCGCCCCTATGCGCTGGAGCACCTGGACCAGCGCGTCGAGCAACGCTCGCACCCTCACCCGCACAGCCACGACTGATGCACCCGCCCGACGGACTGTCCGACGCCAGCCTGCTACACCTGATCTGGCTGGCGTCTCCCGCGCTGCCGATTGGCGGCTTTTCATACTCTGAAGGGCTGGAAGTCGCCGTCGAACGGGCTGGAGTAGCTACAGAAAAGATAGCATCCGACTGGTTGACCGACCAGCTCCACCTGACCTTGGCGCGCGCTGACCTGGCCGTACTGGCCCAGACCATCCCCGCCTGGCGCAGCGACCACCTGCCACGCGTGCGCGAACTCAATGAATGGGTGCTGCAAACCCGCGAAACGCACGAGCAGCGCCTGCAAACCGAGCAGATGGGCCGCTCATTCGTGGAATGGTTGCGCAACCAGCATGCCGCCAACCCGGACACCCTGACCCGCGTCGAATCGCTCGGCGCCATGGACCCGACCTACCCGGTCGCGTTTGCGCTGGCCATTGCCCGCACCCAGGCCAGCGTGCGCGATGGCCTGCTGGCCTTTGCGTTCGGCTGGGCCGAGAACATGGTGCAGGCAGCACTCAAGGCCGTGCCGCTGGGCCAGAACGCGGGGCAGCGCATACTGGCGCGGCTGGCTGGCGAGATCCCTGTCGCGGTGGACCACGCGTTGAAACTGACGGACACGGATCGCCAGGCTTTCTCCCCGATGCTGGCCATCCTGTCGGCCCAGCACGAAACCCAATACTCGAGGTTGTTCAGATCATGAGCTTGCACCACATCGCCAACCGCACCAAAAAACTGCCGCCCTTGCGCGTGGGCATCGGGGGGCCTGTCGGCTCGGGCAAGACCACCTTGCTGGAGATGCTGTGCAAGGCCATGCGCGACCAGTACGACCTGGTGGCCATCACCAACGACATCTACACCAAGGAAGACCAGCGCATCCTGACCGTGAGCGGCGCGCTGGCGGCCGAACGCATCATGGGTGTGGAAACGGGCGGCTGCCCGCACACCGCCATTCGCGAAGACGCGTCGATCAACCTGGAAGCGATCGACCGCATGCTGGTGGATTTTCCCGACGCCGACGTGGTGTTCGTGGAAAGCGGTGGCGACAACCTGGCCGCCACCTTCAGCCCGGAATTGAGTGATTTGACGATCTATGTGATTGACGTTGCGGCCGGCGAGAAAATCCCGCGCAAAGGCGGCCCTGGCATCACCAAGAGCGACCTGTTCGTCATCAACAAGACCGATCTGGCGCCCTACGTGGGAGCCGATCTGGGCGTGATGGAGGCCGATACGCAGCGCATGCGCCGTGACAAGCCGTACGTGATGACCAACCTCAAGACCCTGAGCGGCGTGGACCGAGTGGTCTCGTTCATCGAGACCAAGGGCATGCTGAAGGCCTGATGGCGGAGAGTGTGAGATTCGAACTCACGGACGGTTGCCCGTCGGCAGTTTTCAAGACTGCTGGTTTAAACCGCTCACCCAACTCTCCTGCGGCAGCCGATTTTAACCGTCCGCCAGGAACAGCGATTGAAGGTCGCTCAGGAAATCGAATCCTTTTTCCGTTGGCACCACGCGCACCAGGTCACGCGTGATCAGGCCTTTGCGCTCCGCCTCGTCCAGCGCGCCCTGGATGGCAGTCAGGGCGAGACCGGTGCGATCGGTGAAGTCGGCCAGCGCAAAGCCGTCTTTCAGGCGCAGCGCATTGAGCATGAACTCAAACGGCAATTCGGAGCGTTTGACCTCATCGTCCTGCGCGATCGCGCGGCCGGCCAATGCGTTGTCCATGTACAGCCGCGGCTCGCGAAAGCGCACTTGCCGCACCACCCGGTGCGGAAAACTGAGCTTGCTGTGGGCGCCGGCACCGATGCCCAGGTAGTCGCCGAACTGCCAGTAGTTGAGGTTGTGAAAGCATCGATGACCCGGCCGCGCATACGCCGAGACCTCGTAGCGCTGCATGCCGTGCTCGCCCGTGAGCTCGGTGATGCGGTCGAGCATCGCGTAGGCGGCGTCTTCCTCGGGCACCAGGGGCGGAAACTTCGCAAAGTAAGTGTTCGGCTCGATCGTCAGGTGGTAGATGGAGATGTGGGGCGGCCCCAGCGCAAGCGCCACGGCCATATCCTGCTCCAGCTGTTGTAGCGACTGCCCGGGCAGCGCATACATGATGTCGAGGTTGAACGTGTCAAAAGCCTGCGCCGCCTCTTCCACCGCGGCAATCGCCTGCGCCCGGTCGTGCACCCGGCCCAACGCCTGAAGGTGCGCGTCATCGAAGCTCTGCACGCCGACTGACAAGCGCGTCACTCCGGCTCCCCGAAACGCCCTGAAGCGGTCCTTCTCGAAGGTCCCGGGGTTGGCTTCCAGCGTGATCTCGCAATCGGGTTCCAGCCGCAGCCGCGCGCGGATATCGCCCAGCAGACGGTCAATGCTGGCCGGCGAGAACAGGCTAGGCGTGCCGCCGCCGATGAAGACGCTGTGCACCGGACGGCCCCACACCAGCGGCAGTGCGGCTTCCAGATCCGCCACCAACGCGTCAAGGTAGCGTTGCTCGATCTCCCGGGCAAGACCGCTGGCGGCTTCGTGCGAGTTGAAGTCGCAGTACGGGCACTTCTTCAGGCACCAAGGCAGGTGCACGTACAGAGAGAGCGGTGGCAGAGCGGGCAGCTGCAGCACGCCGGGCCGCAAATAGTGCGCGGCGGTGGTCAGACCCATCGTTCGCGCATCAGCGCCAGCATGAGCTGCGCCGCCTTGCCGCGGTGACTGTTGGCGTTTTTGACGTCCACCGGAAGCTGCGCAAAAGTCAGGCCAAACTCGGGGATGTACATCACGGGGTCAAAGCCAAAGCCATTGCTGCCCGCGGGTTCGAGCGCAATCTCCCCATACACACGACCAACTGCCACCAGCGGTTCGGGGTCAACCGGGCAACGGACAGCCACCAGCGCGCTGACCAGCACAGCGCGACGGTTGCTGACCCCTTGCATCTGCTCCAGCAGCGCGCGCACGTTGTTGTCGTCGCCTTTGGCGTACCCGAACTGGGTGGCGTAGAAGGCCGTGTCCACACCTGGCAGGCCGCCGAACGCGTCCACACACAGACCCGCATCATCAGCCAGCGCGGGTAGCCGGCTGTGCTGCGCGGCATGGCGTGCCTTGGCCAGTGCGTTCTCCACGAAGGTGCGGAAAGGCTCTTCGGCTTCGCCGATGCCCAGGTCGCCTTGCGGCACGAGGTCAACACCTAGCGGGGCCAGCATGGCATGCAGTTCGGCCAGCTTGCCCCGGTTATTGGACGCCAGCACGATTTTTCGACCAGAACTGCCTGGAGTCCACGCCGAATGGACGTTTTCAGCTATCATTTTTGTAGTGACTGAAGTTGCAGGGCAATCAGCTCCACAATGCCTTTTTCGGCCAGCGACAGCAGCGAGTCCATCTGCGGGCGCGAGAAAGCCGCGCCTTCAGCCGTGCCCTGGACTTCCACAAAATGGCCGGCACCGGTCATCACCACATTCATGTCGGTGTCGCAGGTGGAGTCTTCCGTGTATTCCAGATCGAGCAGCGGCACGCCGTCCAGCAGCCCCACCGAGATCGCCGCCACCGTGCCGGTGATGGGCGATTCAGCCAGCCTGCCCGCGGCAAGCAGCGAACCCACCGCATCCTGCGCCGCGACAAAGGCGCCGGTGATGCTGGCAGTGCGCGTGCCACCGTCGGCCTGCAGCACATCGCAATCGAGGTGGATGGTGCGCTCGCCCAGCTTCTTCAGGTCGAACACGGCGCGCATCGAACGGCCGATCAACCGCTGGATTTCCTGCGTGCGACCGCTTTGCTTGCCGCGTGCGGCCTCGCGGTCGCTGCGCGTGTGCGTGGCGCGCGGCAGCATGCCGTACTCAGCCGTCACCCAGCCCTCGCCACTGCCCCGCTTGTGACCGGGTACCTTTTCTTCCACCGATGCGGTGCACAGCACGCGGGTGTTGCCAAACTCGATCAGCACCGAGCCTTCGGCATGGATGGTGTAGCCGCGCGTGATGAGAACGGGGCGCAGCTGGTCATGGGCACGGTTGCCGCTGCGTTGAAAAGTCGTCATGTCAGGTGATTCCTGGAGAATGTCTGTCTGCCCCATCGCGCGCCACCTGGCGCGCGCCGCGTTTTCAGGGCTTGCGGGCAGCGGTACGGCGGATGGCTTCGTTGATTTCGGCGATGGAGCGTTCGATGGCGGCGTCGTCCAGCTCTTCGACGACGGTATCGAGCACGCCCGCCTGAATGGTCGACGCAAACACACCATCGCTGATGCTGTCGGTAGAAATGCCATGCGTGGATTCGGTGTCCGGCGTCTCCCATTCGAGCGCAATCACGGTCACGTTGTCGCAATGCTCGCCACCGTTGCGCAAGGCGCGCTCAACCAGTTCGGGAACGGCTTCGGAAACCACATAGGCGCTCAGCTCGTGCACGATCTCGTCGTCGGTCAGCGTGCCCCACAGGCCGTCCGAGCACAGCAGAATTTTGTCGCCCTGCTGCAGGGTGATGGGCCCGGTCACATCAAAGACCGGTTTGGTCGGGGAACCCAGGCAGGTGAACAGGATGTTGCGGTTCAGGGTGTTGAGCTTGATGACACCTGCGTTCTTGTGCTCCAGGTAGGAATGGTCGCGCGTGCGCGTCATCATCACGCCATCGCGCACCAGGTACAGGCGCGAATCACCACAGTGCACCCAGGTCGCCGTCGTACCCTGCACGACCGCAGCCACCAGCGTGGTGCGTGGGGTGTCGAGCATGCCTTTTTCGCTGGCATAGCGAATGATCTGGTGGTGCGCCGCCATCAAGGACGAAGCCAGAAACTGCGTGACATCGGCCACCACCGGCCGCGCTTCCTTCTGGTACAGCGCCGAGACGGTTTGCAACGCCAGTTGGGAGGCCACCTCGCCCTCGGGGTGCCCGCCCATGCCGTCTGCCAGCACAAACAGACCCGATTCCCGGGTGTAGCAGTAACCCATGCGGTCTTCGTTTTTCTCGCGGCCGCCTTTCCGGCTGACCTGGAACACCGAAAACTTCACTTGAACTTGGAGCCGAGGCTGGTGACGTCGCGCACGTTGGTCATTTTTTTGCCGTCTGACACCAGTGTGTCGAACTGCAGGCGAAGCTTTTCGGCCACGGTCAGCTTGGTGTAGCGGCGCTCGCCTTCGCGGCTGAGTTCTTTTTGCAGCGCAAACACCGACTGCGGGCGCGACAGCGGGTCGATGGACATGCAC
>JANOBJ010000139.1:0-3759 GCA_031411575.1 Betaproteobacteria bacterium | reverse complement strand
CCCCGGCTCGCTGCCCGAGGGCGTGCAACTGGCAATGCGCTGCATGGCTGGCGTGCACGCCGCCACCTACCGCAAGGCGCTGGAAGCCCTTGTCACTTTCGACCGCCGAGCCAGTCTGGCCGCGATCCACCGGCCCACGCTGGTGCTGGCCGGCGAGTTTGACAAGAACGCGCCAGCCGCCGTGATGCGCAAGATGGCCAGCCAGATCGATGGCAGCCGCTATGTCGAACTGCCTGGCATCGGCCACCTGCAAAACCTCGAAGCGCCCGAAGAGTTTGATGGCGCCGTTCTGGACTTTCTGGCCACGTCGCGGCACTGAGCGACGCATGGCTGCCGCAGCCCGTCAGAGCTCTTGTTGAAGTCTTTTATGCCCGATGTCCGCGTCCACTGGAGCTAAGCCGCTATGGAATCACTAGCAAACCTGCCGTTCACCCCGGCCGTGGGTGACCTGCCCTTCACCGCCAAACAACGCTCACTGCTGGTCCTGGTGCACGAACTCGGCCGCTCCAAATTTGCGCCGCGCGCGCCGCACTGGGACGAAACCGCCACCTTCCCGTTCGCCAACTACGACGACCTGCGAGCAGCTGGCCTGTTGCGCCTGTGCGTGCCCGAGTCGCATGGCGGGCTAGGCGCCGACTACCCCACCTACATGATGCTGGCCGCCGAGATCGGGCGCTCCTGCGGCGCCACCGCGCTGACCTGGAACATGCACATCTGCAGCACCATGTGGACCGGTGTGCTGGCCGACGGCATTCCCATGACCGACGCCGAGCGGGCCGAGCATGCGGTGCGGCGCGAACTGCACTTCGCGCGCATCGTGAACGATGGCGCCATCTACGCCCAGCCGTTTTCCGAAGGCACGGCCGCCGCCGCCGGCCGCGCGCCGTTTGGCACCAGCGCCAAAAAGGTCGATGGTGGCTGGCTCATCAATGGCAAGAAAATCTGGGCTTCCCTGTCTGGCGCCGCCAACTACTACGGCATCCTGTGCACCGAGGACAAGGGCGACCAGCACCCCGACGCGCGCGACACGCTCTACATCAGCGTGCCCGCCACAGCCGAAGGCCTGACCATCAGCGGCGACTGGAACCCGATGGGCATGCGCGGCACCGTCAGCCGCAACCTCGCGTTCAAGGACGTGTTCGTCACCGACGCAGAGCAGCTCATGCCGCGCGGCATCTACTTCAAGGGCGCGCAAACCTGGCCGGCCATGTTCTTCACGCTCGCGCCGACCTACCTGGGGCTGGCCAACGCCGCGTATGACTTCACGGTGAGCTACCTGCGTGGCGAAGTTCCGGGCGAGCCGCCCGTCAAGCGCCGCATGTACCCCACCAAACAGATCGCCGTGGCGCAGATGCGCATTCAGCTCGAGAACATGCGCAGCATCTTCAGCCGCGCCATCGCCGAGGCCAAGCCCAACCCGAGCAAGGACGAAAAGCTGCGCCTCTATGCCGCGCACTACAGTGTGATGGAGGGCGCCAACGACATCGCGCGTCTGGCCATCCGCACCTGTGGCGGCCAGAGCATGATGAAAAACCTGCCGCTGGAGCGGCTATACCGCGACAGCCGCTGCGGTGCCCTGATGCTGCCCTGGACCGCCGAGCTGATTCTGGACCGCATGGGGCGCGAAACCTTGTACGAGGCGGGCGAGCGGGACGAGTGAGCGGCGCTTCAACCCGGTGGGAGGCGAAACGGGAGGTGCGTCGGGAGGTGCGGCGCCGCGTCACCCGCCTGGGCCAGCCAATGCGTGGGTGACCAGCCGAGCTTCTGCTTGAACAGCCGCGACAACGCAGAGGCACTTCCGTAGCCCAGGTCATCGGCAATCGCCTTCACGGCGCGGCCCTTGCGCAGTTCGGTCTCGGCCAGCGCCAGCCGCCATCCGGCAAGGTAGTCAGCCGGCGTTTGGCCGACAGACGCCTTGAAGGCGCCCGCAAACGCGCTGCGCGACATGCCGGCGCACTGCGCCATCTGTGCCAGTGACCAGGGCTCGCCAGGCTCTTCGTGCAAGGCCACCAGCGTGCGCGCCAGCCGCGCGTCAGCCAGACCGGCGACCAGGCCCGAGGAGATGCCCGCCTGCGCGGGGTGGTCAATCAGCCAGCGCAGCAGCTGGATCAGCACCACCTCGAACAGGCGATCAGCCAGCAGCCGCGAGCCGCAGCGCACCTGGTCGGTTTCGGCGAACAGCAGATCCAGTGCCGGCGCCAGCCCCTGCACCTGTGCCAACGGCAGCACCACCAGCGGCGGCAAAGCGTGCACCAGCGGGTTGCGGTCGCCGCCATCCAGATCGACGGTGGCACAGCAAAAATCGGACCCCTCGGCCGGCGCGTGGTGGAACCCGTGCGTCAGCGGCCGCGGATAGAAGAGCAGGCTGGGCTCGGCAATCGTCAGCCTGCGCCGCACGCCCTGCGCGTCCGGATGAACCACCTCCATCTCCCCGCAGCGCAGCACGTGCAGGAAGCCCCGGCCCGGTCGCGCGTCGAAAGTCGTCGCGCCGCACAGCGGGCCAACATGGAACAGGTGCGTCCGTACGCGGAAACGCTCCAGCAGCGCCGACAGGCGATCCACGGTGGCAGCGCCCGAAACAGAACCGGTTTTTGTACGAATAGTCATATATAAAGTACGAAACGACACGAATAGTATCGGATGTCACCCCACACTGTCATTCCTGACTTGTGTTCAACCCGGCCCCCTGCGTTCACGGGGGGGCACCACCAACGGGGGTGCCGCACCATGAAACTGTTGAAACTTCTGCACGCCTGCATCCGGCCCGGCGTGGTGCCCGAGCACGCGGGCGCGGCGCCTGCCGTGCCGGGCTACACCTATGGGCACGCCTCGCTTGCGCGGTCGCCGGTCACGCTGGCCGATCTGGCGGCGCTGCAAAAGACCTTGCTGTTCACTGCAGAGGACACGCATGCGCTCAAGCAAAGCAAGGCCATCCTCGCCGACCAGACCGACGCCGTGCTGGACGTCTGGTACGGATTTGTGGCCGCCACACCCGAACTGGTGGCGTTCTTCGGCGACCTGAAAACCGGCAAGCCCGACGGCGCCTACCTGGCAGCCGTGCGCAAGCGCTTCGCGCTGTGGATCCTGGACACCGCGGAGGGCCGGTACGACCAGGCCTGGCTGGACTACCAGCATGAGATCGGCCTGCGCCACAACCGCCTCAAGAAGAACCAGACCGACAGGGTCAACAGCACGGCGCAGGTCAACTTCCGCTACCTGCCCGCGCTGACGATTCCGGTCACCACCACGCTCAGGCCGTTCCTGGCGAGCAAGGGCGCCCCGGCCGCCGAGGTCGAGAAGATGCACGCCGCCTGGGTCAAGTCGGTCCTGCTGCAATCGATCCTGTGGAGCTACCCGTACATCAAGGACGGCGAGTTCTGAGGCCTCCACCGTGACGACCCCACCTGACCCCCTCCCGGGCATGCCCGCCGTCACCACCATGCCGGCGCTGCAGGTCAGCGAATGGTTCAACACGCCCGCGCCGATCACGCTGGCGGGCCTGCGTGGCCGCGTGGTGGCGATTCACGCGTTCCAGATGCTGTGTCCGGGCTGTGTGGTGCACGGCATTCCCCAGATGTTGAAACTGCGCCAGACCTTTCCCGAAGACCAGCTCGCCGTGATCGGCCTGCACACCGTTTTTGAGCACCACGACGTGATGGGTCCGGCGGCGCTGAAGGCGTTCATCCACGAATACCGCCTGGGGTTTCCGATCGCGGTGGACCAGCCGTCCGGCCAGGGCGGCATACCTCTCACCATGGC
>JANOBJ010000138.1:0-2433 GCA_031411575.1 Betaproteobacteria bacterium | reverse complement strand
CGGCCATCGAGGCATGGAACGTGGGAAAGTTGACAACCCCGAGCGCCCGCTTGCCCGGGAGCGGCGCGAGTTGCAGTGTCAGGCTCCGCGTGTACGCGAGCGTGCCTTCTGAGCCGATCAGCAGATGCGCAAGGTTGACGCTGCCGTCGGTCGTGTAGGGCCTTTCATTCTGGTTGTGGAAGATATCGAGGTTGTAGCCTGCGACCCGGCGCAGCACCTTTGGCCAGCGGGCTTCGATGTCGTCGCGGTGACGGTGCGCGAGCGTACGCACGAACTCCGCGATCGCGAGCGAACGGCCAGACAGCCTGTCGACGCGTCCGAAGTCGACCATTGAGCCGTCCGCCAGCCACGCACTGGCCCCGAGCACGTTGTGCACCATGTTTCCGTAGGCGATTGATCGGCTGCCGCACGAGTTGTTGCCTGCCATGCCACCCAGCGTGGCCTGCGCGCTGGTGGACACGTCCACCGGGTACCACAGGCCGTGCGGCTTGAGCTGCGCGTTCAGGTGGTCCAGCACGATGCCGGGCTCGACCGTGGCGGTGCGCGCTGCCACGTCCACCGCCAACACGCGGCGCAGGTGCTTGGCGTGATCGATCACCAGGCCCGCGCCCACTGTCTGCCCGCACTGGCTGGTGCCACCGCCGCGCGGCACGATCGGCACCTGCAGGCTGCGGCAGATATCGAGCGCCAACGCCACATCGTCCGCAGTGCGCGGCACGAACACGCCCACCGGCATCACCTGGTAGATCGAGGCGTCGGTCGCGTACCGGCCCCGGTCGGCGGGCGAGAACAGCACCTCGCCCTGGGTCTGGATAGCCAGTTGTTTGGCCAGCTGGCCGGCGACGTCGTTGCTGGCGCGGGCCACGGCCTCGGCATCACGAGCGGCGGTTTCGCGGGCCACGGTCAAGGGCAGGGGAGCGTTCATGTCAGGCTTTCAGGGGCATGGCGGCAGCGCGCAGTTGCTCGATCACCACCTCGCGCTTGTGGTGCAGGTGTTCGGTCAGCACGCGGCGCAGGGCAGCGCCGTCGCGCGCGCTCAGGGCTTGCACCATCTGCTCGTGCTCTTGCACGGCGCGCGTCCACTTGTCTTCGTCCTGGTTGGAACGAAAGCGCAGCGCCTGCAGACGGGCATTGACCTGGGTGTAGGTGCGCGTCAGCACGGGGTTCTTGGCCGCGGCGTTGATGGCGCGGTGGATGGTGGCGTTGATGCGGTAGTAGTTGGACAGGTCGCGCCGGGTGTAGCACGCCATCATCTCGAAATGCAGGGCGCGGATTTCGGCCAGCTCGGCATCGGTGATGCGCTCTGCGGCCAGCTCGCCCGACAGCGCTTCCAGCCCCGCCATCACTTCAAACGTGTGGAGCACATCGTCTTCGCCAAGCAGCACGGCCACCGCGCCCCGGTTGGGCAGCAGCTCGACCAGCCCCTCGGCGGCCAGCATCTTGATCGCCTCGCGCAGCGGCGTGCGGGAAACCTTGAGCACCTCGGCCAGCTCGCGTTCATTGAGCTTGGCGCCGGGCGTGATGAGGTTTTCCACCAGCATCTGGCGCAGGCGGGCGGCCACCTGCTCGTGCAGTGTCGGGCGCGCAATGGTGATGATTTCAGCCGTCATGTTCTTATTTTGTATGCAAAAAACAAGACAGTCAAACCTGATTCAACTGCTAATACACTTGACAATCATATTTTGTATGCAAAAATGCGGTCGAACTTGCAAAGGACTGACCGTATGCTGACGCTCGACTTTCACCCCACGGGACGCCATTTCCTGCAGATCCCCGGACCGTCGCCGGTGCCCGACCGCATCCTGCGCGCCATGAGCCTGCCCACCATTGACCACCGCGGCCCCGAGTTCGGCGCGCTGGGCCTGAAGGTGCTGGCCGATATCCGCCAGATTTTCCAGACCCGTCACCCGGTCATCATTTACCCGGCTTCGGGCACGGGGGCGTGGGAGGCCGCGCTCATCAACGTGATGAGCCCGGGCGACCACGTGCTCATGTACGAAAGCGGCCACTTTGCGACGCTGTGGCAAAAGATGGCGACGCGGCTCGGGCTCAGGACCGAATTCCTGGCGTTGCCCGGGACTGACGCCGGCGTGCCTTCCAGCTGGCGGCGCGGCGTGCAGGCTGACCTGATCGAGGCGCGGCTGAAGGCTGATACCGGGCACGCGATCAAGGCCGTCTGCGTGATCCACAACGAAACCTCCACCGGCGTGACCAGCAACATTGCCGCCGTGCGCAAGGCGATCGACGCCGCCCGGCACCCGGCGCTGTTGATGGTGGACACGATCTCCGGCCTCGCGTCGGCCGAGTACAAGCCCGACGAATGGGGTGTGGTCGTGGCGGTGAGCGGCTCGCAAAAGGGCCTGATGCTGCCGCCCGGCATGAGCTTCTACGCCCTGTCGCCCAAAGCCATTGAGGTGAGCAAGACCGCGAAGC
>JANOBJ010000137.1:0-1929 GCA_031411575.1 Betaproteobacteria bacterium | reverse complement strand
CCAACCCGGTGGATGCGTTGTGCCTGCAGGAGCTCAAGCTCACCGACGACAAGTTTCCGTTCGCCGAGCTGGCCGCCATTGGCTACCAGGCCGCGGTGTTCGGCCAGAAAACCTACAACGGCGTTGCGATCCTGAGCCGCGTGCCGCTCGCCGACGTGGTGAGAAACATCCCCGGCTTCGCCGACGAGCAGTCTCGCGTCATCGCGGCCACGCTCGACACACCGGCTGGCGCGATACGCCTGGTCAATGGTTATTTCGTAAACGGCCAGGCGCCCGGCACCGAGAAATTTGAGTACAAGATGAGTTGGCTGCGCGGTTTGCGCGACTGGTTGCGCGAAGAATTGGCCGCGCACCCACAGCTGGTGCTGCTGGGCGATTTCAACATTGCGCCCGAAGACCGTGACAGCTACGACCCCGAAGGCCTGCGCGAAACCATCCACCACACTACCGAAGAGCGCGACCATTTCCGCCAGCTGATGGGCCTGGGCCTGGTCGACAGCTTCCGGCTGTTCGAGCAGCCCGAGAAGAGCTTCAGCTGGTGGGATTACCGCATGCTCGGCTACCAGAAAAATCGTGGCCTGCGCATCGACCACATCCTGGTGAGCGAGCCACTGCGCGCGCGCGTGGCCGCCTGCAGCATCGACCGCGCACCCCGCAAGCGAGAAAAGCCGAGCGACCACGCCCCGGTCACGGTAGAGCTGTCGATCTGACGCACGCCTGAGCGCCAGCCAGGCGGCACCATCCCATCCAGAACCGGAGACGCACATGGCCAAAGACTTCACCGGCATGGAGGACAGCAACGGCTCCTCCAACCCCGACATCCACCAGGTGTCCGACCCCAGCCGTCGCACGGTGTTGCGCCTGTCGGCGGGCGCAGCCGCAGCGGTGCTTTTCTCGCCCCTGCTACCCGGCTGCGCCACCGCGCAAGGGGTGGCAGGTCGCCTGAAGCCCGGCTTCAAACCGGTCCCGGTCGACAGCGCCGACCGTCTGGTCGTGCCCGAAGGTTATGTGGCCGCGGCCCTGGCGGCCTGGGGCGAGCCGATTGGCGTGCCGGGCAACCAGCCAGCCTGGCGCGGTGACGGCAGCCACAGCGCAGCCGAGCAGGCCGTGCAGATGGGCATGCACCACGACGGCATTCATTACTACCCGCTCGAGGGTTCACGCCGCGGGCTGCTGGCTCAGAACCATGAGTACGTGGACGACGGGCTGCTGCACCCCGATGGCCTCAAAACCTGGACGGCCGAGAAGGTGCGCAAATCACAGGCGGCGCATGGCGTGTCGGTGATTGAGGTGGAGCAATCCGCCGGCGGCTGGCAGATGGTGCGACCATCGCGCTACGCACGGCGCTTCACCGCCAATACGCCGTTTGCGCTGGGCGGCCCGGCCGCCGGCCACGCCATGATGCGCACCGCCGCCGATCCCGCCGGCCGCACCGTGCTGGGCACCCTCAACAACTGCGCCAGCGGCATGACCCCGTGGGGCACCTACCTGAGCGGCGAGGAGAACTTCCGCTTCTACTTTGCCGGCGGCGACCAACCCGACGCCCACCAGCGCCGCTGGGGTTTGCAGAAAACGGCGTTCTTTCGCTGGCCCGAGCACGACGAACGCTTTGACGCTACCAAACACCCCAACGAGTTCAACCGCTTCGGCTGGGTGGTCGAGATCGACCCGATGGACCCGACCAGCACGCCCGTCAAGCGCACCGCGCTGGGCCGCGCCGCGCACGAAGGCGCCACGGTGGCGGTGACGAAGAAGGGCCGCGCGGTGGTGTATTCCGGTGAAGACCGCGAGTTCGAATACATCTACCGTTTCGTCAGCCGCGATGCCGTCCGTGCGGCCACGGCCACGCTGAGTGCAGCGAAAGCTAACGCCGACTTGCTGGAGCATGGCACGCTGTCTGTGGCCCGCTTCGACGCCGACGGCCGTGGC
>JANOBJ010000136.1:0-5893 GCA_031411575.1 Betaproteobacteria bacterium | reverse complement strand
GGTCTTGCCTTCGTCGACCAGGTCGAACAAGGTCGGGAAGGAGCCGCACAGGCTCACGCAGCGGCGGCAGCCGTGACAGATGTCAAAAATGCGTTCGAGCTCGTGGAAGGTCTTTTCTTCGTTGTAGAAGTCGGGGTTCTTCCAGTCGATGGGGTGCCGCGTGGGGGCTTCCAGATTGCCTTCGGTGGCCATTGGGCGCTCTCTTCTTGGATGGTTGGTTTTCGAAGCGGCTTGCAACAGACCAGCCGCTTCGAAAACCGCCGCACCTCGCGGCGCGGCGGCGCTTCACTCGGGGGAATCAATCCACCAGTTCAGCCAGCGCTTTCGTGTAGCGGTTGGCGTGTGAACGCTCGGCCTTGGCCAGCGTCTCGAACCAGTCGGCGATTTCGTCGAAACCTTCTTCGCGGGCAGTCTTGGCCATGCCCGGGTACATGTCGGTGTACTCGTGGGTTTCGCCGGCAACAGCCGATTTCAGGTTGTCGCGGGTCGGGCCGATCGGCATGCCGGTGGCGGGATCGCCGGATTGCTCCAGAAATTCCAGATGCCCGTGGGCGTGACCGGTTTCGCCTTCAGCGGTGGAGCGGAACAGCGCTGCCACGTCGTTCTGGCCTTCCACGTCGGCCTTGTTTGCGAAATACAGGTAGCGGCGGTTGGCTTGCGATTCGCCAGCAAATGCGTCTTTGAGGCATTGCTCCGTCTTGGAGCCTTTGAGAGCTGCCATGGAAATCTCCTGGTGGGTTGAAGAAAAAAGTCGCTTTCGCCTTGAACAGTTTTTGTCAAAGACCTGCGGAGCCTAGCCCTGTTGCCGGGCGGCGTCTAATTGGATGCGTCAATGCCCGCTATTGAGGGTGCCTATTGAAACGTTGGTATTGATAACAATTCTCAACTAGCTGGCGACGAGGGGCCCAACCGGCGAGGCCAGCCATTGGCAGCCGCGAAAAATTACGATATAGTAAATGCGTTACGCATTAGTAAATTCTTGGTGGGTGTCGGACGCCGCGTTGGCGCCTTCCCGGCGTCTGCCAGCCTTGCCCGGGCTTGCCCGACTGGAGACGCCATGTCCGCCGTGTTGAAAAGCGCCGCATTGCCGGCCCCCGCCCCGATCCACCAGCTGCACCACTACGCTTACCGCGCCCGCGATGCCGAGGAAACCCGGCACTTCTACGAAGACATCCTGGGCCTGCCGCTGTACCACATCATTCAGAGCGATGTGGTGCCCAGCACCGGTGAGTACTGCCCCTACACGCACTTCTTCTTTCGCCTGCAGGACGGCAGCTTCATCGCGTTCTTTGACCTGGGCAACGACGAGGCCGCGCTGCCGTCGCCCAACACGCCGCTGTGGGTCAACCACATCTCGTTCCGGGTCGATTCGGTGCAGGCGCTGCAGGACATGAAGGCGCGGCTCGAGGCCGAAGGCGTGGAAGTACTGGGCGTGACCGACCACCACATCTTCAAGAGCATCTATTTCTTCGACCCCAACGGCGTGCGGATGGAGCTCACCGCGCAGCTGGCCGATGAGTTCCAGATGCTGCAGGAAAGCAAGACCGCGCATGCGCGCCTGGACGAGTGGACCGCGCGCAAGGCGCAGTGGCGCCGTGACCGGGCGGCCGGCAAGGCGGCAGAGCCGCTCAAGCCGCAACACAACGACCGGCCCGAGTTTGTGAAGCCGGCTGCCGCTTGAACGCCCGCCCGCGCCCCACCGATTCTCCATCTGCCCCGGCGCGCTATGCTATGTTATTAATAGCAAACTATGACCATCCGATGAGCGCCAGAGCACGATTTGACTCTCAAAACGCTGTTTCACCCTGATTTCGGGAGCCTGATCCGCCATGCTGCAAACCGACAAGCCCTACGCTGAAGCCGCCTTCACCAACGGCTATGAATTCACGCAGGGCGCGGGCTATGCGCTGCCCGAATACCCGTTTGTCGCGCCACCCGAACTCACCTCGGGCGAGGTGCGGCGCCACCTGATCGTGATCGTTGGCGGCGGCATCACCGGCCTCACGCTGGCCTGCGCGCTGGCGCGCCTGGGCGTGGCGGCCGTGCTGCTGGACGAAGACAACACGGTGGGCGTCAAGGGCGCGTCGTCGCGCGGCATCTGCTACACGCAAAAATCACTCGAGATCTTTCACCGGCTGGGTGTGTACGAGCGCATCGCCGCCAAGGGCATCCAGTGGAGCGTGGGCCGCACCTTCGCCGGCACCGACGAGGTGTACGCCTTCGACCTGCGCCAGCAAAGCGCCTACAACCTGTCGAGCCAGCCGCCGTTCATCAACATCCAGCAGTTCTACATCGAAGGCTTTCTGGTCGAGCGCATCCACGAGCTCAACCGCCAGCCCCGCGCAGCGGGCGGCGCGGTGGATATCCGCTGGAAGAGCCGCGTCACGGGCTTCCAGCAAAGCGCCGACGTGGCCACGCTGACCGTCGAAACCCCGGCCGGCAGCTACACCCTGCAGGCCGACCATGTGGTGGACGCGACCGGTTCGCACAGCCCGTTTCGCCGCTGGTGCAACGCCAGCGTGACGGCCAAAAAGGGCGATGACCGCTGGTGCATTGCCGACGTGCGCTTCAAGAAACACCCGCCCACCGAGCGCCACACCTGGATCGAGGCTCCGTTCAACGACAACCGCGCCGTCTGGCAGCACCTGATGGCCGACGACGTCTGGCGCATCGATTACCAGATGGCGCCCAACGCCGACCCCGACTACGTGAGCCGCGAAGACGTGGTGCGCGAGCGCCTGACGCGCCAGTTTGGCGCCGATGCGGGTGTCGAGATCGTCTGGGTCGGCCCGTATGCCTACCGCAGCGAATGCATCGACCGCATGCGCCACGGCCGTGTGTTCTTCATGGGCGATTCAGCCAAAGTGGTCAGCCCGTTCGGCGCGCGCGGCGGCAACACCGGCATCGCCGACGCCGACAACCTGGCCTGGAAGCTGGCCGCAGTCATCCAGGGCCGCGCGGCGCCCGCGCTGCTGGAGAGCTACCACCAGGAGCGGCACGAGGCCGCCAGCCAGAACGTGCTGGTGACCAACCGCACCGCGCGGTTCCTGCGCCCGGCCGACGGCATCGAGCGCACCTTCCGCGACGCTGCCATCAGCCTGGCCAAGCAGCATGTGTTCGCGCGCCAACTGGTCAACACCGGCCGCATGGCGGTGGCCAACAGCTACACGCAGTCGGGCGCCTGCAGCCCCGGCGGCGGCCTGTCGGTGCAGAACGTGGCGTTCCGCTGGGCTGACTCGACACCGGGCGTCGTCAACGACCTGCTGCAGTGGGCCGATGGCCGCCTGCTGTTGCTGGTGTTTGGCGAAATCCCGGCCGCCAGCCTGCAGCGGCTGCGCGCACTGGCAGGCATCGCACCGGTGCGCTGCGTGCAGGTGCTGGGGCCGGATGACCGGGCCGGCGCGCTGGAGCACGTGCGCGACGCCACCGCCAAGGGCATTGGCCACCTGCAGGGCGCCTGCCATGTGTTCGGGCATGCCTGGGCGCTGGTGCGGCCCGACAGCTATGTCGCCGCCACCGGCGAAAGCATCGACGCCCAGCTGGTGCTGGCGATTGAAAAAGCCATGGGCACGGCCCATGCCACCACCGGAGAGGCCGCATGAAGACCACGCTCAATTTCCAGGACGCCGATACCTTTTATGAGCAGCTGCTGGACGCGCACACCGGGCTCGACCCGATGCAGTCCGAGCTGCTCAACGCCCGGCTGATCCTGCTGCTGGCCAACCAGGTCGGCGACGCGCGGGTGCTGAAGGACTGTGTCGAGGCGGCCAAGGCCCTGCCTGCGTAAAATAAGCCTCCCCCACCCGGTCATCTAGCGGCACCCACGGGTGCCGTTTGTTTTTTTCTCCTACTGCCAGGCCATGAGCGACACCCTCCAGCAACCGGGCTTGAACAGCCTGTCCAAGTCTTTCGAGCCCGCCGCCATCGAGGCCCAATGGGGCCCCGAATGGGAGCGTCGCGGCTACGGCGTGGCCGGCTTTCGCGGCACGGGCCAGCCCAGCGCCGACGCGCACGCGCAAGCCCACAATTTCGCCATCCAGCTGCCGCCGCCCAATGTGACGGGCACGTTGCACATGGGCCACGCGTTCAACCAGACCATCATGGACTCGTTGACCCGCTACCACCGCATGCGCGGCTTCAACACCGCGTGGATTCCCGGCACCGACCACGCCGGCATCGCCACGCAGATCGTGGTGGAGCGCCAGCTGCAGGAACAGAAGATCAGCCGCCACGACATGGGGCCGACGCCCGCCGAGGCGCGCAAGAACTTCGTGGCCAAGGTGTGGGAATGGAAGGAAAAAAGCGGCAACACCATCACCACCCAGATGCGCCGCATGGGCGACAGCGTGGACTGGAGCCGCGAGTACTTCACCATGGACGACAAGCTGTCGGGCGTGGTCACCGAGACCTTCGTGCGCCTGTACCAGCAGGGCCTGATCTACCGTGGCAAGCGCCTGGTCAACTGGGACCCGGTGCTGAAAACCGCCGTGAGCGACCTGGAGGTGGAAAGCGAAGAGGAAGACGGTTTTCTCTGGCACATCCTCTACCCGTTTGCGGAGGGTCCGATCAACGGCTTGGCCGGCCTGACCGTGGCCACCACGCGCCCCGAAACCATGCTGGGTGACGTGGCGGTGATGGTGCACCCGGAGGACGAGCGCTACACCCACCTCATCGGCAAGATGGTGATGTTGCCCCTCTGCAACCGCGAAATTCCGGTGATCGCCGACGACTACGTGGACAAGGCCTTTGGCACCGGCGTGGTCAAAGTGACCCCGGCGCACGACACCAATGACTACGCTGTCGGCCAGCGCCACGGCCTGCCCATTGTTCAAGTGCTGGATCTTGACGCAAAGATCGTTAGCAAAGAATCAGGGCTGCAGCAAGTACACGAAAGCCTTCGATCTACACTCGGTCGCGCTTACGATTTGCACGCGAATCGCGAGCTCATTCCTGCTCATCTGCAAGGTCTCAACCGCTTCGTAGCACGCAAGCAGGTCGTGAAAGACCTCGAAGCCATTGGCGCGCTGGTCGAAGTCAAGAAACACAAGCTCATGGTGCCACGCTGCGCCCGCACCGGCGAGATTGTCGAGCCGATGCTCACCGACCAGTGGTTCGTGGCCATGACCAAGGCCGACGCCACTGGCAAGAGCATCGCGCAAAAAGCCATCGACGCCGTTCAGTCGGGCGAGGTGACATTCGTGCCCGAGAACTGGGTCAACACCTACAACCAGTGGATGAACAACATCCAGGACTGGTGCATCAGCCGCCAGCTCTGGTGGGGCCACCAGATTCCGGCCTGGTACGACGAGGACGGCCAGGTCTATGTGGCGCGCAGCGAGGCCGAGGCGCAGGCCCAGGCACCGGGCAAGACGCTCAAGCGCGATGAAGACGTGCTCGACACCTGGTATTCGTCGGCGCTGGTTCCCTTCAGCACCATGGGCTGGCCTGAACAGGGTACGGACACCACCAGCGACTACAACCTCTACCTGCCCAGCACCGTGCTGGTCACCGGCTACGACATCATCTTCTTCTGGGTCGCCCGGATGATCATGATGACCACCCATTTCACTGACCGGGTGCCGTTCAAACACGTCTACATCCACGGCCTGGTGCGCGACTCGCATGGCAAGAAGATGAGCAAGAGCGAGGGCAATGTGCTCGATCCGGTCGACCTGATCGACGGCATCGAACTCGCGCCGCTGCTGGACAAGCGCGCCGAAGGCCTGCGCAAGCCCGAGACAGCGCCGCAGGTGCGCAAGAACACGCAAAAGGAGTTTCCCGACGGCATTCCGGCCTATGGCGCGGATGCACTGCGCTTCACTTTTGCAGCGCTGGCCTCGCTGGGCCGCAACATCAACTTTGACCCGAAGCGCTGCGAGGGCTACCGCAACTT
>JANOBJ010000135.1:0-6201 GCA_031411575.1 Betaproteobacteria bacterium | reverse complement strand
CAAAGCCGGCTCCGCGGTGGCCGCTTGAATGGGACCACTTCGTATGAGCGACATCCTGCTTTCGGCCAGTAATCTCAGCGTGCGCTTTGGTGGCGTTCTGGCGGTCAACAACGTGAGCTTTGACGTGCAGCGGGGCGAGGTGTTCACGCTGATCGGGCCGAATGGCGCGGGCAAGACGACGGTGTTCAACCTGATCAGCCGCATCTACACGCCCACCACCGGCGAAATCGAATTTGAGGGCAACAAGCTCAGCGATCTGCCGCCCCACCAGATCGCGTCGCTTGGCATCGCGCGCACCTTCCAGAACATCGAGCTGTTTGAGCACGCCACCGTACTGCACAACCTGCTGATCGGGCGCCACACGCACCGCAAGACCGGCTTGTGGAGCGAACTGTTCTTCACCCGGGCCACGCGCGAGGCCGAGGTAGAGGCCCGCGAGAAGGCCGAGAAGGTGATTGAGTTCCTGGATTTGCAGCACCACCGCGACTCCATGGTCGCCGGGCTGCCCTACGGCGTGCGCAAGGTGGTTGAGCTGGCCCGGGCGCTGTGCACGGAGCCCAAGCTGCTGCTGCTGGACGAGCCGTCCTCAGGCCTCAACGTGGAGGAAACCGACGACATGGCGTTCTGGATTCAGGACATCAAGAATGACCTGGGCATCACCGTGCTGATGGTCGAGCACGACATGACGCTGGTGTCCAAGGTATCCGACCGCGTGCTGGCCATGAACCAGGGCGAGGTGCTGGCCATGGGCACGCCGCGCGAGGTGCAAAACGATCCCGGCGTGATCGAAGCCTACCTGGGATCGGTGGACGATGTGTCGAACTTGCGGAGGCAGGCATGAGCACCGTCGGGCCGCCCCAAGATGCGAGCACCCCCTCAGGGGGCAGCGCAGTACACGTAGTGACCAGCGTGGGGGAGCAACCATGAGCACCGTCGGGCAGCTACCGGTCAGCGACCAGCCCGTGCTGAAACTGCTGAACGTCGAGAGCGCCTACGGCCCGATCAAGGCGATCCGGGGCGTGAGCCTGCAGGTGCGCCGCGGCGAAATTGCCACGGTTCTGGGCTCCAATGGCGCGGGCAAGACCACCATCTTGAAAACCATCTCCGGCATCATCGACCCGCGCAAGGGCTCCATTGAATTCAAGGGCCAGAGCATCACCGCGCAAGACCCGGCGCTGATCGTGCAGCAGGGCCTGTCGCACGTGCCCGAGGGGCGCGAGGTGTTCCCGCTGCTGTCGGTGCGCGACAACCTGCTGATGGGTGCCTACACCCGCAAGGACCGCGACGGCGTGCAGCGCGACATCGAGGCCGTGTATGGCTACTTCCCCATTCTGAAAGAGCGCGCCGCGCAGGATGCCGGCCTGTTGTCGGGCGGACAGCAGCAGATGCTCTCGATCTCGCGCGCGTTGATGGCGTCACCTGACCTGATCCTGCTCGACGAGCCCAGCCTGGGCCTCAGCCCCAAGCTCACGCGCGAGATCTTCGAGATCGTGGTGCGCAACAACCGCGAGCGCGGCACCACCATCCTGCTGGTTGAACAGAACGCCAACATGGCGCTCAATGCCTCCGACTACGGCTACGTGCTGGAAAACGGCCGTATCGTCATGGAAGACACCTGCGCCAACCTGCGCGAGAAGGAAGACATCAAGGAGTTCTACCTCGGCATGAAGGAAACCGGCGTGCGTGGCGAGCGGCGCTGGAAGAAGAAAAAGACGTGGAGGTGATGTGACATGAGCAACTTGTGGGACTTGAGCCACATCCAGCCCAACCCGGACGTGGTGATGGAAGGCGACACGATTCCAGCCATCTTCTGGAACGCGGTCGACCAGCGCAAGGACGAGGTGTGGATGCGCCAGAAAGAGCTGGGCATCTGGCGTAGCTGGTCGTGGTCACAGACCGCCTGCGCCGTGCGCGAAATCGCTGGCGGCTTGATGAGCCTGGGGCTGGCGCCCGGCGAGTGCGTCTCCATCCTGTCCAGCACCGTCATCGAGTGGGTGCTGACCGACCTGGCCGTGCTCAGCTGCGGCGGCGTGGCCAACGGCATCTACCCCACCGACGCGGCCTCGCAGGTGCACTACCTGTGCGAAGACTCGCGCACCACGGTGCTGTTTGTCGAGGACGACGAGCAGCTCGACAAGGCGCTGGAGGTTCGCGGCCAGTTGCCGCTGCTGCGCCAGGTGGTGGTGTTTGACATGGAAGGTCTGCGCGACGTGGACGACCCCGGCATCATCAGCCTGGATGCCCTGCGCGAACGCGGCCGGGCCTGGAACGCCGAACATCCCGATGCGGTGATGCAGCGCGTCAAGGCGTGCCGGCCGGAAGACCTGGCCATCCTGATCTACACCTCGGGCACCACGGGCCGGCCCAAGGGCGCGATGCACAGCCACCGTGGCCTGGTCTACACCGTGCGGGGATACAACACGCTGGTGTCCCAGACCGCGCAGGACGAGCGCATGTGCTTCCTGCCGCTGTGCCACGTGGCCGAACGGCTGGGTGGCGAGTACCACGCGATGTACACCGGCGCCAAACTTAACTTTGTGGAAAACCCCGAAACCATCCCCGAGAACGTGCGCGAGATCGCGCCCACGGTGTTCACCGCCGTACCGCGCGTCTGGGAAAAGTTTTACTCGGGCGTGATGATCTCGCTCAAGGAAGCCAGCCGTCTGCAGCAAATCACCTACGCCTGGGGCATCGAGGTGGGCACCCAGATCGCCAACCGGGTGCTGGCCGGGCAGCCCGTCAGTGGCTGGCTCAAGCTCAAATTCACGCTGGCACGCTTGCTGGCGCTGAACAACGTGCGCAAGCTGATCGGCATCCACCGCTCACGGTTCCTGGTCACCGGCGCGGCGCCGATCTCGCCCGATCTGGTCAAGTGGTACCTGGCGCTGGGGGTGCCGATGCTCGAGGTCTGGGGCATGACGGAATCGTGCGGCGCATCGACCGGCGTACCGGCCACCCGCATGAAACCGGGCTCGATCGGCCCGGCCACGTCGTACAACGAGGTCCGGATCGACCCTGCCACCGGCGAGATCCTGGTGCGCGGCCCCAATGTGTTCATGGGCTACCTCAACCTGCCCGAGAAGACCGCCGAGACCATCGACAAGGATGGCTGGCTGCACACCGGCGACGTGGGCACGGTGGACGCGGATGGCTACTTCCACATCACCGACCGCATGAAGGACATCATCATCACGGCCGGCGGCAAGAACATCACGCCCAGCGAGCTGGAAAACGAGCTCAAGTTCTCGCCCTACATCACCGACGCGGTGGTCATCGGCGACAAGCGCCCCTACCTCACGGTGATCATCATGATCGACCAGGAGAACGTGGAAAAATTCGCGCAGGACAGCGACGTGCCGTTCTCCAACTACACCAGCCTGACGCGCGCCAAAGAGGTGCAGGCACTGATCCAGGGCGAGATTGACCGCGTCAACAAGAAGTTCGCCCGGGTCGAGCAGATCAAGAAGTTCTTTCTGCTGGAAACCCAGCTCTCCGCCGAGGATGAGGAGTTGACGCCCACGATGAAGCTCAAGCGCAAGCTGGTCGAGAAGAAATACGCCGAACCGATCGACGCGATGTACGCGTGACGGGTGGCTGCGGTTGACAGCCGCGGCTCGGTGGTTTCCCCTCGGTATTTACGACAGTTGACTTTCCGGCGGCGCCGTCAAAAATCGACACCACAAAGGCACGCAAGCCCGACGCTGTCATCCGCATCAGTCCGCTTCCATCAAGGAGAACCCATGAAACTCAAATTGACTCTCGCATTCGCCGCGCTGGCCCTCGGCGCCACGGGTGCATGGGCCCAGCAGGGCGTCAGCAAGACCGAGATCACCCTCGGCTCGATCCAGGACCTGTCCGGGCCGATCGCCGGCTTCGGCAAGCAGGTGCGGCTGGGCATGATGCTGCGCGTGGATGAGATCAACGAGCAGGGCGGCGTGAACGGCCGCAAGATCAGCCTGAAGGTGGAAGACTCGGCCTACGACCCGAAGAAAGCGGTGCTGGCCGCGCAGAAGCTGGTCAACCAGGACAAGATTTTTGCCATGGTCGGCCACATCGGCACCGCGCAAAACCTGGCGGCCATGCCGGTGCAGTTCGAGAAGAACGTGATCAACTTCTTCCCGGTGACGGCCGCGCGCGAGATGTACGAGCCCTTCCACAAGCTCAAATATTCGTTTGCCGCGACCTACTTTGACCAGATGCGCACCGCGCTGCCCAAGCTGGTCAAAGACAAGGGCGCCAAGAAAATTTGCACCATGTACCAGGACGACGAGTTCGGCCTGGAAGTGGTGCGCGGGGCCGAAGCCGGCCTGAAGACCATCAACATGGAGTTCGCCGAGAAAACCTCGTACAAACGCGGCGCCACTGACTTCTCCTCGCAGGTGGCGAAGATGAAGGCCGGCGGCTGTGACTTTGTCGTGCTGGGCACCATCATCCGCGAAACCATCGGCGCCATCGCCGAATCGCGCAAGACCGGGTTCAACCCGACGTTCATGGGCTCCAGCGCCGCGTACACCGACCTGATCCACAAGCTCGGCGGCAAGGCCATGGACGGCCTGTACGCCACCATGACGGTACAAAACCCCTACACCGACGAGACCTCGCAGCCGATCCGCTTCTGGGCCAACAAGTACAAGACCAAGTTCAACGAAGACCCCACGGTGTTCTCGGTCTATGGCTACAACATCGTCGATTCGTTCGCCAAGGCGGCGCAGAAGGCCGGCCCCAACCTCACAACGGAGAGCTTCATCAAGGCCATGGACTCGCTGGTGATTCCGCCGGACATGTTCGGCAGCGCTGAGGCCACCTTCGGCCCGCAAAAGCGCCTGGGCAGCGACCTGTCGCGTCTGTCGCAACTGCAGGACGCCCGCTGGAAAGTGGTGTCAGACTACGTCAAGCCGTAAGCGGCAAGGGCTTGGTCAAGCGCCCCACCCAAAACCGCCTTCGGGCGGTTTTTTTGCGCCTTATTGGCCTGTTGTCCGCTTCAAATGGTCATAGTTTGCTATTTTTTATATAGCACTCGGGCCGCCCGACACCTTCAGCACAGGCGCGGGCTGGCGGCTCAGGAAACAATGTAGGCACCCGCGCCGGTGGAGAACAGCTTGCCATCGGCACCGCGGAACTCCATGCGCGTGGACGCCACGCGCGAACCCAGGCGCAGCACCTCGGCGCGCAATTCGAAGCTATCGCCGATGCCGGGGCGCAGGTAGTCGATGCGCAGGTCGATGGTGCCGAGCTTGCCGAAGCGGTGCAGGCGCTGCTCGACCGGCTCGTCCAGGTGCCGCGCGCCGATGGCGGCCATCACGGCCAGGCCGCCCATCGCATCCAGGCCCGCGCTGATCACGCCACCGTGGATACGGTTGTGGCTGTAGTGGCCGATGAGCTCGCGCCGCATGTCGATGCGCGCGGTCACGTGGTCGGCCTTCAGGCTGGTGATCTTCAGGCCCAGCACCTGGTTGAAGATGATTTTTTCTTCCCACAGCGACTTGAGGCCGGCGATGAACGCCGGCTCAAACGGGGCGGCAACAACATCGTGTTTGGTCATAGCCCCAATTGTCGTGCAGCCAGTTCTTTCATGATTTCCTCGGCGCCGCCGCCGATCATCATGACCTTGACTTCGCGGTAGACGCGCTCGCAGGTGGTACCGCGCATGAAGCCCATGCCGCCCAGGATCTGGACGGCCTGGTCGGCGCAGAACTGCATGGTCTGGGTGGCGTGGTTCTTGAGCATGCAGACCTGCGCCACCCAGTCGGGCGATTCGTCGCCCGCGTCAGCCCGGGCCGTGACGGCGTTGACCCAGGCCTCGGTCGAGGCGATGCGCATCTGCATGTCGACCAGCTTGTGGCGGATCACCTGACGCTCCACCAGCGCCGCGCCAAAGGTCTTGCGCTGGCGCGCCCAACCCAGCGCCTCGTCAAAGCAGGCTTGCGCAAAACCCAGCGCCATCGCCGACATCGCCAGCCGCTCGCCGTTGAAGTTGGTCATGATGATGCGAAAGCCGCTGCCCTCTTCGCCCAGCAGGTAGCGCGCGGGCACCCGCACGTTGTCCAGTCGCAGGTGCGCGGTGTCAGAGCACCTCCAGCCCATCTTTTTCAGTTCGCTGCGCGACAGGCCGGGCGCATCGCCCGGTACAATGCGCATGTATACACCGCCTGAGCCTCTGCCGGCGCCGGGCCGCCCAAAGCCGGCAACGGCCCCCTCGGG
>JANOBJ010000134.1:0-8437 GCA_031411575.1 Betaproteobacteria bacterium | reverse complement strand
TGGGCAACGACGTGCGGCACTGGCAGGCGCAGGCGGAAGCGATCGCCGCCGACCGCGACTGGGCCAGTGTGGACGTCAAGTTCCCGCCGCAGTTGGACGCCTCCAAGGCGCAGTTGCTGGTGGTGTGGGACGCGTTCCAGGCCGCCGTGGTGCAAACCGTGGCCGCGGCGGCCGACGCCACCGCGCCGCTGCCGCCGGTGCCGGTGTGGGCCGATGAGTTGCGCAGCCAGCGCGGCGTGCCCGCAGCCGCTGGCGAAAGCGCGGCGGCCACGCAGCGCCCCGCGCGCCCGAAGATCGACCCGGAGTTGCGCGCCGGCGCCAGCCAGGCGGTGCGCGAGGTGCTTGCCAAGCTCGAACAGGAAATCACGCAAGGCCACGGCAAGGCCAGCGCTGGCGCGGCCGCCGCGTTGCGCAACGCGCTCAAGGAACATGGCCGCCTGATCGACGACAAGCTGGAAAACCAGGCGCATGCCGCGCTGGCCGCCGCTGGCGAACTGGAAGGCTGGCAGCGCTGGCGCGCCGACCAGTTGCGCCAGGAACTCGTGGCCAAGGCCGAGGCCCTGCTGGTGTGGCCCGAGCCGCGGCCGGCCAAGGCGCCGCGCGGCCCGAAGCCAGTGCGCGCGCCGCGCGGCGGTGCAGAGGCTGTGGCGGCGGCGGAACCGGTTGCGGCCGAGAGCGCTGCGCCGGAGGTTGCGCCGGAGGCTGCGACGGGTGACGCCGCCGTGTCTAAAGCTGCCATGTCTGAAGCGGCGGCGCCTGAAACGGCTGTGGCCGAACCCGCCGTCACCGATCAGCTGGCGCCTGTGAGTGCCGTGCCCGAGACCGCCGATATGGGCGAGCAGGGCGCCGACGCCCCGGCGCCGGTTGTGGCGAGCGCCGCCCACAACGATTCACTGGCAGCGTCCACCGAGGCGGCCGCTGAAGCCGCCAGCCCTGGCTCAACTGCCTCCGAATCCACTGCCGTTGCAACGGCCCCCACCGACGCCCCACCCACCACCGGCCGTGCCCAGCCCCAGCCCGCGATGGGCGGGCGCAAGCTGCAGGAAACCCTGCGCTCCTTGCGGGAGCAGTGGAAGCAGACCGACCAGGGTGGCGTGCCCAACCACGCGCTGTGGAAGCGCTTTGACGATGCCTGCAACGAAGCCCACAAGTTCGTCGAAATCTGGCTCGACAAGATCAAGGCCGAGTCCGCGCAGACCCGCGCCCAGCGGCTGGCGTTGATTGAAGAGGTGAACGCCTTCACCGCCGCCAACCCGACCGCCAAGGACGGCGACTGGAAAGGCTTCAACCGCATCCTGCACCAGTTCTCGGACCGCTGGCGCGACGCCGGCCACCTGAGCGAAAAGGCCTTTGCCGAGCTGCAGCCGCTGTGGAAAGCCGCCATGGCCGCCGCCCACGCGCCGCTGGAGGCGGTGCAAAAAGACAGCATCGCGCGCCGCCACGCCATGATTGACGAGGCCAAGGAACTGGGCGCCCAGCCGGTGCTGCGCATCGACGCCGTCAAGTCGCTGCAGCAGCGCTGGCAGGCCGAGGCCCACACCGTGCCGCTGGACCGCAAGTTCGAGCAGAAGCTGTGGGACACCTTCCGCAAACCGATTGACGACGCCTTCAACCGCAAGACCGCCGAGCGTGAAAAAGCCGCCTCCGAGTTGAGCGACCGCGACCGTGCCGTGCTTGACGCCGCCAAGGGCCTGGAAGCCGCCAACGCCAGCGGCGACGCGCAGAAGATCAAGGCCGCGCTGGCCCAGCTCGACGCCGCCATGCGCGGCCAGGCCCAGGCCCGCGCCGACATGCAGGCCGCGCAAGCCGCGCCCGCCAACCCGATGGCGGCCAACGCCCTGGCGGGCGCTCCGGACGTGGCGGCCACCGCCCCGGCCGAAAATGCCTCCGCTGACCCGGAAAATACATCCAATATGCCGGATGTCGGCGCCAGTGGGTCATCAGATGCTATCGAAAATGTAGCAAATGACGAAGTGAGCGAAGCCGCAGCCGGTGCGGCGGACGGGCAAGACGCCGCCCCCGCCGAATCCGCAGCCCCGGCCACACCCGCCAAGCCCGCCCCCAAACCTGTGATTGCCATGCGCGGCGACGACCGCCCCGGCATGAAGAAGTCAGCACCTATGCAGGCTGGTCGCGGCGGCAAGTTTGGCGACCGCGCCGGCGGCTCGCGTGGGGGGCCAGGCGGTGGCGCCAGCCGTCCGGGCGACAACAAGTTCGAGCCGCGCCGCGACGACCGCGGTCCCCGTGATGGCGCGCGTGGCCCTGGCGGTTTTGGTGATCGTGGTTTTGGTGACCGCCCGGCCTATGAAGACCGTGGCCCGCACGGATCGTTCAGAGACACTCCGCGTCTCGGCGACGCCGCCTTCCGCGCCCAGCGCGACGCGGTCGAGAACGCCCAGGCCGCGCTGCGCAAGCTGGCCGCGCAGGCGCACGGCGAAGCACTGACGCAACTGCTCGAAGCCTGGGAAAAGCGCGCCGCCGACCAGGTGCCCGGCCAGCAGGAGCTGGGCCGCGCCGTCAGCCCGGCGGTGCGCGGCGCGTGGTCGCAGTCGCTCGGGGCGGCGCCGGCCGGCAACGCGGCCGAATCGGCCTCCGAAGCGCTGCTGCGCCTGGAAATGGCGGCCGAAGTCCCCACGCCCGCCGAGCACATCAGCGCCCGCCGCACGCTGCAGTTGCAGTTGCTGACCCGCCGCAACGACCCGCCGCCCGCGCAAACCTGGGGGCCTGATGCCGCCCGCGTGTTCGCCGCGCCGTTCGACGCAGCCCAGGCCCGCCGCCTGCAAAACGCGCTGAAGGTGCTGCTCAAGCGCTGAGCGAAGCAGCACAAGCGCTGCGCGGAGCAGCGTCGGCTGTCCCGGCGGCCCGGCATACCGGCCGCCATGCTGTCGGTGCAGCAAGCCGCCGCGCTTGACGGTGCACCCGGAGCCCCTGGCGTACCGCTTTGCAGAGCGGGTCTGCGTGCCGCTGGTGCGCCCCGGCGCCGTCCCGGGTCTGACCGACCGTTTCAACCCCGCTGTCGACTGCAGGGCGAAGCCCTGCGCCAGCATCCGCTGGGAGTCGACGTGTTTTTGGTGCAGGAGTTGCGCAGTCCCGTCGCCAACGCCCAGACTGCCGCGCTGGCTATTGGTACCGCGCTGGCAATGCTGCTGCGCGGCTCCTGACGCCTTGCCATCCGTGTGGCCGCCGGTCGCTATTACAATAGGAGCAAACTATGACCAGCCGATGAGGACCGCAGGCATTGTTCGTGTAAAAAGCACGGAAGCGGCGGCAATTGCGTCCGACGGCGGCAGGATGCGGGGCACGTGGGTACTTTCAACTTATCATCGTCGGTGGTTTTCCCGGCAAGTCGTTGCCATGCACCAGAGAGCTTCATGAACACAGTCGCGATCGGCGGTTTGGCCAGCGTTCAGGCGTGCCGGCGGGTGACGTCGGGTGCGGGTCGCTTGCTGGCTGGCGCACTGCTCGCGTTGGCGCTGTGGCCGGCGCTGGACGCCAACGCGCAGGTCTGCGCGGCGCCAGGCGCCTCGGGTGCGGTGACGGTGGCGGCGCTCAACACCCAGGTCAACACCTACTACCCCGGCACGGCGGCGGGTGGTTCGGGCAGCACGGTGGGCTACACCAGCGGCTCGCCGCGCGGCGCGGGCACCGCGATCGCGTCCGGCGACCTGGTGCTGGTGATCCAGATGCAGGACGGCACCGGCGGCAGCGTCGCCAACACCGCGGCTTACAACCTGCCCGCCACGGCGGCCGGCACCTATGAGTTCGCGCGCGTGGTCAGCGTGGGCGCCAACGTGCTCAACCTGTCGGCTGCCCTCGCCAACACCTACACCCAGAACACCGCCGCCGCCAACAACCAGACCTACCAGGTGATCCGCGTGCCGCAGTACAGCACGCTCACCATCAGTGCCGGCGCGTCCATCGTGCCCGCGCCGTGGGACGGCACCACCGGCGGCGTGGTGGCCACCGACGTGGCTGGCGCCTTCACCAACAACGGCTCGATCAACGCGTCGTATGCGGGCTTTCGCGGCAACGCCGGCCTCACGCTGGCGGGCGTGGCCGGCGCGGTGACGCAGACCGTGGCCAATTTCGACCGGGTGCGGCCCGACACCTACGCGGCGCACGGCGGCAAGGGCGAGGGCACGGCCGGCACGCCGAACCGCGTGCTCAACGTGTTCAGCGCGGCCGGCGTGTTGCTGACTTCGGGCGCCACTTCGGCCAACGGTACCGCCACCAACGCGACCACCACCAACCAGAGCATCTCGGGCACGGTGGCCTACCTCACCGCCACCACGCGCAGCTACAACGCCGGCTCGCGCGCAGCAGGCGCACCCGGCAACGCGGGCGGCGGCGGCGACGATTCTTCGCCCGTGGACAACTCTGAGAACTCGGGTGGCGGCGGCGGCGGCAACAGCGGCGCGGGCGGCATCGGCGGCAACACCTGGAACGACAACACAGCCATCGGCGGGCGCGGCGGCAACGCCACCGCGCCAGCGATCACCAACAAGCTGCCGATGGGCGGCGGCGGTGGTTCCGGCACCACCAACAACAACTACAGCCTGGACGCCTCGGGCGGCGCGGGCGGCGGGCTGATCTTTGTCAAGGCGGGCACCGTGGGCGGCACCGGTTCGCTGCTGGCCAATGGCCAGGCCGGGCGCTCGATTCCCAACATGGGCACCCAGTGCCCGGCCAACGGCCCGGGCAGCTGCGACGGCGGCGGCGGCGGCGGTGCGGGCGGCGGCATCGTGGTGCTGGCCAGCTCGGGCACGGTGGCCAGCGCGCAGGTGCGCGGCGGTCAGGGCGGCAATATCCACGGCACGATCCACGGCCCCGGCGGCGGCGGTGGTGGCGGTTACGTCATCACCTCGACTGGGCTGGCTGTCACCACCAACCTGCTCAGCGGCGCGGCCGGCCTGACCAACCTCGGGGGCACGCCCACCGCCTACGGTGCGGGCGCCGGCACGGCCGGGGCGGCGGCTACCGTCAGCAACGCGGGCTTGCCCGCCAACGCGGGTGGCCTGCCGGCCAACTGCCTGCCGGGGCTGACCACCACCAAGATCACCTCGACGCCGGCCGCGACCAGCCCGATCTCGCCACCCGGCACCACCAGCTACTCGATCGTGGTGGCCAACCCGGCGGGCGAGGGCGACGCGCGCGGCGTCACCCTGTACGACCCGAGCCTGCCCGGCGGCAGCGCCACCGTGGCCAACCCGCCGCTGCCCACTTTTTCCACCAGCGCCGCACCCAGCGTGTGCGCGCTGGCCACGCGCACCGCCACCGTCAACCCCGCCAACGGCGTGACCGGCACCTTCACCGCCAGCAGCTGGAACCTGCCCGGTGGCTGCACGCTCACCTACACCTTCACCGTGAACGTGCCGACCACACTGCCCAACGGCACCTACAACAACTCGGCCGTCGCCTGGTTCACCGACCCGTCCGACAGCGGCGGCACCCGCACCGTGACAGCCGCGTTGCCGCCAGCGGCCACCGGTCTGGCGGCCAACACCGCGTTCACCACGGGCGGCACGGTGGGCGGCAGCAACTACGACGGCAACAACGCGGCCAACACGGCCGACGACATCCGCGTGCAGCGCACGGCCAACCTGCAGATCACCAAGACCGACGCGCTGGGCACGGTGACGGCGGGCACCACGGTGACCTACTCGATCACCGTAGCCAACCTCGGGCCGGCCGATGGGGCGGGCGCGCTGCTGGCCGACCCGGCCGTGACCGGGCTGAGCTGCACGGCGGTGGTCTGCGCGGCGGCCTCGGGCACGGCGGTATGCCCGGCGGCGGCTGGCGTGACGATCGCCAACCTGCAAAGCCCGCCCGGGCCGGGCATCACGCTGACCTCGCTCCCGGCGAATTCGTCACTGACCTTTTTGGTGACGTGCGGGGTGACGGCGACCGGGCAGTAGTGCGGCTCAGCCGCTCGGGCAAGGGGGCGCGCCCGCGTGGAGTCAGACGCGAGCACCCGAATTCATTTGCTATTAGTTTAGTAGCAAACAATAACCACCCGATGGGGACCTAAGCCCGATTCGGCGTGAAAAACGCGTCAAACAGCGCCACCAGCGGCGCGAATTCGGCGGCAAAGCGCGGGCGGTTCACGAAGTAGGCCTCGCAGGCCACAGCAAAAAATTCGTCGATGGCTTCGGCGCCATAGGCGTCCAGCCAGGGTGTGGGGCCACCAAAGCGCTCGGCAATCGTCACTGCGTCGCGAAAGCGTTCGTATTCGGGCTGCAGCACCGCCAGCCAGGCCTCGCGCGCCGCGCGCGGGGTGCGCGCCCCCAGAAAGCCCGCGGGTAGCGCCGGGCAGCCGTCGGGCCGGCCATCGCGCAAATCCATCTTGTGGATGAACTCGTGGATCACCACGTTGTAGCCGCGCTCGGCGGATTCGCCGGCTGCCGCCACGTCCTGCCAGCTCAGCATCACCGGGCCGCCGTCCATGGCTTCGCCGGCCAGCACCTCGCGCCAGTGGTGCACGACGCCGTTCTCGTCGGTCCATTCGCGCAGCGCCACCACTTCGGCCGGGTGCACGACGATGCCGACAAAATCGTCGTACCAGGCCAGCGCCTGCGGCAGCGACACCGCCAGCGCGCTGTTGGAACTGCCGTCCACGCCGCGGTGCAGCACCGGCAGGCAGGCCTGCGCGGCGATGGCCACCGCCATCTCGTCGGTGATGACCAGGCCCTGCGCGCCATGAAACTCCTTTTGCATCAGGAACAGCCGCGACAGGTTGCGCAGGCGCGTCAGCTCTTCCGGGCTGCGGCTGGCCAGGAACGGCAGGCTTGTCAGCGTCTGGCGCCACAGGGCTTCGGGAATGTCGCGGCGGCGGGTCGCGGGCGCCGGCGCCGGGCCGGTGCGTGTGCGATCGCCGGCCGGGCCTGCGCCGCCCCAGCGGCCCAGCAGGCGCCGCCACACGGACATCAGCCGACGGCCCTCATGGCAGGGCTGGTCATGCCAGCGGCAATCGGTGCAGGCCGCTGGCATCCAGCCGCAGCACCTCGGCGCGGGGCGGGCGGGCCTCCAGGTCCCAGTCGCTCAGCACGGTGCGCTGGTGGCCGCCCGCCAGCGCATGGTCGGCCGGCCGGTGGGTGTGGCCGTGGACCATGCAGCCGGCGTTGGCCGCCGTCAGCCACGCCAGCACGGCCGGGGTATCGACATCGGCATACACGGTGCCGGCGCGTTTTCTTGCCTCGCTGGCGTCGCGCAGGGTGCGTGCGATGGCGCGGCGCTCGCTCAGCGGGCGTGTCAGGAAGGCGTCCTGCCAGGCATCGCTGCGCACCTGGGCGCGAAACGCCATGTAGTCGGTGTCGTCGAGGCACAGCGCGTCGCCGTGCGTCAGCAGCCAGCGCTGGCCGGCAAAGCTGAGGACGGTGGGGTCGGCCAGCAGGGTGGTGCGGGCCAGCGCCAGATAGCGCTCGCCGACCAGAAAGTCGCGGTTGCCGCGCATGAAGTACACGGCGCACCGGGTGGCGGCGAACCCCATCACACGCGCGCAGCGGTCCTCGAAGCCCAGCCCGTCGTGGCGGCTGGCCAGCGTGGGCTTGGCAACGTCGTCGCCGACCCAGACTTCAAACAGGTCGCCGAGGATGAACACCGCGTCGGCCGGCGTGGTTTCCATGTAGCGCCGCCAGGCCATGAAGGTGGCGGGCGTGGACGCCTCCAGGTGCAGGTCGGAGATGAAATCGACCGTGCGCCAGGCGGGCGGCGCTGCCAGCTCGGCGAAAGCGGGCAGGGCGGCTGCCAGAGCGACGGGGAGGGCGGCAGGTGTACCAGGCATGGACGCCGCCGCGAGCCTTACAGCGCGACGGCTTTCTCGATCACCACGTCTTCGGTGGGCACATCACCGTGGCCGCCCCGGTTGCCGGTGCGCACCGCCTTGATCTTGTCGACCACGTCGGTGCCGGCCACCACCTTGCCGAACACCGCATAGCCCCAACCCTGCGCGCTGATCGCGGTGTGGTTGAGGAAGTCGTTGTCGGCCACGTTGATGAAGAACTGCGCGGTGGCCGAGTGCGGGTCGCTGGTGCGCGCCATGGCGACCGTGTAGTTGTTGTTCTTCAGGCCGTTGTTGGCCTCGTTGTCCACCGGTTTGTCGGTGGATTTTTGCTTCATGCCGGGCTCGAAGCCGCCGCCCTGCACCATGAAGCCGGGGATCACGCGGTGAAACACGGTGTTGTTGTAGTGGCCCTTGTTCACATAGGCCAGGAAGTTGGCCACGGATTTGGGTGCCTTGTCCGCGTCAAGCTCGAGCGTGATGACGCCGTGGCTGGTGATGTGGAGTTCGACTTTGGGGTTGCTCATGTTGAAAACGCCTGGGGGTTGCGGAAAAGAACGGCTGGAGAGTTACTTGACGAGGGTGGCGCTCGTGACCAACACCGGCGTCTTGGGCACGTCGGTCGGGAACGGGCCGCCGGGGCCGGTGGGCAGGGCCTTG
>JANOBJ010000133.1:0-2207 GCA_031411575.1 Betaproteobacteria bacterium | reverse complement strand
AGAGACCATCGGCTCGCGATTTGGCGGCATTCCGCAGACCGCACCCGCTTTCGCGCTGCCCGATTTCACCTGGGAAACCGTGCGCCTGCTGGTGGTGCCCAGCGTGACGATTGCGCTGCTGGGCGCGATCGAGTCGCTGCTGTGCGCGCGCGTGGCCGACCAGTTGGCCACCGACGTAGCCTACACCAAGCATGACCCGAACCAGGAGCTGATGGCGCAGGGCATCGCCAACTTTGTGACGCCGTTTTTTGGCGGCATGCCGGCCACCGGCACCATTGCGCGCACGGTGACCAACCTGCGCTCGGGTGCCAGTTCGCCGGTGGCGGGCATCGTGCATGCGGCGGCACTGGCGCTGGTGGTGCTGGTGGCCGCGCCGCTGGCGGTGCATGTGCCGCTGGCGGTGCTGGCCGGCATCCTGCTGTACGTCGCCTTCAACATGGGCGAGTGGCACGAATTTGCGCGGCTGCGGCACTTCAGCAACCACTACCGGCTGCTGTTGCTGGGCACGTTTTTCCTGACCGTGGTGTTTGACCTCACGGTGGCAGTGGAGGTGGGGCTGATGCTGGCCTGCGTGCTGTTTGTGCGGCGCATGAGCTCGCTGTTCCGGGTTGAGCCGCTGGCCGACGGGCACGGCTCGCCGGCCCACAACGTGCTGATCTACCGGCTGTATGGCGCGCTGTTCTTCGGCGCAGTGGGCAAGATCGACGCCGTGGCCAAGGCCATCGAGCAGGCGCCGCGCGGCGTGACGCTGGTGCTCGACGCGCAGCAGCTGGTGTCGCTGGATACCACCGGGCTGGACGCGCTGCGCCAGTTGCACAAGGCGATTTTGCAGCGCGGCGGCTCGATGCGGATGGAGGCGCTGCAGCAGCAGCCGCTGTCGCTTGTCGAGCGATCAGGCTTTGCGCACGAGCTGCGCATGAGCGAATCGGCCGCCAAGGCGCAGGCGGCTGACAGCCGGTTCAGCGACCCGATTGACTGACGCGGGATGGGCAGGCCCCGCTACAACCTGTGAAAGCCGTTACTTCGCCGGCCCGCCGCGGTTCTCGTCGGCATCGGGGTCGGCCGCCGTGGTGGTGCGCACCACCGTCAGATCGGGGTTGAACCAAGTGGTGAAGACCATCGCGGTGTTGGGTGGCTGCAGGTAGCGCCAGTCGTAGGCGGTTTCCTTTTTCAGCTCATACGGCGTGACTTTGGCCGGCTTGCCGAGCAGCTTGCGCACGTCTTCCATCATCATGCCGGGCTGCACTTTGGCAAAGTTCTCGGGCGTGAGCACCTGGCGCAGCGCGGCCATTTTGCCGTCGGTGCCAATGGTGATCATGTAGTTCTTCTGCCCGGCGGGCTGGCGGTTGTACTCGAACACGCGCGCCCCGCCCGGTCCGTCCCACACCTTTTCGGGCTCGCCGAAGCGGGCGCGCACATCGGCCTCGGTCGAGACGCCCTCCTCGAGCTCCTTGATGCGCTGCGGGTCGCAGCCGACCAGCCCCAGCAGTACCGACAAGACACCCATGGCCAATAGTCTCCTCATCGCTGAACCCTCTCAATCAGTTGTGGCAGCTGCTGTAACGCGGCAAACCGGCCCTGAGCATACGCGGGCTGTTCTGGCGCCTCGCGGCTCAGTCTGACAGGCTCCGGGCGCCGGCCCGGTAAAATCAGGAGGTAAAGGTTTCAGCCATGCGCATTGCCCACATTTTTCGCCGCCCCGACTACCAGTCCGAGGTCACCCAGTTCATCGACCAGTTGAAGGTGGCCAAGCCGACGC
Organism: Betaproteobacteria bacterium; assembly: GCA_031411575.1. GTDB lineage: Bacteria > Pseudomonadota > Gammaproteobacteria > Burkholderiales > Burkholderiaceae_C > JANOBJ01. The sequence goes on along the minus strand of JANOBJ010000133.1, from coordinate 448 downwards.
TGGAAGCCGAGCAGCGGGCCGGGCGCGCCCTGTTGTGGGACAAGCCGCAAGACCGCGCGGCCGAGCGCGAGTTCGCCGATGCCGATGTGCCGCAGCAGGCCTACGTGTACGGCACCAGACCCTGATTTTCAAGCCAAATCGGCCTGTTGTGCGCATCAGCTGGTCTTCTTTAGCTATACTTTTAATAGCGTTTCATGACTTCGGCCAGCCCCGCGCCCGCGTTTGACGCGCCCCACGAAGACACGCTGGCCGCGATGCCAGCCGTCATCGACCAGGTGGCGCTGGCGCGCCTGTACGGCGAGCCGCTGTTCGCGCTGCCAACCGATCTGTACATCCCGCCCGACGCGCTGGAAGTGTTCCTGGAGGCCTTCGAAGGCCCGCTGGACCTGCTGCTGTACCTCATCCGCAAGCAGAACTTCAACATCCTGGATATCCCGATGGCCGGGGT
>JANOBJ010000132.1:0-5229 GCA_031411575.1 Betaproteobacteria bacterium | reverse complement strand
AAATATCTTCTTCGAGTTCGTCGAGAATCCTTTGCATCGCAGCCTGTTCTTGAACGAATCCGGCTTCCAGCAATAGACGTGCTGCATATAGACCACTCACGAGCCGAGCGAGCTTTTGTACGAGCGCCTGGTGTACCGACTTTTCCACATACCGGAAGACAAACGAATTCTTGTATGGGATACGCTGCGGACAGGGCACTCGGCACTCAAAGAGGCGAACTGTTTGCTCCATATTCTTCAGTGCTTGGTCGTACAGCGCTGCTATCTCCATACCCAATCCAGTTCAACAGAAGGGAAATATGTCGCTTTGCGATACAGAACGACCACTGGTGCCATTTCTTTCCCTTGTGTCGATTGCACATTGAAGAGTGATGCGAATTTCCAAATTTGTTCAGCGTCCAACCAGCCACCGCGCAGACACGTTTCGCTCAACACTTGCAGTTCGGACATTATTCAATCACACGACGTGTGGCGCAGACTAGTCGCCTACCTCATCTCAAACCGCTCCTCCGCCAGCCGCGCCTCATCAAAATGCCGCCGTCCGACAAACGCGGTGGGCTGGCGGCCCCACTGGCGCATGGCGCCGGGGCTGTCGATGCCCATGGGCCAGAACAGGAGGCGTTCGCCGCGTTCGGTGCCGACGATGATGCCGTCTGCCCCAAAAGCACTGCGGGTGCCGCCCTCGGGTAGCGGCAACTGGCGCAGCGCGTCGTCATCGGCCAGGCGGTAGTGGCCGTCGAGCGCGGCGGTGCCACCTGGCGCGTCGTCGAACACGCGCAGCCCCACCACATAGTGCGTGGCGCTTTGCAGCCGCACGGCGATGCGCTGGCCGGGCGCAATCGCAGGCAGCTGCGCGGGCACGAAGGCCCATTCCTCAGCCGCCCTGCTGCTGCCCAGGCTCCCTGGCGGCGGCCGCAGCTGCGCTGCACCCACGGGCACGAACAGGTGGTAACAGCCGCAGGCGTGGATGGTGTCCACCATGCGCGGCGCGCCGTCGGGCGCAAGTGTCAGGCGCAGCACCACCGCGTCGAGCGGGCCGCCCAGCAAATCCACGCCGCCGTCCAGTGGCCGCTCGGGAAACCACAGGCTGTAGACCAGCTGCGGCCAGACCTCGGCGCCCACGCGCGTGAACGCGAGGCGCGCGTAGACGAAGGGCCGGGCGGTGTTGACCGCGGGCGGCGTGCGTGGCGCGCGCTCGGCCGGCCAGTACAGCGCGCCAAAGGCGTCGAACGCGCCGCGCGAATCGATTTCCCACACGGGCGCGTGGGCGGCCAGCACGCGCTGCACCTCGGCCGGGGTGAACTGCGGCACGCCGAGGGCATCGTGCGGCGCGGTGCGCACCAGCGCCACCGCGTCCGCCACGGGCGCCACGGGCGCTGACGGTGGCAGGCCGAAGCGCCGCAGCGTTGCCGGCGCGGGCTGCGTGGCGATTTGCGCGAACGTCTCCCGCAGCCGGTTCAGCCAGCCCTGCACGCCGGCAAAGAACGGCAAGCGCGTGAGCGGGTACAGGCCCACGGCGCGCTTCCAGGCGGTGTAGTCATCAGGCACCCGCGCACGCTCGACCAGCGCGGCGCGCTGCGGCGGGCTGGCTTCGACCTCGCGCCAGAGCTGGTTGGCGCAGCGCTGGGTGGTGGCTTGGGCGGCGGTTTTGTCAGGCACGGCCAGATCGGGCAGGGCAGCAGCAGGCAGATTGGCCAGTTCGGCCTCGCGCGCCTCAGCGTCGAGCGCCCGCAGGCGTGTGCCCCAGGCGCTGAACACAGTCGCGCTGACGCTGGCTTCGACCCGGAACGACGACAGGAAGCGGTCGACCCGCAGGAACGCAAACCCGGGCACCCGAGCCGCGCCGCCGTCGCGCACGTGCGCGCGGTCGGTGGCAGCATCCAGGGCGGCGAACCAGCGCACACATCCGGTGATTTCGGTGGTTTCGGCGCTGCCGGGCCCGGCGAAGGGCATCGGGGGCGCCCCCACGCTGGCGCAGCCTGCCAGCACCGCGCACGCCAGCGCTGCCCACGCCGCGCTGAACCGCAGGGGAAAGAGCAATTTCATGGCCTGCGCGCACCGGCTGTCATGGTGCGGCCATTGTGGCGCGGGGGGCGCGGGCCTCAGGCCAGCAGCGCCACATTCCCCCCGGCCGCTGTCGTGTTCACCGTCACGGTCTGCTCGGCGCAGAAGCGCACCAGGTAGTTGGGGCCGCCGGCCTTGGGGCCGGTGCCGCTCAGGCCCTCGCCACCGAAGGGCTGCACGCCGACCACGGCGCCGATCATGTTGCGGTTGACGTAGACGTTGCCCACGTGGGCGCGCGCGGCCAGTGCCTGGGCGCGGCTGTCGATGCGGGTCTGGATGCCGAGCGTCAAGCCGTAGCCGAGCGCGTTGATCTGGTCGATCACGTCTTCGGGCGCACCGCCCCAGCGCACGATGTGCAGCACGGGGCCAAAGATTTCGTGCTTCACGCTGGCGATGGAGGGCACTTCGTAGGCGGCGGGCAGCACCAAGTTTGCTACATTATTCATAGCAATAGATGACCCAGGGGAGCGGACCAGAAGCGGTTTTCCCTCTGAATTGAGCTTTTCCAGGTGTTTCTGGATGCCATCGAACGCCTCGCGGTCGATGACGGGGCCGACGTCGGTGGCGAGATCGGCCGGGTCGCCGGCCACCAGCTCTTGCGCGGCGCCGGCGATCATCTCGATCACGCCGTCGGCAATCGCCTCGTGCACGCACAGCAGGCGCAGCGCCGAGCAGCGCTGGCCGGCCGAGCGGAAGGCGCTCTGCACCACGGCGTCGGCCACCTGCTCGGGCAGGGCGGTGCTGTCCACCACCATGGCGTTGATGCCGCCGGTTTCGGCGATCAAAGGAACGATGGCGCCGTCCTTGGCCGCCAGCGCGCGCTGGATGATTTTGGCCACCTGGGTGGAGCCGGTGAACACCACGCCCGCAATGCCCGGGTGCGCCACCAGCGCCGCGCCCACGGTCTCGCCGGGGCCGTGCAGCAGCTGCAGTGCGTCGGCCGGCACGCCGGCGGCGTGCAGCAGGCGCACGGCTTCCAGCGCGACGCCCGGCGTCTGCTCGGCCGGCTTGGCCAGCACGGTGTTGCCGGTGACCAGCGCCGCCGCCAACTGGCCCGCAAAGATGGCGAGCGGAAAATTCCACGGGCTGATGCAGACCCAGGCGCCGCGCGCCGTAAGGCGCAGTTCGTTGGATTCTCCCGTGGGGCCCGGCAATGCGACGGGTGCCATGACACGCTCGGCCTCGTCGGCGTAGTAGCGCAAAAAATCCACCGCCTCGCGCACCTCGGCCACCGCGTCGCCCCAGCTCTTGAAGGCTTCCTGGACCAGCAGCGCGCAGAAGCGCGGCATCTGCGCCTGCAACGCGTCCGCCGCGCGGCGCAGCGTGGCAGCGCGTTCGGCCACCGGCACAACGCTCCATTTTTTATAGCAAACTATGGCCTGCTGACAAGCACCAGAGACCGATTTGGCATCAAATTCGGCGACCAAGCGCACTGGCGTGCTGGCCAGTGCCGCGAGCAGCGGCGCGCGCTGCGACTCGACCGCAAAGTCAACGCCGGCGCTGTTTTTACGGGCCGGTCGATCGGCCGAGGCGGCGTACAGGTTGACGGGCAGCGGCAACGCCGGTTCGAACGCCAGCCGGGGCAGGGACTGGCGCGACTGGTCCAGCGGCGAGATCAGCAGCTCGTCCATCCCCACGGATTCATCGGCCAGCTGGTGCACAAACGACGAGTTGGCGCCGTTTTCCAGCAACCGGCGCACCAGGTAGGCCAGCAGGTCGCGGTGCGCGCCCACGGGGGCGTAGACGCGGCAGCTGATGGCCGGATTCTTGAGCACCTCACGGTAAATGCCCTCGCCCATGCCGTGCAGGCGCTGCAGTTCGAAGCTTGTCGCCCCCACGCTCGCCACTGCGTGTGCTTCGCTGCCCCCCGAGGGGGCCGTGCCTTGCTTGGGGCGGCCCGGCGCGGCGGCGGTCGCCGTCAGCTTGGCCATCTGCAGGATGGCCGCAATCGTCCCCGCGTTGTGCGTTGCAAACTGCGGGTAGATCGCGTCGGGCGCGGCCAGCAGGGCGCGGGCGCAGGCCAGGTAGCTCACGTCGGTGTGGTGCTTGTGGGTGTAGACCGGGTAATCACTCAGGCCCAGCTCTTGCGCGCGCTTGATCTCGGCGTCCCAGTAGGCGCCCTTGACCAGGCGGCACATCAGGCGCAGCTTGTGTTTGCGGGCCAGCGCGGTGACGTGTTCGATCAGCTCCAGCGCGCGGGTCTGGTAGGCCTGCAGCGCCAGGCCGAAGCCGCGCCACTGCGGGTGGTGCTGCGCCCCCTTGGCGGCCATGGCTTCGAATACCTGCAGCGACAGCTCCAGCCGGTCCACCTCTTCGGCGTCGATGGTTAGGTTGAGGTTGGCCGTGGCCGCCAGCTCGCACAGGCCCCACACGCGCGGCACCAGCTCGGCCATTACGCGCACGTGCTGCGCGTCTTCGTAGCGCGGGTGCAGGGCGCTCAGTTTGATGGAAATACCGTCATTTTGCTCGCATGTCCGCTCTGAGTGGTCATTTTTAGCTACCGATTTAATAGCATTTTGGTAGCTGGCCAGGTACTTCAGCGCATCGGCCTCGGTGCGCGCGCCCTCACCCAGCATGTCATAGCTGAAGGTGAGATTCGGTGTTTTGCGGCGCGCAGAGTTGGCCTCGCCCATCGCCTCGCCAATCGTCTGCCCGAGCACAAACTGGCGCCCCAGCAACTGCACGGCGCGCAGCGTGGCCGCCACCACCGAGCGTGCGCCGAGCTTGCCCAGCAGGCCGCTGGAAGCATCACTGTCAGGCAGGAATTTCTTGCTCAGCGCGATCGCCGTGCTGGACAAGCGCGCCAGCGCCTTGTCGCCCGACGATTCGAAGTCGGCCCGGCCCAGCTGGTCGGCGGTGAGGGCAATCGCGGTTTCGGCGTCGGGCACGCGCAGCAGCGCCTCGGCCAGCCGCATCAGCGCCAGCCCCTCGGCGCTGGAAATCGGGTACTCCTTCAGCAGGCTTTCCATGGCCCAGAACGGCGGCGGGTTCTGCCGCACCGCCTGTACCCACGGACGCGCCTGGTGCACCGCCGCTGCCCAGTCGAGCGCGCCTTCCAGCGCCTGCAGCCGGTGGGCCAGGATATCGGCCTCGGGCCGGTAGGGCGATGGCAAGACCTGGCGTTTGGACGCGCCAGAGGAGGCGTGGACGGGGTGGCTGGGTGCG
>JANOBJ010000131.1:0-2146 GCA_031411575.1 Betaproteobacteria bacterium | reverse complement strand
CGGAAAACTCCCGGCCGTTACTTCCACCATCTGGTTCACGTCGAGGTATTTGCGCAGCGCGCCGTTCACCGCGTCGGCGTCGAGCTTGCTGTAGGCCTCGGTGAAGCGCGCGTAAGTTGCCATGTCGCGACCCCAGCGCAGGTTGTTGGCCAGCACGTTCAGCAGGTTGGGCATCTGCGCCAGAAAATCGGCCCGCGCGCTGACGATGGCGCGGCGCGCAAAGCCGACTTCCAGCGCGCTGAATCCACCCGCTGCACGCTTGGTCAGCTCATCGCGGATCACCGCGCGCAGCCGGTCGCGGTTTTGCGGCGCAAAGCTGGCGGTGATGTTGATGGCGGCGGCCTGGCCATCGCCCGCTGCGGCGACCGGCACCGCCAGTGACGCGTTGACGCCGTAGCTCAGGCCTTCCTGCTCGCGCACCCGCTGCCACAGCGCCGTGCCCGCGCGGCCGCCCAGCATCTGGATGCCGGCGAACAGGGCGGGGAAGTCGGGCGATTCGTCGTTCATCGCCAGCGGAATGCGCGCGGCGTAGTTGGCGTTGGCCTTGTCGGCCAGATTCACGCCCTGCACGCGCGGCTCAAAGGTGGACGGGTACTCAAAGGCCCAGGGTTTGCGCGGCTCGCGGCTCTTCCAGCTGCCCAGCCGGGTTTGCAGTTGCACGCGCACCTCTTCGGGCTGCACCGGGCCGATCAGCGCCAGCTCGCCGTGCGAGGCGCCGCCAAAGCGCGCCCAGAACTCGCGCAATTGCACGGCCGTGGCGCTGCGCAACAGTGCCTCGGTTTCGGCGTGGCTGCGCGCCTGGCGCGGATCGCCACCGCCGTAGCGGCTGCTGAAGACGCGCTGCAGCTGGTTGCTGGCCACGGCCGCGGTGTCGGCCTTGGCGCCCTGCAACGAGGCGATCGCCGATTTCTGGTGGCGCTCGAACGCGGCGTCGGGGAAATTGGCGTTTTGCAATAGCTCAGCCATCAGGTCGAGCAGCGCCGGCAGGTGTTTGGCCGGCGCCTCAAAGCTGGCCACCAGCCCGCCCGACTGGCTGGAAAAGCGCAGCGTCGCCTCCAGCGCCAGCAGCTCGCGCGCCACCTGGTCGGCGTTTTTGGCGGCGGTGCCTTGGGTCAACAGCGCGCCCACCATGCCGGGCAGCACGCCGGCACCGTTCAGCGCCTCGGCGCTGCCCCAGTGCAGGCGCAGCGTGCCGGTGACGCGGTCTTCCTTGGTCTTGCGCGGCAGAACGGCCAGCTTGAGTCCCGGCTCGCCGCCCACCGTGAGGCGGCTGGTGACCAGCCGTGCGGCCACCGCGTCGGGCGTGATGGCAAAGTCCTCCACCGGCGCGCTGCTGGCCCGGCCGGTGTAGCCATTGAGCAGCGCCGACTGGTCGGTGCGCACCGGCGTCGGCGCGCGCGCGGGCGGCTGCGCCACCGCGATGTAGGCGCCGCTGGTGCGGTTGGACGCCACCAGCCACTTTTGCGCCACGCGCTGCACATCAGCCAGCGTCACGGCTTCCACCCAGTCGCGCATCGCAAACCAGAGCCGCCAGTCGCCCAGAGCCACCGATTCACTGAGCGCCAGGCTCAGCGCCTCCGGGTCGCGCAGGGTGCCGCCCAGCGACTGCAGCACCTGGGCGCGCGCGGTTTGCACCTGCTGCTCGGAGAAGGTGATGCTCTCCAGAATGCTGGCCAGCGCGGCGTTGGCCTTGATCGCCGCCAACTCCACGTCGGCACCTTCGGGCAGGCCCGCGCCGGCCATCAGGAAGCCGGGTTCCAGCGTCTGGCTGGCGGTGGCCCAGTGGTTCACCGCCAGGCCCGTGCCGACCAGGCCACGGCCCAGCGGCCCGCGTTCGTGGCCGAGGATTTGCGTCAACACGCGCAGCGCCGCAAAGTCGGGCGTGCCGGCGGGCATTACGTGGTAGAGCACCGCTACGCTCGACAACCCACCCACGCGGCGCAGCGTGACGTGACGCTCGCCGTCCTGCGCAGGCTCCAGCGTCCAGGTTTGCTCGATCGGCGTGGCCGGGCGCGGCACGGGGCCAAAGGCCTGCTGCACACGGCGCAGCGCGGCGGCTTCGTCAAACTTGCCGCCGATCACCAGTACTGCGTTGTCGGGGCGGTAGTGCTTGCGGTAGAAGGCCTGCAGCCGCTCGATCGGCATG
>JANOBJ010000130.1:0-4407 GCA_031411575.1 Betaproteobacteria bacterium | reverse complement strand
GTGGAGACCGGTCGCACGCAACTTCGGGTTGGCACGCCGTCGATGTGCACCGTGCACGCGCCACAGGCCGCCACGCCGCAGCCGTACTTGCTGCCGGTCAGCCCCAACTGCTCGCGCAGCACCCAGAGCAGCGGTGTGTCGCCCTCTGCCTCAAAGTCACGGACCGTGCCGTTGACGTTCTGTTTCGCCATGTCCAAGCTCCTTGTTGTTGACCAGCCGACGCTGCAGGAAAGAAGGTCGTTGCATGTTACGACGCATGGCCCGGACGCGCTGTGTTGCGCTGCGACATGTCCCACCGGCATGTACAGGTAAGCGCTCAAGTCGGCCGGCGCGGCATCGCGCGCGATCCGCGCACGGGGCAAACACCGATGAAGTTGACGCTCGGGGCGTACCAGAATGGTGCTCCCTGTCCGGAGTGATCCATGCCCCACGTACCGCCTGTTGCCAACACCCCCCGCCGTCCTTCCCGCCGCGAGGTCAACCGCCTGCTGGCTGCCGGCGCCGCCGCCGTGGCGCTGCCGTCATGGGCCCAAAGCACCTGGCCGTCCAAACCGATCCGCATCGTGGTGCCGTACACGCCGGGCGGGTTTACCGACCAGATGGCGCGCATCGTTCAGGTCGGGCTGCAGAAAAGCCTGAACCAGACCGTCACCATCGACAACAAGCCCGGCGCCAACAGCATCATCGGCGTGGACGCGGTGGCCAAGGCGGCGCCCGACGGCACCACCTTTGGCGTGGTGATCGCGGCCTTTGCGGCCAACACCACGCTGTACCCCAAGCTGCCGTATGACCCGAAAAAAGACCTGCTGGGCGTGTCGCTGCTGGGCATCTCGCCGCTGCTGGCGGCCGTCAACAACGATGCGCCGTTCAAGACCGCCAAAGAGCTGGTGGCCTACGCCCGCGCCAACCCCGGCAAGGTAAGTTTTGGCTCGTCGGGCAACGGCTCGGCCGCGCACCTGACCGGCGAGCTGTTCAAGGCCATCACCAACACCTACATGCTGCACATTCCCTATCGCGGCGCGGTGCCGGCGCTGACTGACCTGCTGGGTGGGCAGATCCAGCTGTTCTTTGATGCGGCCGTGGGCCTGATCAACCAGGGCAAGCAGGGCAAGGTGCGGCTGATCGGCGTGTCGCACGACAAGCGCCTGCCGGCCGCGCCCGAAGTGCCCACGTTCATCGAGCAGGGCTTTGCCGGCTTCATGGGCAGCACCTGGGCCGGCATGCTGGCACCCGCCGGCACGCCGCGCGAGATTGTCAAACGCATGAGCGACGAGGTGGGCAAGATCATCAAGAGTGACGAAACCCGGGCCAGGCTGGACACCATGGGCACCTTCCCGGCCGGTGGCACGCCAGAAGAATTCGACGCCTTCATCGCCACCGAGACCACCAAATGGAGTCAGGTGATCAAGCGCGCGGGCGTCAAGCCGGATTAGATGTTTTGAGTCGATTTAGGCATCAAATGTGCCTGTTGTGCTCACCCAGTGGTCATTGTTTGCTATAAAAATTATAGCATCCGCAAGCGCGCCATACAGCGCGCGACCGAACCGATCAGGGCAGCAGGGCAGCCGGCGAAGGGCTGACGATCGGGGCCGCCACGGTCATGGCTGCGGCTGCGGGCCTGGGCTGCGCGGCCGGGGCGGTGTTGGCGGCCGGCACGCGCCGCGCACCATTGAAACGCGTGTTCCAGTAGGCCACGCGCATGTCTTCTACCCGCACCTGGGCGCCGGTGCGCGGCGAATGGATGAACTTGCCGTCGCCAACATAGATGCCGACGTGGCTGAACGAGCGGCGCAGCGTGTTGAAGAACACCAGGTCGCCGGGTTGCAACTCGCTGCGGTCAATCTGCTGGGTGGCGGCCGCCTGCTCGTCGGCGCGGCGCGGCAGCACCAGGCCCACCGTCTGCTCATAAATGGCGCGCACAAAGCCGCTGCAGTCAAACCCGGTTTCCGCCGAGTTGCCGCCGCGCCGGTACGGCACGCCCAGAAACCCCATGGCCGTGACCACCAGTTCACTTGCCTTGTGGCTGACCGACTGGCGCACTTCTTCCAGCTGGCTCAGCAGGCCCTTGTCGTTCAGGAAGCGGCCCATGTCGTCTTCGGCGGTCGGCGGCGCCGCGTGGGCGCAGGCGCCAGCGACGAGCAACGGGTACAGCCACGACTTCATGGCCCCGAAGATAGGCGGCTTGCTATGTGAAGTCAAGTGAAGTTGCGCGTTCAAGTGCTTGATTTGTATGGAAATAGGTAGTTTTCCGCACCCAAATAGGGGTGTAAGTGCCGCAACAGGGTGTCAAAAGACACACTCTGGCCACGTCAGGACAATCGGGTACAACGCCGTTTGAGCCTCACGTTGAAGCCCGTTCACCACCCAAAAAAGGACAGCCATGTTCCAGGCCCTCTTCCTCGAAAAAACCGACAACGCCTTCACCGCCACCGTCAAACCCGTGGACGAAGCCGGCCTGCCCGCCGGCGACGTGACGGTAAAGGTCGATTACTCCACCCTCAACTACAAGGACGGCCTGGCCATCACCAACAAAAGCCCGGTGGTGCGCAGCTGGCCCATGGTGGCCGGCATCGACGGCGCGGGCACGGTGATCGAATCCAGCCACCCGGCGTGGAAGGCGGGCGACGCCTTTGTGCACAACGGCTGGGGCGTCGGCGAGACGCACTGGGGCTGCCTGGCCGAAAAGGCGCGCCTGAAGGGCGACTGGCTGGTGAAGTTGCCCGTGCCCTTCACCGCCCGCCAGGCCATGGCCATCGGCACTGCCGGCTACACCGCCATGCTGTGCGTGCTGGCGCTCGAAGACCACGGTGTACAGCCCGGCAGTGGAGAGGTTCTGGTGACCGGCGCCACCGGCGGCGTGGGCAGCGTGGCCATCGCGCTGCTGGCCAAGCTCGGCTACACCGTGATCGCCGCCACCGGCAAGGCGAGCGAAGAGGCGTATTTGAAGTCGCTCGGCGCCACGGCCCTCATCGACCGCGCCGAACTGTCGGCCCCCGGCAAGCCGTTCCAGAAAGAACGCTGGGCCGGCGTGGTGGATGCCGTCGGCTCCCACACCCTGGCCAACGCGCTCGCGCAAACCCGCTACGGCGGCACCGTGGCTGCCTGCGGCCTGGCCCAGGGCATGGACCTGCCCACCACCGTGATGCCCTTCATCCTGCGCAGCGTGACGCTGGCCGGCGTCGACAGCGTGATGGCCCCGCTCGCCAAACGCCAGTGCGCCTGGGACCGGCTGGCCCGCGACCTGGATGTGGCCAAGCTCGAATCGATGATCGACGAGGTGCCGCTGAGCGGGGCGATCGGGAAGGCGCGGGAGCTGATGGAGGGGAAGGTGAGGGGGAGGGTGGTGGTGAAGACGGAGGGGTAACCCGTTTAAGTCGAACTCACGAGTTCAATCGGCCATGCCTGTATGTTTGTGCATTGAATCGTTACCAATTGATGAAATGCAGTCTGATTCTGCGTGATCGGATTCACAAAAAATGACGCTGCTTACCACCGAAATCCATTGCACCGCTCAGGGCGAAATCGTCGTTTTTGCAGCTGATAGACGCATAACGCGTGACAAGGTTGCGGATGGAACTCGCCCAAAGATCTTTCGAGTCCCGCACTGTATGGTCGGAATCGGGTACTTTGGTCTTGCTGAGGTCGGTCCCGCGGAGACACCAATACCGATGTCTGTATGGCTGGAAGATCTCTTTTTTCGTATTCCACCATCGACTGATCCCCGCACAGTCGCAGAACTTCTATGTGAACGACTCAATGTCGACATTCCACTTGAATGGCGACGGAGCGATCCATCGGGTTTTCACGTGGCTGGCCTCGATTCGGACGGGTGTGCAGAGTTTTGGTTTGTCCGAAATTTGGATGACAGCGGCGCGCTTGCGCACAGTGAATACAAATGCCGAGAGGACTTCAAGTCCCGCGACAAGACTGCGCTACCCGACAACGCCGTTCAGATCTATCGAAACGGCGATATCCGCGCGCACATAGCGGCATGGGAGCAAATTGATGACTCGTTTGGCTCCCTGCTGGGACAGGAGTCATTTCGCGCCCTTGTAACTACAGACGATTATTTAGATTGGGTCAAATTCAAGATGGAACTCGTCGCGCGGTTCTATGACCGGTTCGCAGTTGAATCAATAATTGGGGATCCGATAGATGCATTTGCCATCGGCCGCGGTCGCTAAGCCATCAATTGGAAATTCGGATTGCGGAACCCTGATGCTTCGATTTTTTGCTCTGCAATTGCCCTCTGCGAGCGTTACCGCATTCTTCAGCAGCTTACCCTCCAACAATGGAGTCATCGATGCCCGCCTACGTGATCTTCGACGTCGACATCCGCGACATGGCCCAGTACCAGACCTTCATGGCGGGCGTGAAGCCGGCTGTGGAGGCGGCGGGCGGGCGTTA
>JANOBJ010000129.1:0-43065 GCA_031411575.1 Betaproteobacteria bacterium | reverse complement strand
GACCATGAGTGCTGTTCTCGACCACCACGACGCCCACGGCCATGACCACGACCACCACGCCCCCACGGGCTGGCGCCGCTGGGTTTACGCCACCAACCACAAGGACATCGGCACGCTGTACCTGCTGTTCTCGTTCACCATGTTCATGGTGGGCGGGGTGCTGGCGCTGGCCATCCGCGCCGAGCTGTTCCAGCCGGGCTTGCAGTTCTTCAACCCCGAGCTGTTCAACCAGTTCACCACGATGCATGGCCTGATCATGGTGTTCGGCGCCATCATGCCAGGCTTCGTCGGCTTTGCGAACTGGATGGTGCCGCTGCAGATTGGCGCGGCCGACATGGCCTTCGCCCGCATGAACAACTTCAGCTTCTGGCTGATGATCCCGGCAGGTCTGATGCTCGTGGGCAGCTTTTTCATGCCCGGTGGCGCACCCGCAGCCGGCTGGACGCTGTACGCACCGCTGACGCTGCAGATGGGCCCGTCGATGGACGCCGGCATCTTCGCGATGCACATCCTGGGTGCCTCATCCATCATGGGTTCGATCAACATCATCGTGACCATCCTCAACATGCGCGCCCCCGGCATGACCCTGATGAAGATGCCGATGTTCTGCTGGACCTGGCTGATCACCGCCTACCTGCTGATCGCCGTGATGCCCGTGCTGGCCGGCGCCATCACCATGACGCTGACCGACCGCCATTTCGGCACCAGCTTCTTCAACCCCGCCGGCGGTGGCGACCCGGTGATGTACCAGCACATCTTCTGGTTCTTCGGCCACCCCGAGGTCTACATCATGATCTTGCCGGCCTTCGGCATCGTGAGCCAGATCGTGCCCGCGTTCAGCCGCAAGAAGCTGTTCGGCTACGCCTCGATGGTGTATGCCACCAGCTCGATCGCCATCCTGTCGTTCATCGTCTGGGCGCACCACATGTTCACCACCGGCATGCCGGTGACGGGCCAGCTGTTCTTCATGTACGCGACCATGCTGATCGCCGTGCCCACAGCCGTGAAGGTCTTCAACTGGATCGCCACCATGTGGCAGGGCTCGATGACGTTCGAGACGCCGATGCTGTTTGCGGTCGGCTTCATCTTCGTGTTCACCATGGGCGGCTTTACCGGCCTGATCCTGGCCATGGCGCCGATCGACACCCAGCTGCAGGACACCTACTACGTGGTGGCCCACTTCCACTACGTGCTGGTGGCTGGCTCGCTGTACGCGATGTTTGCAGGCTACTACTACTGGGCTCCCAAGTGGACCGGCGTGATGTACAACGAATCGCGCGGCAAGATCCATTTCTGGTGGTCGCTGATCGCGTTCAACGTCACCTTCTTCCCGATGCACTTCCTGGGCCTGGCCGGCATGCCGCGCCGCTACGCCGACTACCCGATGCAGTTTGCCGACTTCAACGCTGTAGCTTCTGTGGGTGCGTTCGCGTTCGGTCTGGCGCAGGTGTATTTCTTCCTGTTCATCGTGCTGCCCACCATGATGGGCAAGGGCGAAAAAGCCCCGCAAAAACCGTGGGAAGGCGCTGAAGGCCTCGAGTGGGAAGTGCCGTCGCCGGCACCGTTCCACACCTTCGAGAACCCGCCCAAGCTCAATGCCAGCGCCACCAAGGTGATCGGCTGAGCGGACCGACAAAGTGCCCGACATGAACCCCGAAAAACAGAAGAAGAGCAACCTGCGGTTGGGGCTGATCCTCGCCTCCATTGCCGCGGTGTTCTTCATCGGTTTCATGGCCAAGATGATTTACCTGGCGCGCTAGCCCAAGGCACGGCCATGAGCATTCGCCAAGAAAACACCCGCATGGTGGGCAAGCTGGCCGTCATTGCCGTGGGCATGTTTGCCTTTGGCTATGCGCTGGTGCCGCTGTACAAGGCCATTTGCGAGATGACCGGCATCAACATCCTGTCGCTGTCCGAGCGTCAGGTGCCGGGCAACGGCACCGCGGGCAAGGCGGTCAAGGTGCCCGAAAACACGCAGGTCGACACCAGCCGTACCATCACCGTGGAATTTGATGCCAACGCCCGCGGGCCCTGGCACTTCAAATCGGCCGTCAGCTCGATGCAGGTGCACCCGGGCCAGCTCGCCACCGTGATGTACGAGTTCCAGAACACGCAAAACCGGCGCATGGCGGCGCAGGCCATCCCCAGCTACGCACCGCCGCAGGCGGCCGCGCATTTCAACAAGCTCGAGTGCTTCTGCTTCAACCAGTACACACTGGAGCCGGGTGAGAAAAAACAGTGGCCAGTGGCGTTTGTGATCGACACCAAGCTGCCCAAGGACGTGACGACGATCACGCTGTCCTACACCTTCTTTGAAGTCGGTGGCAAGACGCCACCCGCGCCGGGCAAGGACGCCAGCACGACGTCGCCCAAAGCCGCGTCCGGTGGTTGAGAGCAGGCCTGCACCATGACGACCCCGACCGTGGCCCACAAGGGTTCCCTCGCCCGCACCATCAAGGCGGTGGCCTGGTCGTTCGTCGGGATCCGCAAGAACAGTGAGTACCAGGACGATTTGCGCAAGCTCAACCCGTTCCACGTGGTGCTGGTGGGCATTGGTGCCGCCATGCTGCTGGTGGTGGGTCTGATCGTGCTGGTCAATGTGGTGGCCGGCTGAAGCCGTCTGCACACCGAAAAAACTTAAAGATAGAGAGCAGGAGAAACGATGAGTTCGACAACACCGGGTACCACCCCGTATTACTTTGTGCCCCAGCCGTCGCGGCATCCCGCCATGGCGGCTTTCGGGCTGTTCTGGATGATCTTCGGCGGTGGCCAGTGGATCAACGGCGCCGATTGGGGCAAGTACGCCGTGCTGTTCGGCCTGCTGTGGCTGTTCGGCGTGCTGTACCAGTGGTTCCGCGACGCGATCACCGAGAGCGAGGGCGGCCTGTACGGACACAAGATCGACCTGTCGTTCCGCTGGAGCATGAGCTGGTTCATCTTCTCCGAAGTGATGTTCTTCGGCGCCTTCTTCTCGGCCCTGTGGTGGGCGCGGGCGCATTCGGTGCCAGCCTTGGGCAGCCTCGAGAACGCGCTGCTCTGGCCCGATTTCAAGGCTGTCTGGCCCAGCGTGGCCGCGGGTGCCACCGCGTCGCCGGCCGGCATTGTTGAGCCGTTCCAGACCATGGGCCCATGGCCCTTGCCTACCATCAACACCGCCCTGCTGCTGACCTCCGGCGTCACGCTGACGATCGCCCACCATGCGCTGCTGGCGGGCCAGCGCGTCAAGACCATCGGCTGGATGTGGATCACCGTCATCCTGGGTGCGACGTTCCTGGGCGTGCAGGGCTACGAGTACTACCACGCCTACACCGATCTGAACCTGAAGCTGTCGTCGGGCGTGTTTGGCTCGACCTTCTTCATGCTGACCGGTTTCCACGGCTTTCACGTGCTGGTCGGCATGCTGATGCTGCTGTTCATCACCCTGCGCCTGATGAAGGGCCACTTCACGCCCAACAAGCACTTCGGCTTCGAAGGGGCGGCGTGGTACTGGCACTTTGTGGATGTGGTGTGGCTGGGTCTCTACATCCTCGTCTACTGGCTCTAGGGCGCGGCTACTGCGCGGCTCAGGCTCGGCGTTGCGGTTCCCGATCAGGCAATCCTCACGACCCCCAAGGTCGCTCCGGTTGCCTGACACCCGCGCCTTGATCCTGAACCGCTCGCTACGCCGCTTGGTGGGCTAAAAAATGTCAAAAATGCCGCAGCCGCGGCATTTTCATTTTCCGGGCGGAATGCCCGTGGGCTGGATGTAGCCGAGTTTCCAGGCCAGCAAAATGCAGACGAACAACACAATCGACAAGCCGACGCGAAAGGCCAGGGCCTTGGCCATGTTGCCGCCTTTGGGCTTGCTGGCGTCGGTGCTGCCATCGGTGCCACCACCGCGCATCATGAAGAACAGCGCCGCGCCCAGGCTGGACAGGATGGCGACGAATGCAACCGCGACGAGGACTTTCATGGCCTCCATTATCCCGTGAGTACGCCATTGCGCTTGCCGCGCTTCTGGTTGATCACTGCGGCCGCGCTGGTGGGCATCGGCGTGACGCTGTCGCTGGGCCGCTGGCAGCTGGACCGCGCCGCGCAGAAAGAAGCGCTGCAGGCGGCGGTTGAAGGCAAGAAAGTGCTCGGCGTCCTTGATAACCGGTCATTTTTCGCTATGAATAATATAGCAAACGAGGTGCATCGCCCGGCCCGGCTGCAGGGCCGCTGGCTGCCGCAGCACACGGTGTTCCTCGACAACCGGCAGATGAACGGGCGGCCCGGCTTTTATGTGGTCACGCCGTTCCGCCTGGAGGGCGGTGCGGCGAGCGTGCCGGCGGTTCTGCTGGTGCAGCGGGGCTGGGTGCCGCGTCATTTTCTGGATCGCACGCAGTTGCCGGCGGTGGACACGCAGGCCGGGCTGGTCACGGTGGAAGGGCGTATCGCCCCCGCGCCGTCGCAGCTTTTCGCGTTCAAGGGCGCTGACACCGGCCCCATCCGGCAAAATCTGGGGTTGGCCGCGTTTGGCGACGAAATCCGGCAGCCCTTGCTGCCCGTCACCGTGCTGCAGACCGGGCCGGGCGGTGATGGTTTGCTGCGGGAATGGCCGCAGCCCAACGCCGGTACCGACAAGCACTATGGTTACGCATTTCAATGGTTTGGCCTCAGTGGCCTGATGGCAATTCTTTATGTCTGGTTCCAATTTGTCCGACCCCGCCGGCTCCCGCGCTGACGACCAGCCGCTGGGGCTGACCGTGCACAGCCTGCCCACGCCTGAGCAGGCCGTGGCGGGCGACGGCGCGCGCACGGTGAGCGGGCGCTGGAAAATGATCGCCGTGCTGCTGGTGTGTGCGGCGCCGGTGGTGGCGTCGTACTTCACCTACTACGTGGTCCGGCCCGAGGGGCGGCGCAATTTTGGCGAGCTGGTCAATCCGCAGCGCCCGCTGCCCGATCAGACCGGCGCGTCGATCGATGGCGTGACCGTCAACCTGCGCACCCTCAAGGGCCAGTGGCTGCTGGTCAGCGTGGCAGGCGGCGCCTGCGACGCCGCCTGCCAGAAACACCTGTACCTGCAGCGCCAGTTGCGCGAAGGCCTGGGCAAGGACAAGGACCGGGTCGACTGGGTCTGGCTGGTCTCCGACAACACGCCGGTGCCGGAGGCGCTGCGCCCGGCGCTCAAGGGCGCCACCGTGTTGCGCGTGCCCGAGCCGCAACTGGGGGCGTGGCTGGCGCCCGCGCCTGAGCACCGGCTGGCCGATCACCTGTACCTGGTGGACCCGATCGGCAACTGGATGATGCGGTTTCCCGCCGGCCTCGATGCTGCCGCCGCAGCCAAGGCCAAACGCGATATCGAACGCGTGCTGCGCGCCTCGGCGTCGTGGGACACCGCTGGCCGGGGGGCGCCGTGATGGACAGCACCGCGCTGGTCGACCTGTCGCCGGTGGCCGTGCTGATGGTCAAGGGCATCCTGATCGCCATCGGCCCGCTGGCCTGGGTGTGGCTGCGCAACCGCCGCGCCGCGCCCGCGCAGCGGCTGCGTGCGCTCACCTTGCTCACTCTGTTCCTCACGTTTGACCTGGTGCTGTTTGGCGCCTTCACCCGCCTGACCGATTCGGGCCTGGGCTGCCCCGACTGGCCAGGCTGTTACGGCAGCGCCAGCCCGATCGGCGCGAAAGCCCAGATCGCTGCCGCGCAGACCGCCATGCCGACCGGCCCGGTGACGCCGGGCAAGGCCTGGATCGAGATGATCCACCGCTACCTCGCCACCGGCGTCGGCGTGCTGATCCTCACACTGGCCGTGGCCACGTGGTGGGCGCGACGCAGGCATGTTGCCCCCACGCTTGCCGCTGCGCGTGCTGCGCTGCCCCCCGAGGGGGCGTTCGCACCTTGGGGCGGCCCGGCGGTGCTCAGTGCTCCCACGCCGGCTTTTGCGCGGCCCAATGTCGGCGAACTACCCGTCTTGAGCCTCTGGTGGCCCGTGCTCACGCTGGTGTGGGTCTGCATCCAGGGCGCGTTTGGCGCGCTCACCGTCACCATGAAGCTCTTTCCCGCCATCGTGACGCTGCACCTCATGGGCGGGCTGGTGCTGCTGGCGCTGCTGTGCGCGCAGGCCGTGCGCTACACCCAGGCGGGCGGCGTGGCCCCGGTGCAGATCAGCGCCGGCGCCCGCTGGCTCCTGGTTGGCACCTTCGCCGCGCTGTGGCTGCAGGTGGCGCTGGGCGGCTGGGTCAGCACCAACTACGCGGTGCTGGCCTGTGCTGAGTTTCCCACCTGCCAGGGCAGCTGGTGGCCGCCGATGGACGCGCAGGGCTTTGAGTTGTGGCGCCCGCTGGGGCAGACCGGCGCTGGCGCCAACATCAGCTTTGCCGCGCTCACCGCGATCCACTACGCGCACCGGCTGGCCGCGTATGTGTTGTTCGTGCTGCTGGGTGTGCTGGCCTGGCGGCTGCGGCATGCACTGCCCACGCAGGCGCGGTGGGTCGCGGGCCTGGCACTGGCGCAGTTGCTCACGGGCCTCAGCAATGTGGTGCTCGGCTGGCCGCTGCTGGCCGCCGTGCTGCACACCGGCGGCGCGGCCGCGCTGGTGGTGGTGCTCACCTGGGCGCTGTGCGCCAGCCGCACCGCTGCCGCGCTCGAAACGTCGCCTGGCTACCAGGCGGGTAGGCTGGTGGCATGAACACCGTCGCCGCCGCCCATCCGCCGTCGCGCTTTGCGCAGTTCTACGCGCTGACCAAGCCGCGCGTGGTGCAGCTCATTGTGTTCTGCGCGCTGATTGGCATGGTGCTGGCGGTGCCGGGCGTGCCGTCGTGGGCGGAATTCAAGCTCGGGCTGATCGCCTGCGCGGGCATCTGGCTGGTGGCGGGCGCTGCTGCTGCGTTCAATTGCCTGGTCGAAAAAGGCATCGACGCCAAGATGAAGCGCACCGCCTGGCGCCCCACGGCGCGCGGCCAGCTGAGCGACTGGGAGGCACTGCTGTTCTCGGCCGTGCTGTGTGCCGTTGGCTCGTGGCTGCTGTATGTGTGGGTCAACCCGCTCACCATGTGGCTCACCTTTGCCACCTTTGTCGGCTACGCGGTGGTCTACACCGTGATTTTGAAGCCGCTCACGCCGCAGAACATCGTCATCGGCGGCGCGTCCGGCGCCATGCCGCCGGTGCTGGGCTGGGCCGCGATGACCGGCGATGTGGGCCCCGAGGCGCTGATCCTGTTCCTCATCATCTTTCTCTGGACGCCCCCGCACTTCTGGGCGCTGGCCCTGTACCGCGTGGAGGACTACCGCAAATCGGGCCTGCCGATGCTGCCGGTGACGCACGGCAACGAGTTCACCCGGCTTCAGGTGCTGCTCTACACGCTGGTGCTGTTTGCCGCCTGCCTGATGCCGTTTGCCTACGGCATGAGTTCTTGGATTTACCTGGTGGCAGCCGTGGGTTTGAGCGTCGGTTTCACTGGCTACGCGGTCGCGCTGTGGCGCAACTATTCGGATGCGCTGGCGCGCAAGACCTTCCGTTTTTCACTGATCCACCTGAGCGCGCTGTTCGCGGCGCTGCTGGTGGACCATTACCTGCTGTAACCGGTTCTGCACCATGAACAAACGCGACGCTCTTAAATTTGTAGCACAAGGCGTCCTGTTGACGGGCACCATTGGCCTGTTGGCTGCCTGTACCGAGCAAACGGCCAAGGCGCCGCAGTTCCAGTCGATTGACATCACCGGCGCCGACTACGCCAAGGGTTTTGCCTTGACCGACCACAACGGCAAGCCGCGCACGCTGGCCGATTTCAAGGGCAAGGTCGTCGTGATTTTCTTCGGCTTCACGCAGTGCCCCGATGTCTGCCCGACCTCGATGGCCGAGCTGGCCGAGGTCAAAAAATCGCTCGGCAAGGACGGCGACCGGCTGCAAGGCCTGTTCATCACGGTAGACCCCGAGCGCGACACGCCCGAGGTGCTCAAGGCCTACATGACCAACTTCGACCCGTCCTTCCTGGCGCTGTACGCGCCGCCCGACCAGCTGGCGGCGTTGGCCAAGGACTACAAGGTCTACTACAAGAAGGTCGATGGCAAGACGGCGGGCAGCTACACCATGGACCACTCGGCCGGCAACTTTGTGTACGACGCGCAGGGCCGCCTGCGCCTGTACACGCGCTACGGCACGGGCGCGGCAGCGTTGCTGGCTGACGTCAAGCTGCTGCTCGCGCAACCGGCCTGAGCGCGCCGCCACCGCACAGCGCCACCGCACGCCGTGGACGCCGCCACCCTGGACGCGCTGCGCGCACGCAAGGGTGCGTTTCGCATCGCGCTGATCCCGCCGGATGTCCTGCACGCGCTCAACCACGGCCTGCTGCCGACCGCCAACCTCAATGAATTCCTGGCCATCGACCTGGCCACGCTCGCGCGCAGCGTGGCCGCGCACCTGGGGCTGGACCCGCGTGCCGAGCGGCTCGACGACACGCTGGCCATGCTGTCCGCCTTCAAGCCGATGAAGCGCCACGAGCACGTGGCCCGCGCGCTGTATGACCTGACCGCCGCGCACCCCACACGCGAGGCGCGCGATGCTGTGGCCCACGCGCTGGCCAGCCACGCCAGCGATGTGGCGCGCGCCTGGGCCGCGCAATGGGTGGCGTTCTCGGGCCTGTCGCTGGCGCCCAAGCTGGCGTCGATCCGCCGCTTTGCCACCGACCCGCACTTTGGCGTGCGCGAGATCGCGTGGATGGCGGTGCGCGACGACGTGGTGGCCGCGCCCGACCACGCGCTGGCCCTGCTGCAACCCTGGGTGCAGGACGCCGACGCCAACATCCGCCGCTTTGCCAGCGAACTCACGCGTCCGCGCGGCGTGTGGTGCGCGCAGATCGAAGCCCTCAAAGCCGAACCGTGGCGCGCGCTGCCTCTGCTGGAGCCGCTGCGAGCCGACCCCAGCCGCTACGTGCAGAACTCGGTGGCCAACTGGCTCAACGATGCGTCCAAATCGCAGCCCGAATGGGTCGGTGAGCTCTGCGGACGCTGGTCAGCCGCCTCGCCCGTGGCCGAGACGCGGTACATCGTGCGGCGGGCGATGAGGACGGTGGTGAAGGGTGTTTTTTGAGTGTTTAGGGCTTCTGGTCGTCGTCCCCTGGTCATAGTTTGCTATTAAATTAATAGCATTGATAATGCGCTACTTGGCCTGACCGCTGGCACCCCGAAGCCATGCAGGCCGCGGCAGCGGGGTCGGATCCCGATTCAGCACAGGTGTCGGGTCGGGGGAAAAGGTTCTGAACGACATCGGGCTCTGACCCCGATCCGGCGCGGGGTGTGTCGTTGGAAGGGAAGTTTTTGGCTGTCGTGGCAAGCCTCCGCTCGAAGCAAGTACGCGGGATCGGGGTCAGAGTCCAATTTCGATGAGGACCCTCTTCGCCGAAAACCAAGCCGTCCCGAATTGGAATCCGACCCCGATACCGCCGACGCCGCAACCGATCCCGCTGCCGCGGTCGACCCCGCCGCCGCAGCCGGCATGACTCCAGGGCCGGGTGCGTCTATTCCGCTTTGATCCCGCGCATCGCAATCACGCCGCCGAGCAGGCTGGTGTCGGTCTTGATGCGGTTGGCCAGACCCTCGGCGGAGGTGCCGGCCACTTGCCAGCCTTGCTGGAACAGCTTTTGCCGCATCTCGGGGGAACGGGCGATCTCGCTGAACAGGGCGCTGAGCTTGGCGACGATGGGTTTGGGCATGCTGGCGGGCGCAGCGGCGGCGTTCCAGATTTCAAGCTGGAAGCCGGGCACGCCGCCTTCGGCCAGGCTGGGCAACTCGGGCAGCAGCGGGCTGCGGCCGCTGGAGGTGACGCCGATGGCCCTGAGCTTGCCGCCGCGCACCTGCGCCATGGCCAGGCCCGGCGGCAGCAGCGACAGGTGGATCTGGCCGCCCAGCATGGCGTTGATGACCTGCGGGTTGCCGGGGTAGGGCACATGCACCGGGTCGATGCGGGTCTTGCTTTTCAGGTATTCCATGCCGATATGGGCCACCGTGCCGATGCCGGGCGTGCCGTAGCTCCATTGGTTGCCGGCGTTGCGCGCGGCCGCAAAGAACTCCTGCGCGGTCGCACCCGGAGCGTTGGCGGGCGCCGCCAGCACCAGCGGCGCGGTGCCGATCAGGCTGATCGGGGCCAGGTCTTTGGCCGGGTCGTAGGGCGTGGCGGGGTTGAGCAGTTTGGCGATGGTCAGGTTGCCGTTGATCATCACGCCGATGGTGTGGTCGTCGGTGGACTTGGCCACCAGGTCGGCCGCGATGTTGCCGCCCGCGCCTGGGCGGTTCTCGATCACCACCGGCTGGCCCAGTGCTTTTGACAATGGCTCGGCGAACGCGCGGGCCACCAGGTCAGGCGAGGTGCCGCCGGGAAAGCCGACCATGATCTTCAGCGGCTTGGTTGGCCACGGAGCCGCAGTTTTAGGGGCTTTTTGGGCGAATGTCCACGTGCACAGGGCATATGCTGCTATAAAAATTGTAGCGCGACGAAGGTTCTTCGGGGTCATTCGGGTTCCTTGGCGACTGGTCTTGGGGCTGTGCTTGTATTCGGGCGGGCACGGGCGCGCTGGTGGATTATCGCGAAAGCCCCATGCAAAAGGCCCGGCGACAAACCGGGCCTTCGGGGGCACAAGCGCGGGCCGGTGCACGCTCACGGGCGCACGGCCGCGTCAGACGTAGGCGGCCAGCGCCTTCTTCATCTTCTTCATGGCGGCCGATTCGATCTGTCGAATCCGCTCGGCGCTGACGCCGTACTCGGCCGCCAGGTCGTGCAGCGTCATGCCGCCCGAGCCATCGTCATTGACCTTCAACCAGCGCTCTTCCACGATGCGGCGGCTTCGGTCGTCCAGGCTGTCCAGCGCGGTGGCGATGCCATCGCTGGCCATCACGTCGCGCTGGCGCGACTCGATCAGCTGCGTCGGCTCGTGGCCGCTGTCGGCCAGGTAGGCGATCGGGCCGAATGAATCCTCGCCGTCGTCGGACGGGCCCGGATCGAGCAGCACGTCGCCGCCCGACATGCGGGTTTCCATCTCGATCACTTCCTCGCGCTTGACATTGAGCTCGCGCGCCACGGTGTCGATCTGCGCCTCGCTCAGCGTGTCGCGGTGGGTGTCCACATCCACATCGTCCTTGAAGCCCTGCTTCATCGAGCGCAGGTTGAAGAACAGCTTGCGCTGCGACTTGGTGGTCGCCACCTTCACCATGCGCCAGTTTTTCAGGATGTACTCATGGATCTCGGCCTTGATCCAGTGCAGCGCATAGCTCACCAGGCGCACGCCATGGTCGGGATCGAAGCGTTTGACCGCCTTCATCAGCCCGATATTGCCCTCCTGGATCAGGTCGCCATGCGGCAGCCCGTACCCGAGGTACTTGCGCGAGACCGACACGACCAGCCGCAGATGCGACATCACCAGCTTGCTGGCCGCTTCCAAGTCGTTGTTTTCCTTGAGGTTTCTGGCAAACCGCTGCTCTTCCTCAAGGGTCAGCAACGGCAGGCGGTTGACCGCCGAAATATAGGCATCCAGATTGCCCAGCGGAGGGATCAGCCCCCACTGGTTGGCAACGGTCAACGTGTTCACAGAGGCTCCAGACATACCAGAACTCCTTTCATTACCCGCAAATATTAGCACTCTCTTTGAGGGAGTGCTAAGCAACAAGTTCAATGGTCCGGGTAGGAAAGGGTTATCGGCAGGCAACGCCTGCCACCGGTAGATGGGCGCGGTTTGACCGTTGTCAAGACCGCTGGGTGGCGGCGTGGCGCGGGGCCCGGCGCGTCGTGTTGGCCGACCGCGGTGCTTGCCGCCGCCGCCAGTACTGTAAATTCCGGGCATGGTAACGCCCACCCCTTCCACGCCCCTGCCAGCGCTCAAGCATGCCGACGACGCGGCTGCGCGCTTTGCCGGGCTGCTGGATTCGGCCATGGACGCCATCATCACGGTGGACGACGCGCAGCGCATCGTGCTGTACAACCGCGCCGCCGAGAGCATTTTTGGCTTTTCAGCCGAGCAGATGCTGGGTCAGCCGCTGGAGGCATTGATGCCCGCGCGCTTTCGAGCGACCCATACCCGGCATGTCTGGCAGTTCTCGGCCACCGGCACCACCTCGCGCCGCATGGGTGACGGGACCGTGCTGTACGGCCAGCGCGCCAGCGGCGAGGAGTTTCCGCTGGAAGCGTCGATTTCGCAGCTGAACACCGCCGACGGCCGGCTGTTCACCGTCATCCTGCGTGATGTCAGTGAGCGCGTGCGGGCGCAAGAAGAACTCAGCGCGTTCGCCAACGAGGCCCAGGCCATCCGCGAAGCCGAGAAGTCCCGCGTGGCGCGCGAGCTGCACGACGAGCTGGCCCAGTCGCTCACCGCGCTCAAGATGGACACCATGTGGGTGCGCGAGCACCTGCCGCCCGAGACCGACTGGCTGCCACCCAAGCTTGATGCGATGCTGGGCCTGCTCGACACCACCGTGGCCGCCACCCGCCGCATCGCTGCGGATTTGCGGCCCTTGCTGCTGGACGATCTGGGCCTGGTGCCCGCGGTGGAGTGGCTGGTGCAGAACTTCAGCCAGCGCAGCGGCGTGCGCTGCACCCTGTCGGTGGACGATGACGTCGAGCTGCACGAACCCTACGCCACCGCGGTGTTTCGCATCGTGCAGGAATCGCTGGCCAACGTGGCCAAGCATGCGCAGGCGACCTTGGCCGAGGTGCAGATCGGCCGGGTGCCGGGCGCGGTGACGCTGACCGTCAGCGACAACGGCTGTGGTTTCTTGACCACCGGGCCGCGCAAGCCGCAGTCGCTGGGCCTGATGGGGCTGCGCGAACGCGCCCAGCTGCTCAAGGGCCGCATCGAGATCACCAGCGAACCCGGTCGCGGCACCCGCATCCACGTGCACATCCCGGTGCGCGAGCTCGGGGCGCCCGCATGATCCGCATCGTGATTGCCGACGACCATGCCATCGTGCGCGAAGGCCTGAAGCGCATCGTGTCGTCGCTGGCCGGCCTGGACATGGTGGGCGAGGCCGCCGACGGCACCGAGGTGATGCAGCGCGTGCGCGAGCTGGATTTCGATGTGCTGCTGCTGGACCTGTCGATGCCCGGGCGCAGTGGCATGGAGCTGATCAAGCTGGTGCACGCCGAAAAACCCCGTCTGCGCATCCTCGTGCTGAGCATGCACCAGGAGCTGCAGTACGCGGTGCGCGCCATCAAGTCCGGCGCCAGCGGCTACCTCACCAAGGAGAGTGCGCCCGCGCTGCTGGAGCAGGCCATCCGCAAAATCGCCGCCGGCGGCGCCTGGATCAGCGCCGAAGTGGCCGAGCAGCTGGCCCTGGGTGCCATGCCGGGCAGCCAGGCGTTGCCGCACGAAAGCCTGTCGGACCGCGAATTTGAAGTGTTCCGGCTGCTGGCCGCCGGTGTTTCGGTGACCGACATCGCCACGCAGCTGTCGCTGTCGGTCAAGACCGTGAGCACGCACAAGGCCAACCTGATGCACAAGCTGGGCCTCGGCAATGCCAGCGAGCTGGTCCGATATGCGCTCAAGCATGGCCTGACCGACCAGCTCGACTCCTGACCGGTTGCAGGCCGGTTTTTTTGGGTCAAACAGGCCTGTTGTGCGCTTTGCGTGGTCATTTTATGCTATATAAATAATAGCATCCTGAAGGTGTGGCGGTTGGCCGCGCCGCACCCCTCGGACGATTCCTAGCCACCCTCAGACAGGCGGGCGACCGAATCCGGAGTTTTCCTAGCGTTCGAATCAGCCGGCGCCGATACCGCGCTGTCGCCGTGGCGGCCACAGTCTAGCCATGCTTCAACGCCACGCCCCTGTCCGGGTTTTTCTGGCCGACGATTCCGTCCTGATACGGGAGCGCGTGTCTGAAATGCTGGCGAACCACGCGATGACCATCGTCGGCGAGGCACAAACGCCGCAGTCCTCGATCGACGGCATCCTGGCGGCCCACCCCGACGTGGTGGTGCTCGACGTGCAGCTGGAAGGCGGCACGGGCCTGCAGGTGCTGCGCGCGGTGCGCCAGGCCGCGCCCGACATTGCGTTTGTGGTGTTCAGCAACAACTCGGGGCCAGCTTTCCGCAAGCGCTACTTGCGCGAAGGCGCCACGCGTTTTCTCGACAAGAGCAGCGAGTTCGACCAGCTCGTGCTGGCGATCCAGCGCGTCGCGCGCCACGCCGTGCGCTAAGTCCCACACCCGCATTCACACCTTTTTTACCCCTCCAAACCCCGAAGGAAGCTGTCATGTCCCTCGCCCTCCGCCAAACGCCCGCCGTTCCGCTGCGACTCGTGCCGCGTGCCGACCTGCCGGTCATCGCCGCCACGCTTGCCGTCGCACCCCTTAAAACGCTGTGCTCGACCTGTCACCTGCGCGAGCTGTGCCTGCCCTGCGGGCTGGCGGCGCCCGACGTCAGCCGGCTGGACAGCATGGTGTTCAGCCGGCGCCGCATTGCAGCCGGCCAGGTGCTGTACCACGAAGCCGACGCGTTCCAGTTCGTCTTTGCGGTGCGCAGCGGCACCTTCAAATCGAGCCTGACATTTGCCGACGGCCGGGAGCAGGTGAGTGGCTTTCACATGGCCGGGGAGCTGATGGGCCTGGACGCCGTGGCCAGCGGCAAACATGCCAGCTGCGCCACCGCCCTGGAAGACAGCGAGGTCTGCGCCATTCCTTACGCGCTGCTGAGTGATATCGGGGCCCAGAGCGGTGGCATGCAGCAGGCGGTCAACCGGCTCATGAGCCGCGAAATCGTGCGCGAGCACAGCCTGATGATGCTGCTGGGCAGCATGAACGCCGAGGAGCGGCTGGCTGCGTTTTTGCTGAACATGTCGCAGCGGCTGAAGGCGCTGGGCTACTCGGCCAGCGAGTTTCACCTGCGCATGACCCGCGCCGAGATCGGCAGCTACCTCGGCATGAAGCTCGAAACCGTCAGCCGTACCTTCTCCGCGTTCCAGCACCAGGGGTTGTTGGAGGTGGACAAGCGCCACATCCGCATCGTGGACGTGGAAGGGCTGAAGCGCGCCTTCGAGACCCGCGTGCACTAGGGCCCGTTCGCACTGGCAGCAATAGTGTGAACAGTCCCCAACCGAATCGAGTCGCGGCATGAAGTACAAGGACTACTACGCCGCGCTTGGCGTGCCGCGCGATGCCGACGCCGACCAGATCAAGAAGGCCTATCGCAAGCTGGCGCGCCAGCACCACCCCGACATGTCCAAGGCGCCGGAGGCCGAGGCCCGCTTCAAGGACGTCGCCGAGGCCTACGCCACGCTGAAAGACGCCGACAAGCGCGCCGCCTACGATGAACTGGGTCGGCGTCCGGCCGGCGAGGAGTTTGCGCCACCGCCGCAATGGCGCCAGCAGTACGATGCGGGCGAATCGCCGTTTGACGAGGCCGATCTGGCCGATCTGCTGGCTGCTTTCGGCCGCGGGCGCCGCGACTCGTCCCACGCGCCCCTGCCACGCGCGGGCCGCGACTTTGAGACCACCGTGCACATTGCGCTGGAAGACGCGCACCGTGGCACCACCCTCAACCTGGATCTGGCCGACGCGGGTGGTGACCGCACCTTGCAGGTCACCATTCCGCCGGGCGTGATCGCCGGCCAGAAGCTCAGGCTGCGGGGCAAAGGCGCGAAGGGCCAGCACGGCGGGGCCGACGGTGACATCTACCTGCACATCGCGCTCGCGCCGCATGCGCTGTACCGCGCCGACCAGCATGACCTGTATTTCGATCTGGCGCTGGCGCCCTGGGAGGCGGCATTGGGCGCCGAGATGGAGGTTCCCACGCTGGACGGCCCGGTGCTGCTCACTGTGCCACCGGGCACGCGAAGCGGCCGCAAACTCCGTCTGCGAGGTCGCGGGCTGGCCAATGGCCGGGGCGGTCGCGGCGACCTGTACGCGGTGACGCATATCGACGTGCCCGCCACCCTGTCGGCGCGCGAACGCGAGCTGTTTGAAGAACTGGCCCAGGTGTCGGCGTTCCAGCCGCGCGCGGGCCAACCGAAGGAGGGCCAGCATGACACCCAAGCTGTTTGAATGGACCTGGCTGGATGCACGCGAAACCATCGACGCCACTGAACTCGCACGCGCCTGCGCAATGACCCTCGAAGAGCTGGATGAGCTGGTGGACTATGGCGCGCTGGTGCCGGTGCAGGCCGCGCCACAACGCGTGTTCAGCGCCGAGTGCGTGGCGCCGCTTCGCAAGGCCAGCCGCCTGCGCGCGGATTTTGAGCTGGACCTGTTTACGGTGGCGATGGTGCTGGGCTATCTGGCGCGCATTGACGCGCTGGAGCAGCAGTTGCAGTCGCTCAAGGCGCATCTGCCGGGGCACACCCGGCCAGGCGCCTAGCCGCGTGCGTCGGACGTGACCGCGGGTGCCGCGCCCCGCTGCGCCACTTCAAACACCAGCATCCCTGCCAACATCGCCAGCACGAACACAGCCGCCTTGGGCTGACCAGCGCCGAGCGACACCAGCGCCGGGCCGGGGCAGAAGCCCGCAAGGCCCCAGCCGGCGCCAAACAGCAGGCTGCCCAGCACCAGTGGCCGGTCAATCGCGTCGGAGCTGGGCAACCGCAGAGCGCCGCCCAGGAACGTGGTGGTGCGCCTTTTGGCCAGCGCAAACGCCACCGCGCCGACCAGGATGGCGCCGCCCATGACGAGCGCCAGCGACGGGTCCCACGCGCCGAACAGGTCGAGGAAACCGATCACCTTGCCAGGGTCGGTCATGCCCGACAGGATGAGGCCGATGCCAAACAAAAGGCCAACAGCGAATTCTGAAATGCGGTTCGTGTTCATGGGTATGTCCTGGGTTGGGTGGAATCAGCCGAGCGCATGACGCACCAGGAAGACGGTGACGAAGCCGGCGCCCATGAAGGCCAGCGTGGCCACCAGCGAGCGCGGCGACAGGCGCGACAGCCCGCAGACGCCGTGGCCGCTGGTGCAGCCCGAGCCATAGCGCGTGCCCACGCCCACCAGCAGGCCGGCGATCACCACCGTGGCCCAGCCCGCGTCAATCCGCGCGGGAATGGGCCCGGCCACCAGCAGGTAGAGAAGGGGCGCGACCAGCAGGCCCAGCAGGAACGATAGCCGCCAGTTGACGTCGCCCTGTTTCGGGCGCAACAGGCCACCCACAATGCCGCTGATGCCCAGGATGCGGCCGTTCAGCAGGATGAACAACGCCGAGGCCAGCCCCAGCAACAGGCCGCCCGCCAGTGATGCCCAGGGCGTGAAATGGTTCCAGTCAATCGTCATCGTGAGTTCCTCTCGGGGTTGCTGCAAAACTGCTCGTGCAGGACGGTCATCACCGCCAGCGCCTGCGGGCTGTCGATGCTGTAGAAAATATGCTTGCCATCGCGCCGCGTGCGCACCAGGCCCTCGTCGCGCAGCACGCCGAGCTGCTGCGACAGCGTGGGCTGCCCAACCCCCACCTGCTCTTCGAGCTCGCCCACCCGCATCTCACCCTGCGCCAGCTGGCACAGCAGCAGCAGCCGGTCGGGATTGGCTAGTGCCTTCATCAGCCGGCAGGCTGAATCGGCGGCGCCACGCAGGGCGTCGAGGTCTATCGCGGCAGCAGTGGACATGACGTTTCTTTCTATTTACGATCAAACAAAGTATAGTATATAAAAAGATAATATGTGTTTCAATAGATAAATTTTCCCGGATGTTCACCCCCTCCGGAAGGAGCGTGTCATGCAAGCTGTTGTAGAGAGTTTTTTCGACCCGTCGACGTGGACGGTGAGTCATGTGGTCCGTGAAAAGGACGGCCCGGCGTGCGCCATCGTGGATTCGGTGCTCGACTACGACCCCAAATCCGGGCGCACCCACACCGCTTCAGCCGACCGGCTGATTGAGCATGTGACAACAAATGGCCTGCAGGTCGAATGGATCCTGGAGACCCATGCCCATGCGGACCATCTGTCAGCAGCGCACTACCTGCGCAAAAAGCTGGGCGGCAAGATCGCCATCGGCGCCGCGATCACCGACGTTCAGACCGTCTTCAAGCGGATTTTTCACCTTGAGCCGGAGTTCCGGCCCGACGGTCACCAGTTTGACCGACTGCTGCAGGAAGGCGACACGCTGGCCGTCGGGTCGCTCATCGTCGAGGCGCTGTCGGTACCCGGCCACACGCCGGCCTGCATGGCTTATCGCGCTGGCGATACGGTGTTGGTCGGCGACACGCTGTTCATGCCCGATGTGGGTACCGCGCGTTGCGACTTTCCTGGCGGCAACGCGCGAAGCCTGTACCAATCCATCGGCCGCCTGCTGCGCCTGCCGGCCGAGACGAAACTGTTGATGTGCCACGACTACCCGCCCAACGACCGGCCGGCCGCCTGGCAATCGACCGTGGCCGAGCAGCGGGCACACAACATTCATGTCCACGATGGTGTGAGCGAGCAGGCTTTCATCCGGATGCGCACCGCACGCGACGCCACGCTGGAAATGCCGGTGCTGATCCTGCCGTCGGTGCAGATCAACATCCGCGCGGGCGAGATGCCGCCGCCGGAGGACAACGGCGTTTCCTACCTCAAGATTCCGCTCAATGCACTGTAGGCGGGAGGGGTGATCAGGCCGATCACGGCGCGCGCCCGGTCGGGCACCGCGCCTCCTCAGCGTTTCAGGGGACTGCCCTTGCTGTCCGTGACGCGCACCTCGACCGCGATACCGGCGCGCACGCTCTGCGTGACCACGCAAAACTCTTCGAACTGCTCCAGCGCCCGGTCCAGCCGCTTCAGCGCCTGCGCCGGTACCCCCAGCTGGATATCGACGCGAATCGCCGGCACACGCAGACGCCCCTGCTCATTGCGCGCCAGCGTAACGGCAGCGGTGGCGTGCACGGCGCCGGGTTCGTTGCCGAACTTGCGCAAGGCAAACAACAAGCTGGCGGCCAGGCAGTTGGCAACTGCGGCGCCCAGCAGCCGTGCCGGGTTGGGCCCGGCACCCGCGCCCAACGGGGGCGGCTCGTCCGTTACCAGAACCGGCAATGCCGGGTCGTCAAACCGCACCGAAAAACGGTAGTGCTCCTGCAGGTCCAGCTCAACCTGGAAAGTGCCCTCAGCCATGGAAGCGTCCGCCGACTTGGCGCCTCGCATCGGCGTTGAAGGGGTGCATGGCTGGGCTCATGGGCATGTCCTTTCGCGGGTAGCTCCTGTGAGCAACCGTAGCAGCGCCAGCGGTCGCGCGTGTTGCGGTGGATCAAGCGGTGCAAAAAGGCGCCTGTAGGACGCGCCGCTCATCCCCACGCAACGCCCGCCCACACCCGCTGGCGTTGCGCGCCGATACCGCCCCCGCTGCCGCGCGCCCACACTCAAACCATGGCATGCGCTCTCACGCGTGCAGGAGCCCGCGATGAACACCGCCACGATTGCGTCTCCCACCCTCAGCGCTGCGGCAAACAGCGGCCTTGGCACGGTGAAGGCTGACACAGCCGCGGTACCAGCGGCCCCCGCCTTCCACGTCCGCTACGCATCCCTCTTCTGCCCCGGCCGCGCGCTGGCCTTCCCCTGCGACGCCACTGGCTGGGTCGATCTGCAAGCCTTGCCCGGGCACGCCCGAGACAACTACCGCATCGCCCGCGCCCTGGTGGGCCGGGACTATTCAGAACAGCTGGTGTGTGGACCTATCGCGGCTGCTGTGCAGGGCGCGCGGGTGATGTGAATCTTGGGCGTTTGACGCCCGGTAGAGGCGCTCGCGAGTCAGCCCGGCGTCTTCGGTTGGCGATGTCCCCGATCTGGTCGACGGCTGATACGGCGGGTGACGGTTCTGGCACGGTAATCGAGTGGTTGATTGCTACTAAATAAATAGCTAGAAATGACCAAGTGGCGGGGACGAAAGCACGAAATATCAAAAAAAAGCGCTAAGACGATGCTCCTCAAAGTGACGTCACCAAACGATGCGGTCAAGGCAAGGGGGCAAATGACCTTCCCCCCCCCCAGAGACCCGTTTCCACCCATTTCAGTGCTATTTTCGTGCGGTTGTCCCTACCCCGTGGTCATAGTATGCTATTAAAATAGTAGCGCCTACCAGTTGCCTCATCAACTCCCAAAACCACCCACCCATGCCCCACCACATCGGCATCGTCGCCTGCTCCGCTGAAGGTGCGGCGCTGTGTTACCGCACGATTGGTGCGGAGGGGGCACGGCTGCTGGGCGGTCATGCGCACCCGGAGGTGTCGCTGCATTCGCATTCGCTGGGCGACTACGTGGCTTGCCTGGACGCGGGCGACTGGGCGGGTGTGGCGGCGTTGATGCTCGATTCGGCGCGCAAGCTGGCGGGCATGGGCGCTGACTTCCTGATCTGCCCGGACAACACGATTCACCAGGCGCTGCCGCTGGTCGAGCCGCGCTCGCCCTTGCCGTGGCTGCACATTGCCCGGGTGGTGGCCGACGAGGCCGCTGCGCGCGGCTACCGGCGGCTGGGGATCACCGGCACGCGCTGGTTGGTGGACGGCGAGGTGTACCCCGGTGCGCTCGCGGCGCGCGGGCTGGCGTGGGAGCGCCCGGGCGCGGCGGATCGCGACGCGTTGCACCGCACCATCATGGACGAGCTGGTGCGCGGCACTGTACGGCCCGAGGCGCTGGCCGGCTTGCAGCAGATCATCGGGCGCTTGCGCGCCGCCGGCTGCGACGCGGTGGTGCTGGGCTGCACCGAGCTGCCGCTGATCCTGAACGACGCCAATTCACCCTTGCCGACGCTCGATTCCACCCGACTGCTGGCGCACGCCGCGGTGCGTCGGGCGGTGCACGGGCCAGGGTGACGGTTTTGGAGCATTTTTTACCCCGCCCAAGAAAAAGGGCCGGCCAAGCCGACGCTTTTGACCGAACAGCGGCTAAGCGCTTACGCGGCGGCGATCAGGCTCAACGGATCACCAGCCCCGGCCGGCCGGCTTCTGCCTGCACCGAGCCGATGACGGCCGCGCGGTCAAAGCCGTGGCGGTGGAAGATGGCCAGCACTTCGTCCACGCTGTCCGCCGTGCACGACACCAGCAGGCCGCCACTGGTCTGCGGGTCGGACAGCAGGGCCTGGTCGGCGGTGGCAAAGCCGGCGGGCAGTTGCACATCGGCGCCATAGCCACCCCAGTTGCGGCCTGAGGCGCCGGTGACGGTGCCCTGCGCGGCCATGTCGCGCACGCCGTCGAGCAAGGGCACCTTGGCCCAGTCGATCTGCACGGTGCAGCGGGCGCCGCGCGCCAGTTCCAGCACGTGGCCGGCCAGGCCAAAGCCGGTGATGTCGGTCAGCGCGTGCACGCCGGTCAGTGCCGGCAGTTCAGGGCCGGGCGTGTTGAGCTTGGTGGTGACGGCGATCATCTGCGCGTAGCCGGTCGCGTCGAGCTGCTCTTTCTTGAGCGCGGCCGACAGGATGCCGACGCCAATGGGTTTGCTCAGCACCAGCACGTCGCCGGGCCGCGCGTCGGCGTTGCGCTTGACGCGCTTGGGGTGCACCAGGCCGAGCGCCACCAGGCCGTAGATCGGCTCGACCGAATCAATCGTGTGGCCGCCCGCGATCGGGATGCCCGCCTCGCGGCAGACCGAGGCGCCGCCTTCGAGGATTTTGCCGATGGTCTCGGTGGACAGCACGCTGATGGGCATGCCCACCAGCGCCAGCGCCATGATGGGCGTGCCACCCATGGCGTACACGTCGCTGATGGCGTTGGTGGCGGCGATGCGGCCGAAATCAAACGGATCGTCCACGATCGGCATGAAGAAATCGGTGGTGGCGATCAGCGCCTGCTCGTCGTTCAGCTGGTACACGGCTGCGTCGTCAGCGGTTTCAATGCCGACCAGCAGTTCCTTGGGGATGGGCATCTGCGTGGTGCCCTTGAGGATTTCGGACAACACGCCGGGCGCGATCTTGCAGCCGCAGCCGCCGCCGTGCGAGAGCGAGGTCAGGCGCGGCTGCGCGGGAAACGGCTGCAGGTGGGGTGGGGTAGTGGCGTTCATGGTTTCTCCGGCAAAAGATCACGGACCAGTTGCATCAGGGCCGCGCGTTCGGTTTCGGGCGCAAAGAGCGGCGCACGCTCCCTGCATTGTGCGTCAAGGATCGAAAACAGGTCGTCGGGAGGGTTGCCCGGGCCTGCAGGGTCAGCCAGCCCCGCGCGGCAGCGCAGCAGCAGTGCGGCCAGCGCCGCCGCGTCGCCATGCGGGAAGTAACCCGCATACCCGTCGCCCAGCATGCCGATGTTGCCGGGCACGCGGGAGGCCAGCACGGGCGTGCCGCTGCGCACGGCTTCCATGATGACGTGGGCGCCGCCTTCCATGCGGCTGGTGTGCACCAGCAGGTGCGCGCGCTGGATGCGGGCGCGGGTGGCGCCGTGCGGCAGCCCGCCCAGCCAGCGGTAGCCTGGGCATTGCGCCGCCGTGGCGCGGGCCTGCTCGCCCAGAGCCGGGTCGAGCGGGTCGCCGATGTGGTCGATCCGGATGTCGGGATGCTGCGCCAGCAGGCGCGCGGCTTCAAACAACGTTTCGGGCGATTTTTCATCGCGCAGGTGCCCCACCATCACGGCGCGCAGCACGCTGGCGGGCTTGGCCGCGGGCTGGCGCGCGCCGGTGGACTGAAAGATCACGCGGGTTTTGGGTCGGTGGGGCGCCGGCAGGTCCAGCAGGCCATGCGCCTGCAGCACCACCAATTGGGTGGCCAGCGCCAGCGAGCGCTGGGCGGCGGCGTCAGACTGGATGTCGCGGTACAGATCGGTGCCGGTCAGGATCACGGCCAGCCGGGTTGCCGGGGATCCCTCGTTCGACCTGTCAGCGTGGGTTTGCGCCCAGGCTTCGACCGAGGCGGCCGAGCGCCGGGCGTGCAGGGCCAGCATGGCGACGTCAGCTGCTGCGGCGTCCCCGTCCGGCCACTGGCGCACGATCCGTGCGGTAAAAGTGGGTGCGAGCATGCGC
Source organism: Betaproteobacteria bacterium (assembly GCA_031411575.1). Taxonomy (GTDB): domain Bacteria; phylum Pseudomonadota; class Gammaproteobacteria; order Burkholderiales; family Burkholderiaceae_C; genus JANOBJ01. The sequence continues at coordinate 20,233 of JANOBJ010000129.1, read as the reverse complement.
TGCCAGCGGCGGGCGGTTTGCCAGTTGCCGTTGTTGGCGTCGGCCAGCGCCGGGCTGACGATCACGACCGAAGGCTTGGCCATGGCGCCGGGCACCGCGCCGATCAGGCCTGCGCCCAGAACACCGCAAACCAGCCGCGTGCGTCTGTCCAGACCTGCGTGGACGAAAAGCCGGCTTCGCGCAACAGGGCTTCAAAGCGGTCTTGCCGCCACTTGTAGGAGTTTTCGGTGTGGATGCGGTCGCCGGCCGCAAAGTGGCGTTCGCCACCTTCCCAGCGCACCACGGTCGGCCGCACGGCTTCCAGATGCATCTCGATACGCGAAAGTTCGGGGTTGAACAGCCCGATGTGTCGCCAGCTGGCCAGCTCGAAATTGGTACCCGCCAGCCGGTTGATGTGCAACAGCAGGTTGCGGTTGAAAGCGGCGGTGACCCCCAGCGCATCGTCATAAGCGGGTACCAGTACATCCACCGGCTTGACCAGATCGACCCCGATCAGCAGGCCGCCGCCCTCGCAGGCGGTGCGGGTCTGGCGCAGGAAAGCCAGCGCTTCGACGGGTGTGAAGTTGCCAATGCTGGAGCCGGGATAAAACAGCACGCGCGGGCCATCGCCCACTGCTGCCGGCAGCGCCAGCGAGGACGAAAAATCCATGCCCACGCCGACCATCGCCAGCGCCGGGAACTGCCGTTGCAGGCAGTCCAGCGCCGAGCGCAGGAAATCCACCGAAATATCCACCGCCACGTAGCGCTGCGGCGCAAAAGCGTCGAACAGCAGCGCGGCTTTCTCGCAGTTGCCAGCGCCCAGATCGACCAGCGTCGCGCCTGCGGGCTGCAGCGCGGCCATGGCCGGTGCGTGGGCCTGAAAGATCGCGGCCTCGGTGCGGGTGGGGTAGTACTCGGGCAGCTCGGTGATGGCCTCGAACATCGCGAACCGAGGGCGTCGTACAGGTATTTGGGCGAGGTGGTGGCCTGCGGCGCCTGCAGGCCGCGCAGCAACTCGCCGCGGATGGCCTGGTGATCGTCGTGGTGCAGCTGGATGAAGGCGGGGGTTTTCATGGTCGGACACTATCGGCCGCACCATCCGGGGCGGCAAGGGATTTGGTCGGGAGGATACGGCAAAACCTTACAAGGGGATTCACTGACAGCTGCGGCGCTGTGCAAATGGCCGTTTCGCGGTGTAATTCGCCTCTCATTGATCCACTTTCCAGGAGATTGCCATGATCAGTTTTTCGCCTTCCCGCACCTTCAAAGTCCTGATGACCTGCGCCGTTCTCGCCTTTGGCGGGATATCGCACGCGCAACAGGTGTTCAAGTTCACCGCCATACCCGATGAATCCCCAACCGAGCTGTCGCGCAAAGCGGCGCCGCTGGTCAAATACCTGGAAAGCAAGCTGGGCATGAAGGTTGAGTTCACGCCCGTTACCGATTACGCCGCCTCGGTGGAAGCACTGGCCAACAAGCAGGTCGATATGGCCTGGTTTGGCGGTTTCACGTTTGTGCAGGCCCATGTGCGCTCGGGCGGCAAGGCCGTGCCGCTGGTGCAGCGCGAAGAAGACGAAAATTTCCGTTCGGTGTTCATCACCACCGAACCTGGCATCAAAAGCCTGGCCGATCTGAAGGGCAAGACCGTGAGCTTTGGCTCGCAGTCCAGCACCTCGGGCCACCTGATGCCGCGCAGCTTCCTGCTGGCCGCCAACGTTGATCCCGACAAGGACTTCAAGCGGGTCGCGTATTCGGGCGCACACGACGCCACCATCGCGGCGGTGGCCGCAGGCAAGGTTGACGCCGGCGCGCTCAATATCTCGGTGTGGGAAAAATTTGTGGCCGACAAGAAGGTCGATCCCGCCAAGGTAAACGTGTTCTACACCACGCCCCCGTACTACGACTACAACTGGACCGTGCATGCCGACATGCCGGCAGCCCTGCGCGAGAAGCTGGCCAAGGCTTTCCTTGACCTCAACAAGAATTCGGCCGAGGGCAAGGAAATCCTGGAGCTGCAGCGCGCCACCCGCTTTGTGCCGACCAAGGTTGAGAACTACAAGGGCATCGAAACGGCAGCGCGCAGCGCGGGGCTGCTGAAGTAAGCTGGAACTTGGGGCGCAGCCCGTTTGCTATTATAATAATAGCAAACTATGACCAGCTGACGTGCACCTTTAGCCATTTTTGCCATGAAAATCGTTCTGGAAGACTGTTCTGCGCGGCACCCGGCTGCGAGCCCTGGCGCGCGCGCCGCGGTGCAGGGGTTGACGCTGCAGGTGGAGCGGGGCGAGCAGATTGCCGTCATCGGACCGTCGGGCGCCGGCAAGACCACCGTGCTGCACCTGCTGGCCTGCGCACTGCAGCCGTCGGCCGGTGCGGTGCAGCTGGATGGCCGAGACCCGTGGAAGCTGCCACGCCGCGAGCTGCAGCGCCTGCGCGGCGAGTTGTTTCTAGCGCCACAAGTGCCGCCGCTGCCACCGCGTCAGCGCGTGGTCACGGCGGTGCTGGCGGGGCGCCTGCCGCACATCGGTCTGTGGCAAAGCCTGCGCAGCCTGTTCTATCCCGTCGGCATGGCCCAGGCCGACGCGGCCCTCGCGCACTTTGACCTGAGTGACAAGCTGTTTGCGCGGGTCGATCGCCTGTCGGGCGGCGAGCGCCAGCGGGTGGGTCTGGCGCGGGCCCTGGTGGCCGATGCGCGGCTGTTGCTGGTGGACGAGCCGCTCTCGGCCCTCGATCCGGCCCGCTCGGGGCAGGCGCTGGCCTCACTGACGCAGGCCGCAACCGCGAAGGGCGCGACGCTGGTGGCCACTCTGCACCATGTAGAGATGGCGCTGCAACATTTCCCCCGCATCGTGGGCTTGCGCGACGGCGAGCTGGCATTTGATTTGCCGGCGGCCCAGGTGACGCAGCAGCGCTTGCAAGATCTGTACGCGCAGCACCCGGAAGAGCTGGCCGGTACCGCGCCACCGCCATTGGATGTGGTTGCCGGGCCGGTGCCGCTGCCGGCGGTGATGCACTGCCGCTGACGCCAAACATGCCAAGCCTGAACAGCGTGGCTGCGTCGCCGCTTCACCGGGCCGAGCTGCGCGATCCAGCGTGGCGCACCCGCGTGTTCTGGGTGCTGGCGTCGCTGGTGGTGCTGTGGCCGATGCTGGTGCTCACCGAGTTCAAGCCCTGGGTGTTGGTGGAGCCGGGCAGCCTCAAGCCGACGCTGAGGTTTCTGGGCGACTTTGTGCCACCCAATGTCGAACCCTCTTTCCTGTGGCTGGTGGCAAAGGAAACCTGGCGCACCGTGGCCATGGCTACCGCCGGCATCACGCTGGCGCTGGTGCTGGCGATCCCGATGACGCTGGCCTCGGTGCGCGTGCTGTCGATCTCGGGCCTGACCGGGCGCATGGCCTGGGTGCCGCTGGTGGTTCGGCAGGCGGTGCGCTGGCTGCTGGTGTTGTTGCGCAGCGTGCCAGAACTGATCTGGGCATTGGTGTTTGTGCGGGTGGTGGGCCTCGGCCCCACGGCCGGTGTGCTGGCGATTGCGCTGACCTACAGCGGCATGCTGGGCAAGGTGTACGCCGAAATCCTGGAGAGCGGCGACACCCATGCCACCACGGCGCTGTTGCGCAACGGCTCAGGGCGCCTGCAGGCCTTCTTCTATGGCTTGCTGCCGCAGAATGCCGCCGAGTTGACGAGCTACACCGTCTACCGCTGGGAGTGCGCGATCCGCTCGTCGGCGGTGCTGGGTTTTGTCGGCGCGGGCGGGCTGGGCCAGTTGATGGACGGCTCGATGAAAATGTTCAACGGTTCGGAAGTCAGCACCGTGTTGCTGGTCTTCATGGTGCTGGTGTGGCTGGCGGACCGCGCCAGCGCTTGGCTGCGCAAGGCGTTGGGGTGAGGCCATGAGCAAGCTGCCCGTCATGCCCGCGGCGAATGAGGTGTACCGGCTGCCGCCGCCATTGTTTGACGCGCGCTGCAAGGCCTGCTGGTTTGTGGCGGGGCTGGTGGTGCTGGCGGGCTTGAGTTTCTGGACACTGGATTTGCAGTGGAGGCAGTTCTTCTCGGTAGAGGCGGTGCGCAAGATGGGCCGCTTCATGGCCGAGATGGTCCCGCCGAATACCGAAGCAGCTTTCCTTCAAAAACTGCTGCCCGCGACGCTGGAAACGCTTGCCATGTCGGCGCTGGGCACGCTGCTGGCTGCCGTGCTGGGCCTGTTGCTGGCGCTGCCCGCCAGCAAGACGCATGCGGCCGATCCGGCGCGCTGGCGCGGGTTCACGCGGCTTGTGCTCAATGCACTGCGGAGCATTCCAGAGCTGGTCTGGGCCGCGCTGCTGCTGATCGCTGCTGGTCTGGGGCCGTTTGCCGGCACGCTGGCGCTCGCCCTGCACACGGCGGGCGTGTTGGGGCGGCTGTTTGCCGAAGCCATCGAGAATGCGCCGGACGGTCCGGCCTTTGCGCTGCGCATGCGCGGCGTGGGCGAAGGCCGGGTGTTCTGGTACGCGACGCTGCCTCAGTTGCTGCCGCAACTCCTGAGTTACACGCTCTATCGGTGGGAAAACAATATCCGCGCCGCCGCCGTACTGGGCGTGGTGGGCGCTGGCGGGCTGGGGCAGATGCTGGCCTTTCACATGGGCCTGTTCCAGATGGCCGAGACGGGATCAGTGCTGGTCGCCATGATCGTTCTGGTGGCGCTGGTGGATGCGGCGAGCTACCTTGCGCGGCGGATCATGTCGCGCTAACCTGAACTCGCTCAACTTGCTCAACTCGGCGACTGGAGATCAACCCCATGAAATACCTGCGCATCCTGCTGGCGCTGTCGGCGCTGCTCTGGCTGGCGGGCTGCGGCACGCCGTATGCCACAGTGGGCAACCGCAGCGGCGAACCGGTGATGCTGCTGGGGCATGACCCGGTGGCCTATTTCACGCGCGGGGAGCCGGTGCGTGGCAAGCCTGAATTCAAGGCCAGCCTGCCCGAGCGCACCTATTACTTTGCCAGTGCCGACCATCTGGCCCTGTTCAACGCCAGCCCCGCCAAATACGAGCCGCAATATGGTGGCTTTTGCGCCAGCGGCGCTGCGTTTGCAGTCAAGCTGGGCAGCGACCCGACCGCCTGGCAAATCTTTGACGGGCGGCTTTTCATTTTTGGCGATGTGCTGGGCAAGACAGCGTGGCAGACCGATCCGCAGTGGAACGTCAACCACGCCGATCGCCTGTGGCCCGGCATCCGCGACAAGGGCTGGCGCGGCCAGTCGTTGTCGGCCTATGCCAGCAAAGTGGCGCACTACAAGACCGGCGCCCAGATCAAGACCGAATGGGAGGCTCAAAACCCGGGCAAGACCTGGCCCAGCTACAACCCGGGCGGCATGATGCCCAACCTGTTTCTGAAACCTCCGGGATGGCGTGCCGCCGAAGGCTTCGGACAGCCCGCGCTGGGCTACCCGCAATAGCCCATCCTCCGGACGGTTATCACCGTTATTTCTTGGCCTTGGCGTCGGCCACGGCCTTGGCCAGCTCTTCGCCGCTCTTGTAGTGCGGCACGCGGAACACGAGGCGTTTGGTGCGCTGCAAGAAGCTGTTGTTGCCCTGGACTTCGTCTTTCCAGTACTTTTCGGCCAGCGAGAGGTTGCGCGGCTCGTCCAGGTTCCAGCCATCCAGCGAGCCCTGCCCGCCGAACATGTACAGCTTGCCGTTCACCATCTTGAAGCGGTCGGCATCGCCCCCCCAAGGAATGCCATAGGCAATACCGTTGGCGCAATAACCGCCGTACTGGGGCAGGTACTTGGCGGGTTCCTTGTCGAACAGCGCCTTGTTCTCGGCGTTGGCAAAACGGAAGGTGATGCCCTCATACACGCTCTTGAACTGTGGCGAGCCTTGCACATACTTGTTCTGCGTGAAGTAGGCAGTGACGTCGGCGCCCTTGAGCATGACGCGGCTGTCGTCGGCGTCGGCCACGGCATTGACCGGCTTCAGGCTGCCGGAGGGGTTCTGGGCCATCATCGCGCCGCATCCGGCAAGCGACGCGACCAGCAGCAGCATGGCCGCGGTACGGTTGAAAGTGGCAATCATCGGGGTGTCTCCAGGGGTTGGGTGATGTGGGGCATGTGATTCGGAAACAGCGTGGCAGGTTCCCGCTGGCTGGCGTGAACGGGTGCGGCGATGTGGTGGGCGTAGGGCGCGGGCCAACCGAGCAGCGCACTGGCGTGTTCGGCGCGGCGGTGCAGGTCGGCCGCGTCGCGCCCGCCCAGGTGAACGATGCCGTAGCGATAGCTGCCCAGCCACTTGAAATCGCGCGTGACTGAATCACCGGCCTTCGGAAATTCGAACAGCAAGGCGTCCGGAAAAGCCTTGGCAAACTCGGCACGCTTCGCGCCATCGGGCATGGACACGGGCAGCGCCGGGGAAAAACTGCGGTACACCAGACTGGACGCAGCACCGGCTTGCGGCGTTTGTCGCGGCACGTCGGCTGGGTCGATGCCATGCGCCAGCGCCATCGCGGCCTCGTGCAGGTTCATGCCTTCCACCCGTTGGTACAGGTCTGAAAACTGGGACGCCAGGCGCGGGTTGAATTCGATCACCGAGAGCCGGTCGGTCACCGGATCATGGAAGAACTCCATGTTGAAAAAGCCATGGCTGAAACCGATCGCGTTCAGGAAGCGGCGGGCGACGTCCAGGGCGCGCGCCTGCACGGACGGGTCGAGCCGGCTCGGGTAATCAAAACGCATGAAGGATTGCGTGCCCGGGTACATCACGGCATCCACGCAGCCCAGCGCACGCACGTCGCCGTTGAACACGTAGCCATCCAGGCAGTATTGCGGAGCGTCCATAGGCTCTTCGACCATCAGGCTGTGCGCGGTGCCGGCGGCGGGTAGACGTTGCTGGACGATGCGCTCGAACGGCTCCACGAGATGGCGGATGACCCACAGTTCCCACGCGCCAAAGCGCGTGTGGGCGTGCAGGGACGCACGGTCGGACACGGTGCGCGCCAGTACCGAAAAAGCGGCTTTCACGGGCTTGACGAAGAGCGGATAGTCAAGTCCTTCGGGAACCGGGCCGCCATAACGCGCATCAAGTCGCGCGAAGTGCAGATTGGCTTCCGGGCAGACGCGCTGCAGGACTTCGCGCGCATGCAGTTTGTGCTGGCACGCCAGCACGGCGTCAACTGGCGTGCCAGGCCAGCCCATGCGTTCAGCGACCAGGGCCGCTGCCAGCGCGCCGAATTGCTCATGGTTGGACAGCACAGCCTGCCAGCCATTCCGGGTCGCCTGGCGGGTCAGGCGTGTGACAAAGCGCTCCATGTCAAACCACGCCAGCCGTGCGTTGCTGGGGAAGCTGAACAGGTCAAACCCGGCGGTGTCATGCGGCCATCGTGCCCGCATTTCGGCGAGCGCCAGCGCATCCCAGTCGTAATTGAACAGGACCAGCGTGCGGGACGCAGGGCGAAGGGGGCTGACGGGTGTGGCGGGCTTCATGCGGTGTAGCGGCGGATGAATTGTCGGTCAATACGGTCTTTCCAATGCCAGACCCAGCGACCTTCCAGGCTCATGCCGCCCCAGGAGGCGATGGCATGGCGACTGCCGCAGGACAGCAAGTTGAGGGTACGCAGCGGCGGGCGATGTGGTTTCAACGGCTGTGCCTCCAGGCTGGCCCGCAAGTTCTCCAGCAGCGGTGGCCCGGCCCGCACGGCAAAGACGCCACTCTTTGGATGCGCCACGTCCTGGCGGCTGGCGACATCGCCCGCGGCAAACACGTTCGGGTGGCTGGTGCTTTGCTGGGCAGCATTGACCGCGACAAATCCCGCGTCATCGAGGGCCAGGCCGCTGCCCCGCAGCCAGGCCGGCGCCTGCGCACCCACTGCCAGCAGTGGGGCGTCACAGGCCAGCCGCGCCCCGTTGGACAGCAGCACCTCACCGGCCGCAAAACCGATGCAGCTGTCGGGCAGCACCGTGATGTTCAGGCGCTTGAGCGCGCGCAGAACCCGCCGCTGAACCCCTGTCGGGTAGGTTGCGGCGACTGGTACGCCGCCTGTGATCACGGTGACACGGCAGCCTTGCGGCATTGCGTGTGCAGCGGCCATTGCCAGTTCCAGCCCGGCTGCGCCCGCGCCCACTACGGCCAGGTGAATGGGGCGGGTGTCGGCCAGCGCGCGCACCCGGGGCCACCATTGCCCGAATGGCTCGATGGGCCGCACGTACAGCGCGTGCTCGCGCGCGCCGGGCATCCGTTCCTCGATGGCGTCACGGTCCATGACCGGCCCCGTGTTGATGCTGAGCCAGTCCCAGTGGACCGAGCCGCCATGGGCCAGCAGGACGCGCTGCTCGGCCATATTGAGGCCGACCGCGCTGGTGCAGTTGAAGCGCGCGCCGCTGCGCGCGATCAGCGGCTCCAGCGGAATGACGCATTCGTCCAGCGTGTAGTGACCGGCCACAAAACCCGGCACCATGCCCGAATACAGTTGCCGCGGGTAGGGCGCAATCACCGTCACATTGAGGTCTGCCGGTCGCCGCTGCGCCAGCCCGTGCAGGACATGCACATGCGCATGTCCTGCACCGAGCAGCACCAGGTGCTTGAGTGTGAGGGTGGACGTCATGGCGTGAGTGTGACATCGCCGACATGCCCCAGGCCGCGGTTTCCGGTGTTGTCGCTGTCGCCACCAATGACCACAGCGATGATGGGTGGCTGCGTCGCGCTTTCCTGCCCGAACGCCCGCGTGAAATCGGCGCGCAGGTTGCGCTGGTGGTTTTGCCACTTGCCGATGCTGCCCTCGCCGCTGTCCAGAATCATCACCCTGACGCGCGGTGTGTAGACGTTCGGCAGCAGCGTGCCGGCTGGAAGTGCAAGGTCATGCTGGTAGCACAGCGTGGCTGCCGGCAGCTTTTCTCCGGTCAGCGTGCGGGCCAGACGCAGCAGGTTGCGCTCCCAGAAGCCGATGCCGTCCAGCGCCATGTCGAACATCACGCAAACCTTCAAGGCGGCGTCATCGGCGTCCTTGCGGCGAAGATCAGCGCCACGCACGGCTTCATCCAGGCGCCAGCGCCAGCGCAGCGTGGCGGTGGGCGCGGGAACAGTGGCCGGCACTTCGTGCACGAGGGTTCCGTAGGAGTGCTCGGACTGCACACGCAACACAGGCACGCTTTCCAGATCAACCAACTCGAAGCGCGACAATGGAGCCTTGCCCTTGGGCAGGCCCACCACGCGCCATGGTGCGGGCGGTGCGCCTGGCGCAGCAGCGGAAAACGAAGACAGCGCCAACTGCGGCGCAGTCGACTGTCCCAGGGCTTCAGCGGCCCAGATCGTTAAGAGACCAGTCGTAATCCAGATACGTGATCGCAACATTCTTGTCCTTGATTTTTTCGCGGTCACCCGGGGCGTCGGCCAGCTGGTCAGCGTAGCGGGCCATCACGTCCTCCACCTTGTTGAAGCCCTTGTGGCCCTTCTCAAAGTCTTCCCGGAACCATTTGAAGATCGAGCTGACCTGCAGCTTGCCGTCCGCATACCGGTTGCGGGTGCGGTCGGCCATGAAGCGCTGCATGCCGTCATCGAGTTGGGCATCGAGCTTGGCGGCGGTAAACGCGTCGGTGCGCAACGCCGGGCAACCGATGCTGGCGCAGTTGACGGCCGCATGGACACGCGGGTCGTTGTAGCGGGGGCGCAGCTGCTCATGCTCGATCCAGTCGAGGTGGTGCTCCTCGCCCAGCAACGTGAAGAACTTCTTCTTCCAGGGGCTTTGCAGCACGGAGCCGAGATCCTTGATCGATTTGAGGTCTGGGTACCTGGTGAGGATCAGCTCCACGGTGAAGCCGTTGTAGGCGTTTATCAAAAAGGCCATTTGCTGCTCGCGGCTGAAGCCGGCAAACGCCGCGGGCGTGACCGCAGACCATTCGGCCAGCACCTTTTTCAGATCGTTGCGATCGGCCGCGAAACCCTTGTAGTTGACGCGCGACTGCTTGTTGTCAGGCAGCCATTTGACGTGCTTGGCGAGCAGGGCGCCCCACGCCGCGTAATTGTGGTCCAGAGGGTTGGAATTCTGGGCAAATACGGTTGACGTGCCCGTCAGTAGGACAAAGTTCGCTATTGAAATAATAGCTATTCGGCGTTTCATGGTCATCTCAGGTCCTTTTCCAGTCATGGTACCGGCGTACCCATTCGAGCAATTTCACGGGTTGGTGTGCGCGCTTCCACTCGCCCGCCGCGTACTTGTTGGCCTCTGACAGAGTCGGGTAGGTGTGGATCGTTCCCAGGATCTTGTTCAGCCCGAGCCCCTGCTTCATCGCCAGCACATACTCGGCCAGCAGGTCACCGGCATGGGTACCCACAATGGTGACGCCGAGAATCCGGTCTTTGCCGGGTACGGTCAGCACCTTCACGAAGCCATGGGCCTCGCTGTCGGCGATGGCGCGGTCGAGGTCGTCGATGCCGTATTTCGTCACTTCGTAGGCAATCTTCTTTTCTTTCGCTTCCTGCTCGTTGAGGCCGACCCGTGCGACTTCAGGATCGATGAAGGTGGCCCACGGGATCACCGAGTAATCGGCCTTGAACTTCTTGAGGTCGCCAAACAGCGCATTGACGGCCGCGTACCACGCCTGGTGTGCGGCCACGTGCGTGAACTGGAAAGGGCCGGCCACGTCGCCCGCAGCGTAGATGTTGGTGTAGATCGTCTGCAGGTACTCATTGGTTTCCACCGTGCGGTCTGTCGGTATGCCGAGTTCTTCCAGCCCGTAGCCGGACAGCCGTGCGACACGGCCCACGGCGCACAGCAGCGCGTCGAACTCGATGCGAACCTCTTGTCCGGCGTGCTCCACGATCAGCGACTTGACGTTGTCCGCCTGTTCGCACCGCAGCGCCTTGTGGCCCGTCAGCACGACCACACCATCAGCTTCAAGCGCCCGGCGCGCGAGCGCTGAGACTTCTTCGTCTTCGCGGATCATGATGCGCGGCGCCATCTCAACTTGCGTCACTTGAGCGCCGAGCCGCTGGAAGCTCTGCGCCAGTTCGCAGCCGATGGGGCCACCGCCCAGCACCACCAGCCGGCGCGGAATTTCGTCCAGCTGCGCGAAGGTGTCCCAGAGCGTGTCGCTGGTCACGTAGCCGACCGCGTCAATGCCGGGCAGGGGCGGCACGAAGGGGCGCGCGCCGGCGGCAATGACGATGTTGCGCGTGGTCAAGATCTGCTTGCCACCTCCATTGAGCGCAATCTCCACGGTCCAGGGGTTGACGATCTTGGCGTAGCCCTGCAGCACCTCGACACCCAGCCCGGTGTAGCGTTCCACGCTGTCATGCGGCTCGATGGCCCGGATCACGGCATGGATGCGCTGCATCACGCCCTTGAAGCTGAATACCGGTGAGGTGTCGGACAGGCCGTAGACGCTGCCATGCCGCATCTGGTGCGCGAGTTTGGCGCTCTTGATCAGGGCTTTGCTCGGCACGCAGCCGTAGTTCAGGCAGTCGCCACCCATCTTGTGCGATTCAACCAGCGTGACCTTGGCCTTGACGGCGGCGGCGATGTAGGCTGACACCAGCCCACCCGCGCCCGCGCCGATCACTACCAGATTGCGGTCAAAGGTCTTCGGTCGCACCGCCGACCACCGCGCATACACCTTGCGGCGCTTCGCGATATCGAGCACTTTCTTGATGACCAGCGGCAACAAGCCCAACAGGACGAACGAGCCGATCAGTCCGGGCGAGAGGATGGAGCGCAACGAATCGATCTTGGCGATTTCGGTGCCCGCGTTCACGTAGGCCACCGTCCCCGCGAACATGCCAACCTGGCTGACCCAGAAGAATGTCCACGTCTTCATGTGGGTAAGGCCCATCAGCAGGTTCAACGCAAAAAACGGAATCAGCGGCACCAGCCGCAGCGTGAACAGGTAGAACGCGCCTTCCTTGGCGATACCCTTGTTCACATCTGCCAGCTTGGCGCTGAAACGGGATTCAATGCTGTCGCGCAGCAGATAGCGAGCCGCCAGCATGGCCAGCGTGGCACCGAGCGTCGACGCGAAGGACACCACGATGGTGCCCCAAACGAGGCCAAAGCTCGCACCCGCCGCCAGGGTCATGATGGCCGCGCCTGGCAGCGACAGCGCGGTGATCGCCACGTAAATCGCAAAGAACGCCACGGTGACCATGACGGGGCGCTGGTCGTAGATGGCGGCAAACGAGGCTTGACTTTCCTTGACGTAGGCCAGGCTGAAGAAGCGGCCGAGGTCCAGCACGATAAAGGCTGCACCCGCTGCCACCAGTGCCAGCAGGATGGCGAGCTTCTTGAAGTTCATGTGCAGCCTTGAGGGTTGGTTCGGTTAGGTCGCGCAATGCGAAGGGTTCTTACAACCCTCGTTGCCCCGACCAGCTGCATTATCCTTGGCGGATGTCGTTTCCGTAGCCGCAAGCATGCGCACTTCATTTCCCGCCGTTGACAGCTTGATTGCCGCATTGCGTGCTGCACTGCGGGACAAAGGCCACGCGTGGACAGACGTTCGTCTCGAACGGCTGCGGGACAAGGGGCTGGCCCACGACCATGTGCGACTGGTCGGAACCGGCGCACTTGCCCGCATTCCCAAGCAAAGCCAGTTGCAGCTGGGCGCAATCGACAATCTCGCCTATCAGGCAACGTGTTTCGAGCGAGCCAGCGCTGCCGGCCATGCGCCGCGGTTGCTGGGGTTGCTTGCGCCTTCGGAACATCTGCCGCGCGGCGCGCTTTTGGTGGAAGAGATCGTCGGCCGAAGTGCTGTGCTGCCGGACGATTTGGGCGCCATCATGCGCGCGCTGGCTGCCCTGCACAGTTTGGCGGTGCCCCCGAACTCCGAACGCGCGCCGCTCCTCGACGCGGCTGACCCACTGCAGGCGTTGCTGGACGAGATTGGGGCTCAGTCCGGCCACTTGCCCGCCGCCGGGGTGGAAGCCGCCGTACGGCTGAGGGTTGAAACCGAGATGGCGCGCCTGCAGGGGACCTGTGCCCGTTGCGACCGGCCCCCACGGCATCTGATTGCGTTTGATGGGCACCCCGGCAATTTCATGGTTCGCGCCGATGGCCATGCTGTTCTGGTGGACCTGGAGAAATGCCGCTACAGCTACCCGGGCCTCGATCTTGCACATGCGACCCTGTACACCTCAACAACCTGGGATCTCGATACGCATGCCGTGCTGGATCTGCCGACAGTCCTTCAGGCGTATTCTTTTTGGACGGACGCGATGGATCCGGTGGCTGCCGGTGCTGCGCTGCAGTGGCATGTTCACCTGCGCCGGGCCATGTGGCTCTGGTCAATCACCTGGTGTGCCAAATGGCGTGCCGTGTCGGGCGCGGCGGCCCGAGTTTCGGCCGATGGCGAGGATTGGTCTGCCGAGCGCAGCAATGCCCGGCTGGTGGCCCATGTGCGAAACCGGGTCGATCACTACCTGAGCCGCGGCGTGGTGGAAAAAGCCCTGGACGAGTTCGATGCGGTGGACGGGATGCTGCACGCATGAGGCTGCGCGTGGTGATGCCCGTCCTGAACGAGGGCGACACCCTCCCGCGGCGATTGATGGCTTTGCGATCGCTGCGCGAACGCGGTGTTGAGATCGTGGTGGTCGACGGGGGCAGTACCGACAACACGTGGGCCGTCGCCCGAGCCCTGGCGGACCGCGTGCTGCTGGCGCCACGTGGCCGTGCGGCGCAGATGAATGCGGGCGCCCGGGGCAGCCACGCAGACGCCTTGCTGTTTCTACATGCAGACACGGAATTGCCCGCTGACGCCGACGGTCTGATCGGACAGGCGCTTCAGGCTCGCCTGTGGGGCCGGTTTGATGTGTGCATCGACGGCGCACACCCGATGCTGCGGGTGGTCGAGCGCCTGATGAACCTGCGCTCTCGCCTCAGCGGCGTGGCCACTGGCGATCAGGCGATGTTTGTTCGCCGTACGGCCTTTGAGGCTGAAGGCGGTTTCGCGGCATTGCCGCTGATGGAGGACATTGATCTGTCCAGGCGCCTGAAGCGACGGGGTCCACCGGCATGCCTGCGGGCGCAGGTGACCACGTCCGGTCGGCGGTGGGAAAAACAGGGCGTGTGGCGCACCATCCTGCTGATGTGGCAGCTGCGCGCCCGGTATGCTCTGGGCGCTGATCCGGACGCGCTGTCCCGCGGCTACGGGTATCTGCCCAGACCGGCACCCACGGCGGCGAGCGTTGCCATTCTGGCCAAGGCCCCGGTGGCCGGTCTGGCCAAGACGCGGCTCATCCCTGCGCTAGGAGCGGCGGGCGCGGCCCGCGTCCAGCGGCGCTTTGCCCGCGACACGGTTGACACTGTCCATGCGGCGGCGCTGGGATCCGTCGTGTTGTGGTGCGCGCCTGCTGCGACCCATCGCTTCTTCCGCGCGCTGCGCCATGTGCACGGCACGGTTTGCCTGACCCAACCAGCCGGTGATCTTGGTCTACGCATGGGGCAGGCGTGCGACCGGCACTTTGCCGACCATCCCGGCATGCCGCTGTTGCTGGTCGGAACGGACTGTCCGGTGCTCGCGCCAGGGCATCTGCAGCAGGCGGCATTCGCGCTAACGCGGCACGATGTGGTGTTTATCCCCGCGGAAGATGGAGGCTACGTGCTCATCGGTCTGCGCAAGCCCATTCCTCAGGCGTTTGAAGGCATTGCGTGGAGTACACCGCAGGTCCTGGCGCAGACCCGGGATCAACTTCGGGGCGCCGGTGCGAGCTGGCATGAAATGAAACCCCTGTGGGATGTGGATGAGCCGGCCGACTGGCGGCGGCTGCAACAACTGGAGCACACTGGTGGCTGATTTCCCCACTCATGGCGATGACTGGTACCGCGCACGACTTGCGCTGCCGGCCGCCCGCCCGCGCGTGGTGATCGATACCGATGCCGCGAACGAAATCGACGATCAGTTCGCGCTGGCGTGGGCGTTGATGGCGAACGAGGCCCTGCAGCTCGAAGCGGTGTACGCAGCGCCGTTTTCGTTCGCACACCGGCGCCTCGCGTTGCCGCTGGCTCCGGCCGACGCTATGCCGTTCAACCCGCCCGATGTCGGCATGGAACGCAGCTACCAGGAGATCCTGCACCTCTTTGACCTGCTGGGCCTCCCGTCGCAAGGCTTTGTCTGGCGCGGCAGCGCGGGCTACCTGCCGTCGGCATGGGAGCCACGGCGCAGCGATGCGGTCGATCACCTGATTGCCACCGCACGGGCTAGCAAGCCTGATGCGCCGCTGTATGTGGTGGCACTGGGTTGCGTGACCAACGTGGCGAGTGCCTTGCTCCTGGCGCCCGATATCGTGGATCAGGTGGTGGTGGTGTGGACCAGCGGCTATCCCTCGCACGCCCCGCACGTCAATGACTCGTTCAACCTTGAGCAGGATCTGGTGGCCAGCCAGATACTGTTGGACAGCGGCGTACCGCTGGTGTATCTGCCTGGCTTTCACGTGGGGGCGCAATTGAGGCTGTCGTTGGCCGAGGTGGAGCGTTACGTGCAAGGACGTGGTGCGATCGGCAACTACTTGCACCACCTGTTCACCCACAACCCCTTGTGGCCGATCCTGGGCCTGGAAGGGAAGCAGCCGCACAGCTGGGTCATCTGGGACGTCATCAATATCGCGTGGCTGCTCAATCCGCAGTGGGTATCGAGCGAGCTGGTGCGTACGCCCCGTCTCGGCGCGGACCGCCGCTGGCGGAGCGATCCTGCGAGGCACTGGATGCGCGAGGCCTTTGCGGTACAACGGGATGCCATCTTCAACGATTTTTTTGGCAGATTGGACCAGGCTGGCTTGTCGCTGCCGCCCCGGGGACCATCAAATTGATCCCCGAAAAGCCTTCCAGCCAAACGCGATCCGCATCACCGTGGTGATGCCGCACAGGGCCGCGAAAACCCAGGCCAGTGTTGCGAAGTGCGAGGGCCACACGCACATGGCGGCAAAGAACGCGAGTGTTTCTGTCGCCTCGGTCAACCCGCCCAAAAAATAGAACGACTTGTCCGGATAGGCGGTGCTGGTCATGCCCCGCTTGGCGGCGATGACTGCAAACGCCAGAAAGCTGGAACCGGTACCGACGAAGGCTGCCAGCAGCATGGCGGCTGGCAGCGCGTTGCGGGCTGGGTCGGCAAACGCAAACGCCAGGGGTACGCTGGCATAAAACAGGAAATCCAGCGCGATGTCCAGGAATCCACCGCGATCTGTGGGAGCTGTCAGGCGCGCCACGGCACCATCCAGCGCATCGCAAAGCCGGGAGAGAAAAATCCCGGCGGCTCCCGTCAAGTAAAAACGATTCGCTATCAAAAAAGAAGCAATCAGCCCGATGCCGAAGCCCGCGAGGGACAACTGATCGGCCGTGACGCCAGCTCGCCCCAGCGTCCTGGCCATCGCGTCAACCGCGGGTTTGATCAGGGCGGTTGCGTAACGGTCCAGCATCTACAGCCTCGTCAGGTGCTGGCGCTCGGCCACATCGGCCTCGTCGTGCGTGACGAGCAGCACCGGGATTTGCCGCGCCTGGACAGTGGAAAAAACGAACTCGCGCATCCGCCCCCGCAGCGCGGCATCGAGTCTGGAAAAGGGTTCGTCCAGCAACAACGCCTGTGGCTGCGCCAGCAAGGCTCGCATCAGCGCCACGCGGGCGCGCTGCCCCCCCGAGAGCGTCGCCGGGTCGGCGTTGGCAAAGCCTGGCAGTTCGAGGTCGCTGAGCGCCTGGGCCACTTGGGCTTCGCGATGGACCCTGGGGCCGGCGGGCACCGCGAACAACAGGTTCTCGCGTACGGTCATGTGTGCGAACAGCAGATCGTCCTGAAACAGGATGCCCACGCGGCGCTGCTCGGTCGGTAGATGGTCGATGCGCCGGCCGTACAACGATACCGTGCCTTCGAATCCAAAGACTGTGGCAAGTGTGCCGCATACCGCGGCCAGCAGGCTCGACTTGCCCGAGCCGCTGGCGCCCATGACCGTGTGCACCACACCTGGCGGCACGTCGAGCGACAGCCCGGTGATGAGCGGCGTTTCCCGCAGGGCGAGGCGCGTGACATCAATGCGCAAACTCATGCGGCCGCACCCGTAAAACGTCGCGGCCGTCCCGCCCAGGCCGCAATGCCGAAGGCCGCTGCCGGCAGCAGCCATTGAAGCCAGGCATAGGCGGCTGTCAACGAGCGCTGCGCCCCGCTGGCCAGCGTCACGGCCTCCGTGGTGACCGTGGAAAACCTGCCGGCGCCCACGAACAGCGTCGGCAGGTATTGCGCCACGCTGACGGCAAAACCGACCGCCGCCGCGCCATACAACGAGGCCTTGAGCAGGGGCCACTTGACTCGCAACAGGCGGGTGATGCGGCCCTTGCCCAGCGACGAAGCGATTTGCCCATAGCGCTCGTCAAAGCCGAGGTACGCGGGACTCAGCGCGATCAGCACATAGGGCGTGGCTGCCAGGCTGTGGGCCAGCCACAGGCCCGCCCATTGCGCATCCCAGCCCCAGGCCAGACTCAGGCGGTGCAGGCCCACCGTCCACAACACCGAGGGGAGCAACAACGGCAGATAGATCAGCTGGCGCAGGCGCGCGTCCCATTGCGGAGGTGCCGTTTCAAGCCACATCACCGCCCATGCGAGGGCGGTGACGCTGGCCATGAAGGCCAGGGCCAGCGTAGTCCACAGTGTCGACGCGCTTGCCGCCACTGACTGCCAGGCTTCCAGGCTCAGGCTCTCGGGCCACAGCTTGGGGAATGGCCATACCCCCGACACACTGCCGGCGGCCAGCGCCAGCATCACGCTGGCGTACAGGGTCATCAGGGCGCGTGGCGGATGCGGCCCCGCGGCAGCGCGGATGACCACCCGGCCGCGGCGTCCGCTGGTCCAGGCGCGGTGCCGGTGAACGACCCGACGCAGCGCCCACAGCACCGCGGCCAGCAGTGCCACCACGGCGGCCAGCAGCCACGCGGCGGCGGCGCCTTGCGTATTGAGGGCGGCGTCCGCGTCCAGCAGCCACTGCCAGGCCAGCACCGCGAGTGTGGGCGGCGAGGTGGGGCCGATCACCAGTGCCATGTCCACCACGGTCAGGCTGTACGCCAGCACCGCCGCCAGCGGGCCGGTCAGGCGTGGCCACAGTTGTGGCCACAGTACGCGCCACCAGGCCGCGCGCGGCGCGTAGCCCATGCACCGTGCCGAATCGAGTTCGCGGGTCCAACGCGCGGAGGTGTCGGCGCGTTGCAACTGGGTGGCGGCCGCCCACAACAAAAAGGGCACCTCCTTGGCGACCAGCACCGCGATCAGCCCGAGGCCCCACGGGTCTTGCGTGGTCGGCCAGGGCGGCGGCGCATCGAAGCCGGTAGCCCACGGCGAGAGCGCTCGCAACATCCAGCCGCTGGGCGCGATCAGGAACGCAAGGCCAATCGCGAACGCCGCGTGCGGCACTGCCAGCATGGGCGCAAGCGCCTTGACCAGCGGCGGCCAGAGCGGCCCGGGGAAGCTGCGCGACAGCAGCCACGCAGCCAGCGCCACCGACAAAGCCGTTGCCGCGAGGCCGGTCCACAGCGTCATTGCCAGCGCGCGCGGCAGCTGCGGGTCTGCCATCAGCGCTTGCCAAGCCTGCCCATCCCACGCAGCACCCACCGCTGAAGAAACGGCCCACAACAAGGGTACGGTGATGGCTGCGGCCATCAGCAGGGCCAGCCAGGTTGCCGGTGTTCGCCGCGGCGAGGCGCTTACTGGCCGTAGCGCTTCAGCCATTCACGCTCCAGCGGGTCAACCCAGCTGCCGTGTGGCTCCAGGATCACCGGTACGGTCTGTTCCACCTGGCCAGGCAGGGGCTTGGCGGCAAAGCGCGCGCGCTCGGCGTCGGGCAGCCGGTCCACGGCCAGCACGGTCGGGTCACCCCAGACCGCGAGATCAGCCTTGCGGGCTTGTGCCTCTGGCGACAGCAGGAAGTTGATCAGCACCTGCGCACCCGCCTTGCCATTCGCATTGAATGGAATCGCCAGGAAGTGGGTGTTGCCAATCGAGCCGCCCGCCATCTGCCACGCGTAAACGCTCTCCGCCTGCCGCTTGGCGAGGATTTCGTTGGCTGCCTCGTTGGGGTTGAAAGTCAGCGCCACCATCAGTTCGCCATCGGCCATCATCTGCCGGATGGCAGCGGGGGTTTGCGGAAACTGTTTCCCGGCACGCCAGAGATGCGGGTGCAACCCGTCCAGGTAGGCCCACAGCGGCGCGGTTGCGCGGGTCAAAGCCTCGGGCGAGACGGGCTTGTACAGCGCCGAGCGGTCGGTGTTGAGTTCGACCAGCGCCTGCTTGAGGAAGGTGGTGCCGATGAAGGCGGGCGGGCGGGGATAGGTCACACGGCCCGGGTTGGCGCGCGCAAACTCGGCCAGCGCAGCCATGCTGCGCGGCGGTGCGGACACGCGCTTGCGGTCGGCAAACAAGGTGAACTGGGCCATGCCCCAGGGCGCTTCCAGCCCCTCTACCGGTTCAGAGAAATCCATGCGGGTGGTCGGTTTGCCCTGCACGTCCACGTGCTGGAAGCTCGGCAGGGTTTCGGCGAACGGGCCAAACAGCAGGCCCTCGCGCTTCATGGTCAGGAAGTTCTCGCCATTGATCCAGATGGCGTCAACCGTCCCGCCCGTCAGTTTGCCGGCCGCCTTCTCGCTGCGCACGCGCTTCACGGCCTCAGCCGTGTCGGTGAGTTTCACGTGCTCGACCTGCACGCCAAAGCGTTTGACCACTTCGGTTGCGGCCCACTGCAGGTAGGCGTTGGTGCGCTCGCTGCCGCCCCACGCATTCAGAAACACCTTCTGTCCGCGCGCCTGGGCTTCGATCGCGGCCCAGGAGGGGCTGGGCTGCGCCAACACCGACGCCGTAGAACTGGCCGCGATCAGTGCGAGCGCCTGGCGGCGGTTCAGGGAGTGCAGGGCGTTCATGGGATCACAAGGGTTCGGGAGGGTGTCAAAAAAAGTCTGTCGCACCGCGACAGCGGTTCTTACCGGCTCAGCTCAAAAGGGCCTGCGCAAACTCACGCGCATCAAAAGTCTCAAGATCTTCCAGTTTCTCGCCGACGCCAATGAAATACACCGGAACCGGCCGCAAGTCTGGCGATGTGCGCGCGCGCTCCTCGGCCCAACGCGCGATGGCGCACAGCACGCCGCCTTTGGCCGTGCCATCCAGTTTGGTCACGATCAGGCCGGTAAGTTGCAGCGCGTCGTCAAAGGCTTTGACCTGCGCCAGCGCGTTCTGCCCGGTGTTGCCATCGATCACCAGCAGCACTTCATGCGGCGCGCTGGCATCCGCCTTCTGGACAACGCGTTTGATCTTGCGAAGCTCTTCCATCAGGTG
>JANOBJ010000128.1:0-4952 GCA_031411575.1 Betaproteobacteria bacterium | reverse complement strand
CGTGCGGGCCAACACCACGCGGGCTGAAGCGGCGGGCACCGACGCCTGGGGTCAACGCTACCGCGTCACCGGCCACAAGTGGTTCTTCTCGGCGCCGATGTGCGACGCATTCCTGATCCTGGCGCAGACGCCATCCGGCCTGAGCTGCCTGTTCCTCCCGAGGGTCACGCCGGACGGTGAACGCAACGCCAGGATCAGGAATGCGTCGCACATCGGCGCCGAGAAGAACCACTTGTGGCCGGTGACGCGGTAGCGGCTGCCCCAGGCGTCCTGGCCGTCCGGCTCGGCGCGGGTGGTGTTGGCCCGCACGTCCGAGCCGCCCTGCTTCTCGGTCATGCCCATGCCCATGGTCAGGCCGGCCTTGTCCTTCCACAACTTCAGCGCGGGGTCGTAGGCGCGGCTTGCGAGCTTCGGGCCCCAATCGGCGTAGATCGCGGGATTGCTGCGCAGCGCCGGCGTGACCGCGTAGGTCATCGAGATCGGGCACAGGATCGACGGTTCGAGCTCGGTGAACAACATGAAGCCGGCGGATCGGAGCTGGTGTGCGTAACCGGTGGCCTGCTGTGCCTCGGACCACGGCGTGCCGTGCAGGCCCGCCGCCACGGCCTCGCGCATCAGCGCGTGGTAGCTCGGATGAAACTCCACCTCATCAATCCGCCGGCCGAAGCGGTCGTGGCTGTGCAGCTGCGGCGGGTGGACGTTGGCCAGCCGCGCATGCGTCTGCATCTCGGCCGAACCGAGCCGCGCACCGAGCGCGTGCAGCGAGGCCGTATCCAGCGTGGGTGCGTTGAATTTGAGGGCGTCGGCAAGCGCACGGTTGCCGGCGAACAGGTTGTACCCGACCAGCGGCTCGGGCTGGTTGAAGACGTCGTGGGTTGCCTGCATGCCTACTCCTCTATCGCGGCGTCGCGAGCCGTCGCGCTCAGATCAGCTTGACGAGCTGCTTGCCGAAGTTTCGTCCCTTCAGCAAGCCGAGAAAAGCCTCGGGCGCGGCGGCAAGGCCCTGCGCAACGCTTTCGCGCGGACGCAGTTTGCCGGTGGCAACCAGTGTGCCCAGCTCCTTGAGCGCTTCGGGCCAGATCTCCATATGCTCGCTAACGATGAAGCCTTCCACCTTGAGCCGGTTGGTCAAAATCAGCGCCGGGTAGGTCAGCGGCAGCGGTGCTCCGTCGTAGCCAGCGATCATGCCGCACAGCGCAATCCGGCCGAAGGCGTTCATGCGCGGCAACACCGCGTCGAGCACCATGCCGCCCACATTCTCAAAATAGCCGTCGATGCCGTCCGGGCAGGCTTCTTTCAGCGCTTTGGACAGCGACACCGCATCCTTGTGCTGCTTGTAGTCGATGCAGGCGTCAAAGCCCAGCTCGTCCACCGCGTACTTGCATTTGTCCGGGCCGCCGGCAATGCCCACGGCGCGGCAGCCACGCGCCTTGGCCAGCGCACCGAAGGCGCTGCCCACGGCGCCGGTGGCGGCGCTCACCACCATCGTCTGCCCGGCCTTGGGTTCGATGATCTTGACCACGCCATACCACGCGGTGACGCCGGGCATGCCCACGGCGCCCAGGTAGTGGCTCAGCGGCACGTGGGTGGTGTCGACCTTGCGCAGCGCGCCAGGTTGGTCGACGTTGACCACGCTGTATTCCTGCCAGCCGCCCATGCCCACCACCTTGTCGCCGACCTGGTATTTGGGCGAGCGGCTTTCGACGATCTCGCCTGCGGCGCCGCCCTGCATGACCTGCCCCAGCGGCTGTGGTGCGGCGTAGCTCTTGGCGTCGTTCATGCGGCCGCGCATGTACGGGTCAAGGCTCATGTAGTGGTGGCGCACCAGCACCTGCCCGTCGGCCAGCGCGGGCGTTTCGGTGGTGACGAGCTTGAAATTGCTGGCAGTGGCTTCGCCGGCAGGGCGGTTGTCGAGCAGGATCTGCTGGTTGCGGGGCATGTGAACTCCTTTGAATACTATAAAAATAATAGCTAACTATGACCATCTGATGCGGACGAGATGGTGATTTGTTGCATTAATCGGTCGAAATGGGTGGCTGGCGGGCGTCAGCGGTTGGCGTGGCCCGCTTCACGTACTTGAAGGTGCCGGTGGCGTGCGCGCAGGCCAGGCCATCGGCGTCAAAGATCGTGCCTTCGGTGAAGGCCATCGATTGGGTGCGGTGCATCAGGCGCCCCTTGGCCACCAGCGTCGGGCCGCTGGCGAGCTGGGCCGGGCGCATGAAACTGGTTTTCATCTCAATCGTCACGACGCCGAAATCCTTGGCCACGCTGCGCGCCGCCACCGCCATCACCACATCCAGCAGCGTCATGCAGGCACCGCCGTGCGTCACGCCAAACGAATTGAGGTGTTCCGGCCGCGGCGCATAGTGAATCTCGGAATGACCGCCCTCAAACAGCTGGAGGTCAAACCCGAGGTTGGTGACGAAGGGGATGTCGACGCCGAAGCTCATAGCGAAACAGGCCAGTTTGGTTAAAGGTTTTACCGCCGGGCCGCCCCAAGGCAAAACGCGGCCCCCTCGGGGGGCAGCGCAGCACACGCAGTGACAAGCGTGGGGGCCATCCGTTCAGGCTGCGCCGAGAACGACGCTGACGCCGCCGTCCACCGCCATCCACTGGCCGGTGATGTGCTTGCCGGCGTCGCTGGCGTACAGCAGCGTGATGCCTTTCAGATCTTCCTCGTCGCCCAGCCGCAGCAGGGGCGCGGCAGCGGCCATCTTGTCTTCGCCCAGCGACTTGATCAGCCCGGCGGCCATTTTGGTCATGAAAAAGCCGGGGCAGATTGCATTCACATTGATGTGGTACTTGCCCCATTCGGCAGCCAGCGTTTTGGTGAAGCCGATCACCGCCGTCTTGGAGGTGTTGTAGGCCAGGGTCTGCATTTCGGGTGGGTTGCCGTTGAGCCCGGCAATCGACGCGATGTTGATGATGCGTCCGGCCTGCTTCGGAATCATGTAGGCGTTGGCGACCTGCTGGGCCAGGATGAAGTAGCCGCGCACGTTGAGGTTCATCACCTTGTCCCAGGCTTCCACAGGGTGGCTCTCTGCCGGCGAGCCCCAGCTGGCGCCCGCGTTGTTGACCAGGATGTCGATGGCGCCCATGCGCTCCAGCGTTTCGGTGGCAAGGCGGCGTGTGTCGTCTTCCTTCGAGCAGTCGGCGGCGATCCAGCGCGCGTCGATGCCGGCCGCCTGCAGCGTGGCCGCGGCTTGCTCCAGATCGTCGGCCTTGCGAGAGCTCAGCATGATCCTGGCGCCCGCCTCACCCAGCGCGTGGGCCATCTGCAAGCCCAGTCCGCGTGAGCCACCGGTGACGAGCGCCGTCTTGCCGGTGAGGTCGAACAACTGTTGAACGGTACGGGGGGTCATGGTGAGTCTCCTGTTGATGCTGGGTGAGCGCGTGTTCAGGCCAGGTAATCCATGCACTGGCGTTCCAGCCGGACCGCGCCAATGAAGGGCTTCAGCGCCAGGTGCTGCGGATGATGTTGATAGGCGTCCAGCGCCGCCGGACTTTCAAACTCTGCATACAGCACCAGGTCGTAGCTGCATTCGAGGCCCGATTGTGCAACCGCCACCTCGAAGCGCCCTGTCCCCGGTGCGATATGCGCGCACGCGTCCAGCAGCGCCTTGGCCTTGAGCAAGTTGGTCGCCTTGTCGGCGCCTTCGGCAAAGTCCTTGAACTTCCACATGACGATGTGTTTGATCATGGCGTTTCCTTCATGCGCGAGCGCACATAGACCAGGATGCAACCGGCCACCGTGGCGATGCCGCCGCCCACGATGAGTGCCCAGCTGACCGCCTGATCGGCCTTGGCCGCGAACACGCCGATCACCGCGGCAATCAGTCCTCCATAAATCAGGACCCAGGCCAGTGCTTGCACCCGCCGGGTCGGCCGGGCCGGCGCCATCAGAATGCCTCTTCGGGCAGTTCGGCGCAGGTCAGGTCGCGTGTTTCCACGACCTGCAGCCAGGCTTCAATCTTGGGCAGCTCATAGTGGAAGAAATAACGGCAGGCACCCGCCCGTCCGGCGCGCTCGGCAGGCGAGCCGGCTTTCTGCGACGCCAGCGCCACATCCAGCCACACCCAGGCCAGCACCATATGGCCAAAGGCCTGCATGTACGGCACGGCGTTGGCCAGCGCGTCGGTCGGATTGCCGGTCGACCAGGCCGATTGGGTGACCACGCCGACGCGCTGCAGGGCATGGCCCAGCGCCTTGGCGTGGGCAGCCAGTTCAGCTTGGGAGCCAGCGCGTTCAATGGTGGCGTTGATGCGGTTGCCCAGCAGTTGCAGGCCGCGCCCGCCTTCCATCAGCACCTTGCGGCCCAGCAGATCCATGCCCTGGATGCCGTGCGTGCCTTCATGGATCATGTTGAGGCGGTTGTCGCGCCAGTACTGCTCGACCGGGAAATCGCGCGTATAGCCGTAGCCGCCGTGAATCTGGATCGCCAGCGAGTTGGCTTCGAGGCACCATTCGCTCGGCCAGCTCTTGGCAATGGGGGTGAGCACCTCCAGCAGCAACCGCGCTTCATCGGCCGCGGCAGCATCAGCCGTGTGCTGCTCATCGACCAGACGCGCGCAGTACAGTTCGAGCGCCAGCGCGCCTTCGCAATAGGCTTTCTGGGCCAGCAGCATGCGCTTCACGTCGGCGTGCTCGATGATGCGGATTTGCGGCTGGGCAGCGTCCTTGCCGCCGGGGCCCGCAGCGCTGGCGCTGCTTTTCTGCATCGGTCGGCCCTGCGGGCGGTTTTTGGCGTAGTCGAGGCTGGCGTGGTAGCCGGCCATGCCGAGCATGGTAGCGGCCAGACCCACGCCGATGCGGGCCTCGTTCATCATGTGGAACATGCAGTGCAGGCCCTTGCCCGGCTCGCCGACCAGGTAACCAATGGCGCCCTCCGACCCCTTGACCGGGTACTTGCCTTCCCCGAAATTCAGCAGCGTGTTGGTGGTGCCGCGCCAGCC
>JANOBJ010000127.1:0-38671 GCA_031411575.1 Betaproteobacteria bacterium | reverse complement strand
CTGGCGCACCGGTGCCTTCTCACGGTTGTTGAGCGGCAGGTAGTTGTACAGGCGGCGCAACATCAGCAAGGCCTCGACGTCGTTCTCGAATGCCAGGTCGGCCACGCCACTGCGCGTGGTGTGGGTGATGGCGCCACCCAGTTGTTCGGCCGTCACCTCCTCGTGCGTCACGGTCTTCACTACCTCGGGGCCGGTGACGAACATGTAGGAGCTGTCCTTGACCATGAAGATGAAGTCGGTCATGGCCGGTGAGTACACCGCGCCGCCGGCGCTCGGGCCCATGATCATGCTGATCTGCGGCACCACGCCGCTGGCCATCACGTTGCGCTGGAACACATCCGCATAGCCGCCGAGCGAGGCCACGCCTTCCTGGATGCGCGCACCGCCCGAGTCGTTCAGCCCGATCACCGGCGCGCCCACCTTCATGGCCTGGTCCATCACCTTGCAGATTTTCTCGGCATGGGCTTCGCTCAGGGCGCCACCAAACACGGTGAAATCCTGGCTGAACACAAACACCAGACGGCCGTTGATCATGCCGTAGCCGGTGACCACGCCGTCGCCCGGGATCTTCTGGTTCTCCATACCGAAATCGGTGCAGCGGTGCTCGACAAACATGTCCCACTCTTCAAAGCTGCCCTCGTCCAGCAACAGCTCCAGCCGCTCGCGCGCGCTGAGCTTGCCCTTGCCGTGCTGGGCCGCAATGCGTTTGTCACCGCCGCCGAGCCGCGCCGCCGCGCGCTTGCTTTCGAGTTGTTCCAGAATGTCGTGCATGTTCTCTTCCTCGCAAATACTATAAATTTAATAGCAAACTATGACCGCTTGACGTGGACCTGGAGCAAATTTCGTGCTGCAGTCGAGGCTGCGAGGCGTCCGGCGGCCACCTCAGCTGTCAGCCGAGGCAGCAGCTCGCGCACCTGCGCGTCATGCTTGAACGCGTGCTTGAGACCCGCGTCGATCCGCTCCCACATCCACGCCAGCGCCTGGTGCTGGCGGCGTGCAGCCAGCCGGCCGCTGTCGGTCTGCAGGCCACGAAAATGGCCGACGGTGGCCCAGAATGCATCGACGCCGGTGCTGTGCAAAGCGCTGAGCTGGATGACCTGCGGGTGCCAGATCTCCGCCGTTCGGGCTGAGCTCGTCGAAGCCGGTTGCCCATCGACAGGCTCAGGGCGAACGGGACCACGGTCAGGATGCCCGTGCTGCCCCAGCAACCGCAATGACGACGTGATCTGCGCCTGCGCACGCGTGGCGGCATCGGGGTCGATATCGGCCTTGTTGATCACCACCAGATCGGCCAGCTCCATCACGCCCTTCTTGATGGCCTGCAGGTCGTCGCCCGCATTGGGCAATTGCATCAGCACGAACATGTCGGTCATGCCCGCGACCGCCGTCTCGCTCTGTCCCACGCCCACGGTTTCGACGATCACAATGTCATACCCCGCCGCCTCGCACACCAGCATGGCTTCGCGTGTCTTTTCGGCTACGCCGCCCAGCGTGCCGCTCGACGGGCTCGGGCGGATGTAGGCGTGCTCGTGGACCGACAGCTTTTCCATGCGCGTCTTGTCGCCGAGGATGGAGCCGCCCGACACGGTGGACGACGGGTCAATGGTCAGTACCGCCACGCGGTGGCCTTGGTCAATCAGGTACAGGCCCAGCACCTCGATGAACGTGCTCTTGCCCACGCCCGGCACACCGCTGATGCCCAGGCGGAACGACTTGCCGCTGTGGGGCAGCAGCGCGGTGAGCAGCTCATCGCCCTGCGCGCGGTGGTCAGCGCGGGTGGATTCGAGCAGGGTGATGGCTTTGGCGATGGCGCGGCGCTGAGCAACGCCCCTGCTGTTCACGATCGTGGCAGCGGAAATCGGGGTCAGAGCCCCATTTCGTTCCACGATTTTGATCTCCGAAGGCATCGTTGTCCTGAATGGGGATATGACCCCAGTTGCCTTACTTCGCCAACGCCTTCTTGATCTGCTCCAGCACGTCTTTTGCTGAAGCAGGAATCGGCGTCCCAGGCCCATAGATGCCCTTCACGCCCGCCTCGTAAAGCATCTCGTAATCCTGCCGCGGGATCACGCCGCCGACGAAGACGATGATGTCGTCGGCGCCCTGCTTCTTGAGTTCCTCAATGATGGCGGGCACCAGTGTCTTGTGGCCTGCCGCCAGCGTGCTCACACCGACAGCGTGCACGTCGTTTTCAATCGCCTGGCGGGCGCACTCCTCAGGGGTCTGGAACAGCGGGCCCATGTCCACGTCAAAACCCAGATCGGCGAAGGCCGTGGCCACCACCTTGGCGCCGCGGTCGTGGCCGTCCTGGCCCAGTTTTGAAATCATCACGCGCGGGCGGCGGCCCTGAGCTTCCGCGAAGGCGTTGATTTCGGTTTTGAGGGCTTCCCAGAAAGCCATGGTGTCCCCTGCGGTAGAGGCGGAATCGTAAGCAGCAGCGTACACACCGGTCACCTTTTGCGTGTCGGCGCGGTGGCGCCCGAATACTTTTTCCAGTGCATCGCTGACCTCGCCCACGGTGGCCCGCAGGCGGATGGCTTTGATGCTCAGGTCCAGCAGGTTGCCGTCGCCTTTCTCGGCGGCGGCGGTCAATGCGTCGAGCGCGGCCTGCACCTTGGCCGCGTCGCGGCTGGCGCGAATGGCCTTCAGCCGCGCAATCTGCCCGTCGCGCACGGCCATGTTGTCGATGTCTCGCGACTCAATCGCGTCTTCGGTCTTGAGCTTGTACTTGTTGACGCCGACGATCACGTCCTTGCCCGAGTCGATGCGCGCCTGCTTCTGCGCGGCGGCCGCCTCGATCTTGAGTTTGGCCCAGCCGCTGTCCACTGCCCGCGTCATGCCGCCCATGGCCTCGACTTCTTCAATGATGGCCCAGGCCGCGTCGGCCATGTCCTGCGTGAGCTTTTCCATCATGTAGCTGCCGGCCCAGGGGTCGATCACGTTGGTGATGTGGGTTTCTTCCTGGATGACGAGCTGCGTGTTGCGCGCGATGCGGGCAGAAAACTCCGTGGGCAGCGCGATGGCTTCGTCAAAGCTGTTGGTGTGCAGGCTCTGCGTGCCGCCAAACACCGCCGCCATGGCCTCGATGGTGGTGCGCACGATGTTGTTGTACGGGTCCTGTTCGGTCAGGCTCCAGCCGCTGGTCTGGCAGTGGGTGCGCAGCATGAGGCTCTTGGGGTTCTTGGCGCCGGTGGCTTTCATGATGCGGCACCACAGCAGGCGCGCCGCGCGCATCTTGGCCACTTCGAGGTAGAAGTTCATGCCAATCGCCCAGAAGAAGCTCAGGCGCCCGGAGAAGTCGTCCACGTCCATGCCCTTGGCTTGTGCCGTCTTCACGTACTCCTTGCCGTCGGCCAGGGTGAAGGCCAGTTCCAGCGCCTGGTTGGCGCCGGCTTCCTGCATGTGGTAGCCGCTGATGGAAATCGAGTTGAACTTCGGCATGTACTTTGCCGTGTACTCGATGATGTCGCCGATGATGCGCATGCTGGGCTGCGGCGGGTAGATGTAGGTGTTGCGCACCATGAACTCTTTCAGAATGTCGTTCTGAATGGTTCCGGAGAGCTTGTCTTGCGACACACCCTGCTCTTCAGCCGCCACCACGTAACCGGCCAGCACCGGCAGCACCGCGCCGTTCATGGTCATGCTCACGCTCACCTTGTCCAGCGGGATCTGGTCAAACAGGATCTTCATGTCTTCGACCGAGTCGATGGCCACGCCGGCCTTGCCCACGTCGCCCGTCACGCGCGGGTGGTCAGAGTCGTAACCGCGGTGGGTGGCCAGGTCGAACGCCACGCTCACGCCCTGCCCGCCAGCCGCCAGGCCCTTGCGGTAGAACGCGTTGGATTCTTCAGCGGTGGAAAAGCCCGCGTACTGCCGGATGGTCCATGGCCGCGCCGCGTACATGGTGGCCTGCGGGCCGCGCAGGTAGGGCTCGAAGCCCGGCAGCGTGTCGGCGTACGGCAGGTTGGCCGAGTCGGCCGCAGTGTACAGCGGCTTGACGGTGATGCCGTCGGGCGTGACCCAGTTGAGCGCGTTCACGTCGCCGCCGGGCGCGGATTTGGCCGCCGCCTTGGCCCAGGCTTCGAGCGTGGCGGCGGGGTGGTCGGCTGACTTCTGATCGGCGGGCTTCTGGGTCATGGCGGTTTCCGGGGTCTGGGGCGTGTGCCGGGGGCGCGGTCGTTGTGGCTTTGTACCCTGTTACGGCGCCGCCAGCAGAGCGGGCAGCGGGGGCTGGGTTTTCACCGAGTTTACGTTATTTATAATTATTGATGCAAAATATTCCGCGCAGCTTACAATCCCGCTGAATGATGCCGATGCCCTGATGCCGACGCCCGCCCAACCATGTCCGCCCTGACCCTGACCCCGCGCGCGCTCTACGAAGAAGTGGCCGAGTTGCTGCGCCAGCGGATTTTCCAGCGCGAACTTGAGCCCGGCAGCTGGATCGACGAGCTGAAAATCGCCGAGGAATACGGCATCAGCCGCACCCCCCTGCGCGAGGCGCTCAAAGTGCTGGCTGCCGAGGGCCTGGTGACGATGAAGGTGCGCCGCGGCGCCTACGTGACCGAAGTCAATGAAAAAGACCTGACCGACGTGTACCACCTGCTCAGCCTGCTGGAAAGCGACGCCGCCGGCATGGTGGCCACCCACGCCACCGAAGCCGAGCTGAAAGAACTGCAGGCCCTGCACCACGATCTGGAAAAAGCCACCCGGCAGCGCACCCGCTTCTTCGAGGTCAACGAGCGCTTTCACATGCGGCTGCTGGAGATCGCCAACAACCGCTGGCGCGACCAGATGGTGGCCGACCTGCGCAAGGTCATGAAGCTCAACCGCCACAACTCGCTGCTGAAAAGCGGCCGCATCGAAGAGTCGCTGGCCGAACACGCCGCCATCATGGCCGCGCTGACTGCGCGCGACGCCCCCGCCGCCATGGACCGCATGCGCGAACACTTCAGGAACGGGCTGGGCGCAGCAGTTTGAACGCCTGATCGACAGTCTGGTTGCTATGTTTTTTATAGCTCACTATGACCGACCGAAGCCGACAACAGGCGATTTTGACTTGAAATCCGGCATCAGGCATGCTGGACGGCTGCGGCGCCGTTGCCAACCGCTTTGCGCACCAGGGATACAGCCGATCTGCCACGCCTGACTGAGGAGTGTTCCCCATGACGACCCGATTGCTTCTGATCGTGACGGCCGTCATGGGTGCGGCAACGCTGCCCGCATGGGCGCAGGGCAGCCAGAACGCACCGCCCCGGCACGCCGGAAATGCGGCTGCAACGTTCGTGCCGGTCAAGCCGCTCGCTCGGGATGCGTCAGGCGGCACGGCACAGCCCGCGCGGCCACCTGGCGAGCTGCGGATCGCACAGGGTCGCTTCTTTTCATTCGCCCTGCCGCCAGGCTGGCGCGTGGGCGAAGACGGGCAGCATGCGCTGACGCTGCTGGCGCCCGACAACCAGGCGATGACGCTGGTCGTGGGCAACGCCGGCATGCAGCCCAACTACCCACCCGCTCGCTACGCCTACGAAAAACTGTCGGCCATGCAGGTGCAGAACCTGCAACTGGGCCCGCCGCGACAGGCCCGGCCGGCGGCCGGCTTTCGCCAGGCGGTGGAATACGACTTCAGCTATGCGGCGCGCGGCGTGCCGCACCGCGGCGTGGCCAAGGTGTCGGTGGCGCCCGCGTACGACTCGGCCACCCTGGCGCTCACGGCGGCGCTGTCGGTTGCCAGCCAGTGGGGCAGCTACGCACCGTGGTTGCCGCAACTGTCGGATCAGGTGTCAGCGCTCAATGGCGCGGCGTTCGGGGCGCGCGGCATCATGCAGCAGAACCTGCAGAACTCGGTGGCCTACGGCGAGGCCGCGCGGCAGCACCGCGACTGGTCGCAGAAGAACTGGCAGGAGGTCACCAACGACCGCAACGCCAGCCAGGACCGCAAGAACACCGCCGTGCGCGAGAACCTGGGCGGCGTGCAGACCTACGCCAACCCCTACGGCGGCACCCCGCCGGTCGAACTGTCCACCCAACACCAGTACTACTGGCGCAATCCGCAGGGCGGCATGGTCGGCACCGACGACCCGAGCGCCAACCCGAATGTGGGTTCAACGGGGGAGTGGCGACGGATGGAGCGG
Organism: Betaproteobacteria bacterium; assembly: GCA_031411575.1. Taxonomy (GTDB): domain Bacteria; phylum Pseudomonadota; class Gammaproteobacteria; order Burkholderiales; family Burkholderiaceae_C; genus JANOBJ01. The sequence goes on along the minus strand of JANOBJ010000127.1, from coordinate 32,543 downwards.
GTGGCGCGGTAGGGTTGCGGGATACCGCCGCCTGTTGGAGTGCTATTTTGTTGATAGCGAACTTTGTCCATTTCGCATGGACTTGGAGCCGATTCAATCCACAATTGAAATCGAAACGGACCCGCAACCCCTCACAAATCCTGCGCGTACCGCGCCAGCATCTGTGCCTGCGTCTCGGCGGGCACATCTCCGCCGATCTGGTCTTTCATCATTTCGCCCATGCTGGGCAGCGCGGCACGGTCGATGTGGTTGGCGGGGTTCCACAGGCCTGAGCGCATCAGGGCTTTGGCGCAGTGCAGGTAGGCCTCGGCCACGGTGACGCGGATCACCAGCTTGGGCGGGCGGCGGGTGGTGGCGAACAGGGCCAGTGTGGCCGGGTCGGTGGTGAGTTCGGCGCTTCCGTTGGCGCGCAGGGTTTCGTCGACGCCGGGCACCAAGAACAGCAGGCCGATGCGGCCGGTGTCGAGGATGTTTTCCAGCGTGTCCAAGCGGTTGTTACCGGGGGAATCGGGCAGCAGCAGGGTGTGGCTGCCCTGCACTTTCACGAAACCGGGCTCGCCGCCGCGCGGCGACGCATCCATGGCTGCGCCGGCGCCCGTGCTGGCCAGCACGACGAAGGGCGACAGCGCGATGAAGCGCTGGCAATGCGGGTCGAGGTGGCTCAGCTGCTTTTTGACGGAGCGTTCGCGCGCCGGCGCGTACAGGGCGCGCAGTTGCTCGCGCGTGGTGATGCGGGCGGTGGGCATGGGCCGCAGTATCGGCGAAACGGCAGGCTTTTTTGGGACCCCCCGTCCGCGGCGCGCCCGAGCCCGAAGCCGGTCGACCAGCTCAGGCCGAACGGCGTCGGCTCAGGCCGTGGCCGCGATTCGCCCCATCCGCCCTGACTGGAAATCCACAAACGCCTGGCGGATCTCGGCCTCGGTGTTCATCACGAAGGGGCCGTAGCCGACGATGGGCTCGTTCGTGGGCTGGCCGTTGAGCAGCAGCAGCGTGGTGTCCTGCACGGCCTCGACAGCCAGCTCGCTGCCGTCGCGCTCCATCACGGCGAGTTCGGCTTCATTCACCGTCTGACCGCCCTCCCCACCGATCCGCAGCGCGCCCTTGAGCACGAACAGCGCGGTGGTGTGGCCTGCGGGCAGGTTGAAGTTCACGGCTTCACCGGCCTTCACGCGCACGTCCCACACGTTCATGGGGCTGAAGGTGCGGGCCGGGCCTTTTGCACCGTTGTAGTCGCCCGCGATCACGCGCACGAAGCCGCCGCCCGGCAGATCGACCTTCGGGATCTGCGCGTCGGTGATGCCCTGGTAGCCGGGCCGGGCCATCTTGTCCTTGGCGGGCAGGTTGACCCACAGCTGGATCATCTCGAACGGACCGCCGCGGCGCGCGTAGTCGGCGCCGTGGTACTCCTCGTGCACGATGCCGGCGGCCGCCGTCATCCACTGCACCCCGCCCGGGCCGATGGTGCCGCCGCCGCCCGCAGAGTCGCGGTGCGACACCTCGCCGTCGTACACGATGGTCACCGTCTCGAAGCCGCGGTGCGGGTGCTGCCCCACGCCGCGCTGCGCGGTGGTGGGCTCAAATTCGGTAGGGCCGCCGTAGTCCATCAGCAAAAACGGCGACATCTCTTCATGGATGTCGTTGTACGAAAAGATGCTGCGCACCGGAAACCCGTCGCCCACCCAGTGGCGGCCATTGCTGCGCTTGATGAAGGAAAGCTGCTTCATGCGGTTGAACTCCTGTAAGCCCCCTATTTTGGGGTGAATGGCAGGTTTGACAAGGTGGCGCGGGCGTTGGGCGCGCGCCTTGAATAACTACTAAATTAATAGCAAACTATGACCAGGCGATGCGGACAACAGGCACATTTGATCCAAAAGCCATCTTGCAGAGCCAATCCCCGTCCGGCACGCGGACCAGAAATCCATGAGCTCAACAGGGTATTTGACTTTCAGCCGTTTCGGAGTAACTTGTAACGGTTACTCGGCGTTACGTCAACGCGAGCTAACTGACAGGCGAGTACAAAATAAAACGGGGCCGGGCGGCGGTTGCGCCCGATACCCCCCAACTTGTGCATGGTCGTTCGGGATTGGACGAAAAGGGTGACGCCATGGCACAGCGCAACAAAGTGCAGGCCCCTGCCGGGGCCTACGGGCAGTCCAGCGACCTGCTGGGAAAGGCCCTGCAGCACCGACTGACCCGACGCGGCTTGCAACAAAAACTGATGTGGCTGGGTGCCGCTACCAGTGCAGCGTTGCACCTGCCCGCGCGTGCCAAGGGCGACATCAATTCGGACTCACGCGACCCGTGCATGGCGCAGGGCAGCTACCCCACCCCGCCCTTCGTGGACGCGCTGCCGATGCTGCACGCCGAGCAGCACCGCGCCGTGCCGGTTCCGCTGAGCCAGCTGGTGCCGCCGCCCGGGCGTGCGCCGGTGGCCGGCGAGGCCCGGCGTGATCCGCACCAGGCCTGGTACGAGCACCCGCCGCAAAAGTACTACGAAATCGTCGAGGAAGAAGTCCAGGTGCGGCTGCACCGCGATCTGCCGCTCAACCTGCACTGGGGTTTCCGGCGCAGCGGCGATGCGCCGGGCAGCGCGCTGGTTCCCGGCCCGACCTTCTACACCCGGTGCGGCGAAACCTTGCTGCTGCGCATCCGCAACCACCTGCCGCCCTACAACCGCCACCAGGGCTATGGCATGCCCGAAACCAGCACCCACCTGCACAACAACCACACGCCCTGGGAATCCGATGGCTTCCCGGACGAATACTTTCCGAAGCTGGCCGAGCTGGATCCGTCCCACAACGACACCGGCCGCTTCAAGGACCACCACTATGTGAACGAGGAAGCCGGTGGCGACCAGGCCGAAGCGCTGGGCACCCTGTGGTACCACGACCACCGGCACAACTTCACCGCGCCCAATACCTACCGCGGCCTGGTGGGTTTCTACCTGATGTTCGACGAGCTCGACGCGGGCGATGAAAACCTGAACGACGGCGTCAATCTGCGGCTGCCCAGTGGAGAGTTCGACGTGCCGCTGATGCTGGGCGACAAGATGATCGACAGCAGCGGCGCGGTGGTGTTCGACCAGTTCAACCTGGACGGCATCCTGGGCAACAAGATGCTGGTGAACGGCAAGATCCAGCCGTACTTCAAGGTCAAGCGGCGCAAGTACCGCTTTCGCCTGCTGAACCCGGGCCCATCGCGGGTGTACGGCCTGTCGCTCAAGGTGGCGACCAACAGCGTGGGCGATGTGCGCCGCGCCACCCATTTCCAGCACATGAGCCTGATCTCGTTTGCCGGCAACCTGCTGCGCAACACGCTGTTTCCCTTCATCGGGCCGGGTCTGCTCTCGCCGTCGCAGCGGGCGGACGTGGTGGTGGATTTTTCGCAGGTGAAGCCGGGCGAAACCCTGTACCTGGTCAACGAGTACGGCCAATCCGACGGCGCCAAGCCCGAGGGCTTTTTGCGCAACACGGTCAACGGTCCGCAGTTCAAGACCCTGTCCAATGGCGGCGTGCCGCTGATGCGCTTTGATGTGCAGGACGGCGTGGTGGCCGACCCGAGCGTGGTGCCCCGGCTGCTGCGCCCCCTGCCCACGCTGCCGGCCGGGGTGGAGACTTGCCCCGAGTCAACCATCCTCGCGGCCATCGGCAAGAACCCGCCGTACCCGGGCATACCGGGCATGTCCGAGATCAGCGCCGTGCGCTCGTGGGAGTTTGACCGCAAGAACGGCCAGTGGGCCATCAACGGCCAGCTCTACAACGGCGATCGCCCGACCGTGCAGATCAAGCGGGGCTCCAAGGAAATCTGGGTGCTGCGCAACGACAGCGGCGGCTGGATGCACCCGATCCACATCCACTTCGAGGAGTTTCGCGTGCTCTACCGCGCCAACGGCCTCAAGCCGGGCCCGAGCAGCGCCCAGCACGGGCGCGAAGACACGCTGTCGCTGGGCCCGGGCGAGCGCGCCGTCATCTTCATACAGTTCCGGGATTACCTGGGCCACTACGTCATGCACTGCCACAACACCGTGCACGAAGACCACGCCATGATGGTCCGATGGGACATCGTGCCGTAGCCCCCTCAACGCCCAACCACGGGAGCAGACGATGGACATCCAACGCAGGAACCTGATCGCGGGCTCGGCCCTGGCGCCGCTGGCGCTGCTGGCGGCGCAATCGGGCGGCGCACGGCCCGCCCCGATGGCCGGGCGACCACTACCGCCCAACGTGGTGCTGACGACGCACCGCGGGCAACGCGTGCGCTTCTACGACGACCTGGTGCGCGGCGACCGTATCGTGGTCATCAACTTCATGTACGCGCAGTGCGGCGACATCTGCCCCGGCACCAGCGGCAATCTGGCGCAGGTGCAGCGCATGCTGGGCGCGCGCATGGGGCGCGACGTGTTCCTGTATTCGATTTCGCTGGAGCCGCGCCAGGACACGCCGGAAATCCTGGCGCACTATGCCGCCACGTTTGACGCCGGGCCGGGCTGGACCTTCCTGACCGGCGAGCCCGCCGGCACCGAACGCTTGCGCCGCTCGCTCGGGTTTGTCGACCGCGACCCCGATATCGACCGTGACCGCAACCAGCACATCGGCATGGTGCGCATCGGCAATGACGCCCTGGGCCGCTGGATGGCCTGCCCGGCGCTGGGTCAGCCCAAGCAGCTGGCGCGCGAAATCCTGTGGGTCGGTCTGCAGCGGAGCGCCTGAGGGCCAGCAACAATTGGTTGGTGCGGGGCGCTGGGCGCCACCTTGAATGCTATTATTTTAATAGCTAGCTATGACCAGCCGATGAGCACCACAGGCACTTTTGACCTGAAAAATGGCATTCAAAGCCAAAACGGGTCGAGCGCGGCGGTGAAGGCAGTAGGCGACTCGAAGTACGGCAGCGCGCCGGCCTCCAGCCGGTGAAACTGCCAGTTGGCGCGACCCTGCACCGTGCGGCGGCCCCGGTAGTCGGTAAAGTCGCCGCGCGTGGCCATCGACACCCAGACCGGGCAATCGAGCGCTTCGTACAGCGTGTTGATGTCGGCGCTGAACAGGTGGGCCGACAAAAAGTACAGCGGCGCGTGCTGGGCACCGGGCTGGCGTGCCGTCAGCACGCAGTAGCGCCAAAGGTCCTCGTCGATCTGTTTGCCGCCCCACGTGCGCTGCAAAAAGTAGCGCACCACGCCCGGCCGCGTGAGGGTGTTGAACAGGCCGCCGCTCCAGGCCGGACGCGTCAGCCACCGGTGCAGCCACGGCACGCCGCGGGTCGAGCCGGGCGGGCCGTAGCGGCGCCTGGCCCCGCTGAACCCCGTGGGACTGACCAGCGCAATGCGCCGCACCGCATCGGGCGCCTCGCGCTGCGCGCGTGCTACGAATTCGCTGGAGAGCGATACACCCAGCACATCCACGCCCGCACCCCCGTGCTGGCTGCGGATGTGCGCCAGCACGGCCAGCAGCGCATCGGTCATCAGGCGCGGGGTGTAGGCGCGGTCACTGCGGTCTGAAAAGCCATAACCCGGCAGATCCAGCGCATACACCGCGCGCGTGCGGCGGTAGTGCGCGAACAGCGGCGCCACCTCGGCGGCGGATGCAGCGGCGTTGACGCTGTGGACCAGCAGCAGGGGCGGCAGATCGGTGGGCGAAGCGGCAGCCGGGTCAACCGGCTCTGCGCCGGTTTCAGGCGCGGCGCGGTACACACTGACGCACCCGGCCGGCGTCTGCAACGCAAACCGCTCGGCCGGCAGCGCCAGCGGCAGTTCAGGAACCGGCGGGCGCGCGTCGGGCATCGGTCAGGCGGCGCAGGCCGTCTCGACGCGCTCGTGCGCCAGCACCATCACGTCGCGCGGGTGAAGACCTTTGAGCTTGTGGTCGCTCCAGACCTGGCGCCAGCGGCGCGCGCCGGGCAGTCCGTTGCGCAGGCCCAGCATGTGGCGGGCGATCGCGCTCCAGGGCGTGCCGTGGGCGGCGGCCTCGCGGGCCATGTAGTCGCACATCCGGGCCTCGATGGCTTCGCGCGACTGCTCGCTGGCGGGCTCGCCAAAGAAGGCTTCGTCCCACGAGGCCATGAACCAGGGGTTGTGGTAAGCCTCACGGCCGATCATCACGCCGTCCAGCTGCTGCAACTGCTGCTCCACCTGCTCGCCTGTGGTGATGCCGCCGTTGATCACCAGCGTGAGGTGCGGAAACTCGGCCTTCAGGCGGTGCACCAGCTCGTAGCGCAGCGGCGGGACTTCGCGGTTTTCCTTGGGGCTCAGGCCCTTGAGCCAGGCGTTGCGCGCGTGCACGATGAAGACGTTGCAACCGGCCTCGCTGACGGTGCCCACGAAATCGCGCACAAAGGCGTAGCTCTCGGCCTTGTCGATGCCGATACGGTGCTTCACGGTCACCGGCACGCTGACCGCATCGACCATCGCCCTTACGCAGTCGGCCACCAGTTGCGGCTCGGCCATCAGGCAGGCGCCGAAAGAGCCGCGCTGCACCCGCTCGCTCGGGCAGCCGCAGTTGAGGTTGATTTCGTCGTAGCCCCACTGCTCACCCAGCTGGGCGCAGCGCGCCAGTTCGGACGGCTCGCTGCCGCCCAGCTGCAGCGCCACCGGGTGCTCTTCCGCGCTGAAGCGCAGGTGACGCGGCACGTCGCCGTGCAGCAGCGCGCCGGTGGTCACCATCTCGGTGTAGAGCAGCGCGTGGCGCGACAGCAGGCGGTGAAAGGCACGGCAGTGCCGATCCGTCCAGTCCATCATGGGCGCGACGGACAGGCGCCACGGGCTGGCGGGCACGGGCTGCGGGGTCGCGCTGGAGATGGGGGCTGGCATCAGCCGATTATCCCAGCGGGTGCAGGCGCGGGCGCGGACCGACGCACTACACCACCATCGGGTTGACGGCGCCGTCCATCGACAGCACGGCGCCGGTGATGTAGCTGGCGCGTGAAGACGCGAGAAACACCACCGCATCGGCGATCTCGTGCGGCTCGGCCAACCGACCCAGCGGCTGGCGGGCGTTGGCGCGGCTCAGGGCTTCGTCGGGGGTGATCTGCTGCAGGCGGGCATCGGCTTCCAGCCCGGACTTCAGGCGGTCGGTCAGCGTGAGGCCGGGGTTGACGGCGTTCACGCGCACGCCTTTGGCGCCGTAGGCCGACGCCAGACCCGCGCTGACCAGCATCAAGGCCGCGTTGGCAGCGCCGCCAGGCAGGTGGATGGCGCTGGGCACCTTGCCGCCCGCGCCCACGATGTTGACGATGACGCCCCGCCCGCGCACGCCCATGCGCTTGACCACCGGGTCGATCATGTGGATGTAGCTGAAATACTTGGCCTGCATCGCGTCGTGCCAGGCCTGCGGGGTGAGTTCATCGGGCGGCGTGCGCTTGGCGGCGCCGGCGGAATTGACGAGCACGTCCACCGGCCCGAAGGCGTGTTCGGCCTGGTCCAGCGCTGCCTGGGCGGCGGCCGCATCGGTCAGGTCAGCGGCGAAGGTGGCGACGCGGTCTGCGGCGCCGGGTTGCGCGGCCAGCAGGGCTTCACGACCCATCGTCAGGTTGTCGGCGTTGCGCGAAACCAGCGAGATCCGGGCGCCCTCCTCCAGGAACACCTGCGCGCACGCCAGACCGATGCCCTTGCTGCCGCCGGTGATGAGGACGTGCTGTTGGGTGAGGTGAAGGTCCATGGGAATGCATCCATACAAACGGGGTGAATCTGGCCGCAGCCATTACATCATTGATGGCGTCGGGCGTCGGGCGTCGGGCTGCCTGCCGTTCTCACCGCGGCCACCCCGGACAGCACGGATAAGCCCTGCGGACACCAGTGTCTCTGGCGGCCACAGCAGCCCACAGGCATACATTGGAGTGGTGTCGCGCCATCGGCGCGGCGTTGCCTGAAGGAGATGCCACCATGAGACCGTTCTCGCTTGAACCCCGCATGCTCACCCTGGGTGGCGTGTTCTACCCCACCGGCTACGTGGTGGTGATGGTGCCCACGCCGCAGGATGCGCACCAGCTGGAACAGGCGCTGAACGCGGGCGGTTTTCAGGACGAGGAGCCGATGCTGCTCGATCCCGACACGATCCTGCAGGTGCTGGGCCATACGGTGCGCAACGACACCAATCCGCTGCCTTCGGTCGGCACCGAAGGGGCGACCATCCACGAGTACGAGCGCCTCGCGCGTGATGGCCACCACGCCGTGATGATCCACGCGCCGAACAAGAAAGACAGCGACCACGTGATGGAAGCCGCGCACACCGTGCCGTTCTCGTTTGCGCAAAAGTACCGGCTGCTGGTGATCGAAGACATGTCCTGATCCCGGGCCAGCCGTGCCCGGGGGCCGGATTCAGACTCGCGGCGGGCTCATCTCCCACTGCTGCACAACTTTGCCGTGGCGGTCCACGCTTTCCAGCCGCACCTTGAAACCCCACAGGCGCCCGACGTGCTTGAGCACCTCCTGCCCGTCATCGTTCAGCGGCCGGTCGTGGTGCCGGGTGTGGCGCAGCGTGAGTGACCGGTCGCCTCGCACGTCCACGTTCCAGACCTGGATGTTGGGCTCGCGTTCATTGAGGTCATGCTGGCGCGCGAGGGCTTCGCGCACGCGCTTGTAGCCCGCATCGTCGTGGATGGCCGCAACCTCCAGCTCGCTTTCCTGGGCGTCGTCCATGATGGAGAACAGGCGGAAATCACGCATGAGCTTGGGCGAGAGGAACTGGCCGATGAAGCTTTCGTCTCGGTAGTGCCGCATCGCGTGATCCAGCGTCTTGAGCCAGTCGGTGCCCGCAATGTCGGGGAACCACTGCCGGTCTTCGTCGGTGGGGTTCTGGCAGATGCGTTTCAGGTCGCTGAACATGGCAAAACCCAGCGCATACGGGTTGATGCCGCTGTAGCCCCGGTGCGTGACCGGCGGCTGGAACACCACATTGGTGTGCGAGGTCAGCACCTCGATCATGAAACCGTCGGTCAGCAGGCCGTCGTCGTACATCGTGTTGAGCAGCGTGTAGTGCCAGAACGTGGCCCAGCCTTCGTTCATGACCTGGGTCTGGCGCTGCGGATAAAAGTACTGCCCGACCTTGCGCACGATGCGCACGATCTCGCGCTGCCAGGGCTCGAGCAGCGGCGCGTTCTTCTCGATGAAGTAAAGAATGTTTTCCTGAGGCTCGGCCGGGAAACGCCGGTGGGTTTTTTCCACCTGCCGGTCAGCGCTCCGGGGCAGCGTGCGCCACAGGTCATTGACCTGTTGCTGCAGATAGGCTTCGCGGTCCTTGCGGCGCGCTTCTTCCTCGGCCAACGACAGTTTCTGGGAGCGCCGGTAACGGTCCACTCCGTGGCTCATGAGCGCGTGGCACGAGTCCAGCAGATGCTCTACCGCCTCAACCCCGTGGCGCTCCTCGCACTCCGACACATAGGCGCGCGCGTACACCAGGTAGTCGATGATCGACTCGGCATCGGTCCACATCCGAAACAGGTAGTTGCCCTTGAAGAACGAGTTGTGGCCATAGCAGGCGTGTGCCATCACCAGCGCCTGCATCGTCATGGTGTTTTCTTCCATGAGGTAGGCGATGCACGGGTCGGAGTTGATGACGATCTCGTAGGCCAGGCCCATATGACCGCGTCGGTAGCTTTTTTCCGTAGCGATGAACTGCTTGCCGAACGACCAGTGCCGGTAGTTCACGGGCATGCCGACCGAGGCGTAGGCGTCGATCATCTGCTCGGCGGTGATGACTTCCAGCTGCACCGGGTACGTGTCCAGGCCAAAACTCTTGGCGGTGCGCGCGATTTCGGCGTGATAGGTTTCGATCAGCTCAAACGACCAGTCCGACGGGCAGGGCAGCGGCTCGCGGCGCCGCTTGGGCTCTGCGGGGGGCGCAGCCATGCGCTCTTCCATGTGCACAGGAATCGTGGTGTCTGGCGTTTCGCTCATGTCGCACCCGCTTTCTTGAACAGTTCGCGGAACACGGGGTAGATGTCGGTGGGGCCGGTGATCTTCCGCATGGCGAAGTTAGGCTGCGTTTCCTTGACCTTTTCGTACTCTTCCCAGAGGTTCTGGTTTTCCTCGGCCACCTGCACGTAAGCGAAATAGCGGGACAGCGGCAACAGCTTGTCCACCAGCAGTTCGCTGCACTTGGCCGAGTCCTGGTGCCAGTTGTCGCCGTCGGACGCCTGGGCGCCGTAGATGTTCCACTCGCCCGAGGGGTAGCGCGCCTGGATGATCTCGTGCATCAGCAGCAGCGCGCTCGACACCACCGTGCCGCCGGTCTCGGTAGAGCGGAAAAACTCTTCCTCGGTCACCTCCGCCGCCTGGGTGTGGTGGCGGATGAAGATGACTTCGGTCTTCTCGTAGTTGCGCATCAAGAACAGGTACAGCAGGATGAAAAACCGCTTGGCGATGTCCTTGCGCGCCTCGTCCATCGAGCCCGACACGTCCATCAGGCAGAACATCGCGGCCTTGGACGTGGGCATCGGCACGCGCACCCGGTTGCGGTAGCGCAGATCGAACGGGTCGAGAAACGGAATCTGCCGGATGCGGCGCTGCAGCACCTCGATCTGCTCCTTGAGCGCCATGATCGAGGGACGCGGCGTGGTGCCATCGCGCAGGGCGACGCGCAACTCTTCTTCCAGTTCATGCAGCTGACGCCGTGCATCGCCGCCCATGGCGATGCGCCGGCCCAGCGCGGTGCGCATGGAGCGCACCACGTGCAGGCTGGTCGGGTTACCCTCGGAAATAAAGCCCGCGCGCAGCGATTTCCATTCGGGCGCATCGGGCAGCAACTGGGTGCGCACCAGGTGCGGCAGCGCCAGATCGTCAAAGAAATACTGCATGAACTCTTCGCGCGTAATGCGGAAGACAAAGTCGTCGTCGCCACTGCCGTCTGCCGTGGCACCCTGCCCCGAACCTGCGCCGCCGCCCTGCGGCCGTTCAATGCGGTCGCCCCGCACGTACTCGCGGTTGCCGGGATGCACCGATTCGCGCGCGCCGCCCTGCCCATGGCCAAACACCGGCTCGGAGACATCGTGGCGCGGCAGGCTGATGTCTTCGCCCTGCTCGATGTCCTGGATGCTGCGCCCCGACACCGCGCGACGCACGGCGTCCCGGATCTGCCCGCGAAAACGACGAAGAAACCGCTCGCGGTTACCGATCGATTTGTTCTTGCCTGAGAGACGCCGGTCGACGACTTGCTGGAGCATGGTGGTCCCCGTCGGCGTTCAGGTGTTGCGCAATGCCGTGACTCCCACCGGGCTCAGGAGCTCTTGCGCACGCGCAGGTACCAGTCGCACAGCAGGCGCACCTGCCGCGTGGTGTAGCCCTTGTCCACCATGCGGTTGACAAAGTCTTCGTGCTTCTTCTGCTCGTCGGCGCTGGCCTTGGCATTGAAGCTGATCACCGGCAGCAAGTCTTCGGTGTTGGAGAACATCTTCTTCTCGATCACGGTGCGCAGCTTTTCGTAGCTGGTCCACAGCGGGTTCTTGCCCGCGTTGCCAGCGCGCGCCCGCAGCACGAAGTTGACGATCTCGTTGCGGAAGTCTTTCGGGTTGCTGATGCCGGCCGGCTTCTCGATCTTCTCGAGTTCGGCGTTCAACGCAGAACGGTCGAAGATTTCACCCGTGTCGGTGTCGCGGAACTCCTGGTCCTGAATCCAGAAGTCGGCGTAGGTCACGTAGCGATCGAAAATGTTTTGCCCGTACTCGCTGTAGCTCTCCAGGTAGGCGGTCTGTATTTCCTTGCCGATGAATTCGGCGTAGCGCACCGCCAGCGTTTCCTTGATGAACGACAGGTACTTCTGCTCGGTCTCGGCCGGAAACTGCTCGCGCTCGATCTGCTGCTCCAGCACGTACATCAGGTGCACGGGGTTCGCAGCGACTTCCGTCGAGTCAAAGTTGAAGACCTTGGACAGGATCTTGAAGGCAAAGCGCGTGGAGACTCCGCTCATGCCTTCGTCCACCCCCGCGTAGTCACGGTACTCCTGGTAGCTCTTGGCCTTGGGGTCGGTGTCCTTGAGGTTTTCGCCGTCATACACCATGAGCTTGCTGAAGATGCTGGAGTTCTCGGGCTCCTTCAGGCGTGTCAGCACGGCAAACTGAGCCATCATCTTCAAGGTGCCCGGCGCGCAGACGGCCTTGGACAGCGAGGAGTTGCGGATCAGCTTGTCGTAAATCTTGACCTCTTCCGAGGCGCGCAGGCAGTACGGCACCTTGACGATGTAGATGCGATCCAGGAAAGCCTCGTTGTTCTTGTTGTTCTTGAACGCCTTCCACTCGCTCTCGTTGGAGTGGGCCATAACGATGCCGTCAAACGGTATCGCGCCAAAGCCTTCGGTGCCCTTGAAGTTGCCTTCCTGCGTGGCCGTCAGCAGCGGGTGCAGCACCTTGATGGGCGCCTTGAACATTTCCACAAATTCGAGCAACCCCTGGTTGGCGAGGCACAGACCGCCGGAATAGCTGTAGGCGTCCGGATCGTCCTGGGCATAGGTTTCGAGCTTGCGGATATCGATCTTGCCGACCAGTGAGGAAATGTCCTGGTTGTTCTCGTCACCGGGCTCGGTCTTGGCAATGCCGCACTGCTTGAGGATCGACGGGAAACGCTTGACGACGCGGAACTTGCGGATGTCACCACCGTATTCCTCGAGCCGCTTCACCGCCCAGGGCGACATCACGCGCTGCAGGTAGCGCTGCGCAATGCCGTACTGCGATTCCAGCACCGGGCCGTCCTCGATCTGGCTGAACAGGCCCAGTGGCGACTCGTTGACCGGTGAATCCTTGATCGCATAAAACGGCACCTGTTCCATCAACTGCTTGAGCCGTTCCGCAATCGACGACTTGCCGCCGCCCACCGGACCCAGCAGATACAGGATCTGTTTCTTCTCTTCAAGGCCCTGCGCGCCATGGCGGAAGTACGACACCACCTGCTCGATGGGGTCTTCCAGCCCGTAGAAATCGCGGAAGGCCGGGTAAATCTTGACGACCTTGTTGCCAAAGATGCGCGAGAGACGCTGGTCGTGCCGGGTATCAAACAGCTCCGGCTCGCCGATGGCCGCGAGCATGCGCTCGGCTGCGGTGGCGTACACCAGGGGATCGCGCTTGCACGCGTCGAGGTACTCTTCGATCGACAGTTCCTCTTCACGCGTCTGCTCGTAACGCGTCAAAAAACTACGGACGACATCCATACAACCTCCATGTCCAACGGTCGCAACAGAACCCCATCACCTGCACCCAACGCGAGCAGGCGGCGCCTCGTTGACGCCGATGCGGTTCCACCCATTCAACCCACCCACACGTGTGATGAATGCTGCGCCCAAAAGTTCGAATCGCCAACGTCATCTTCACGCACCCAAACAGCATGTGCCAACAAGTTCTCGGGTGCAACGGTTTTTTTATTCTCCCGCCGTTGCCGTCTGGATACAAGCAGGCCACTTGACTTGTCTGAAAAACGAAAAACCCGCCGAAGCGGGTTTTTCTGTGGGGTGGCGCGCATTGCGCCCCTGACAGGTCTGTGCGGACCTGCAGCAGGCCACCGTACCCGGGTTCAGCCCATGTGCAGGCCGCCATTCACCGAGAAGTCGGCGCCGGTGGCGTAGCCGCCCTCGTCGCTGGCTAGCCAGGCAATGATGGAGGCAATCTCGCTGGGTTCGCCCAGCCGCTTGACTGGCACCGTGGCCACGATCTTTTCCAGCACGTCCGGGCGGATGGCCTTGACCATGTCAGTCCCAATGTAACCCGGGCTGACGGTGTTGACGGTCACGCCCTTGGTCGCCAGTTCCTGCGCCAGCGCCATCGAAAACCCGTGCATGCCGGCCTTGGCGGCCGAGTAGTTGGTCTGGCCGGCCTGGCCTTTTTCGCCGTTGACCGAACTGATATTGACAATGCGGCCCCAGCCTTTCTCGACCATGTCGGCCACGACCTGCTTGGTCACGTTGAACATGGAGTTCAGGTTGGTCTCGATCACGGCGTCCCAGTCTTCGCGGGACATTTTCAGGAACATGCGGTCGCGCGTGATGCCCGCGTTGTTGACCAGCACGTCGATCACGCCGTGCTCGGCCTTGGTCTTGGTGAAGGCGTCCACCGTGGATTGCCAGTCGCCGACGTTGCCGACGCTGGCATGAAAGTCATAGCCCAGCGCCTTTTGCTCGCCCAGCCACTTGGCGTGGTCGCGCGTCGGACCGCAGCCGGCAATGACGGTGAAGCCTTCCTTGTGCAGGCGCTGGCAGATCGCGGTTCCGATGCCGCCCATACCACCCGTGACGTACGCAACTTTCTTGGCCATGTCTATCTCCTCTGAGTTTTGCTATAAATACAATAGCTACATATGACCACGGGACGTGGACAAGTAGCGGTTTTAACCTGAAATCAACGCTCGACCGTGAGGGAAACCCCCATGCCGCCACCGATGCATAGCGCAGCCAGGCCGCGCTTGACATCACGGCGCTGCATCTCGTGCAGCAGCGTCACGAGGATGCGGCAACCGGACGCGCCAATTGGGTGCCCGATGGCAATCGCGCCACCATTCACGTTGACCCGGGCAGGGTCAATGTCCAGTTCCTTGTTGACGGCGCAGGCCTGTGCGGCAAACGCTTCGTTCAGTTCGAACAGGTCGACGTCAGACGCCTTCCAGCCGGCGCGCTGCAGCGCCTTGCGCGAGGCCGGCACCGGGCCCATGCCCATGGTGGCCGGGTCGAGGCCACTGGTGCCGAACGACACGATGCGCGCCAGCGGCGTCAGGCCCAGCGCGGCAGCTTTCTTGGCCGACATCACCACCACGGCGGCGGCGCCGTCGTTCAGGCCCGAGGCATTGCCCGCGGTGACGCTGCCGGCCTTGTCAAACGCGGGGCGCAGGCCGGCCAGCGCGTCAGCACTGGTTTTCTTGTTGATGAACTCGTCGGTATTGAAGAGGATCGGGTCGCCCTTTTTCTGGGCCAGCGACACGGTGACGATCTCGTCCTTGAACTTGCCGGCTTCCTGCGCGGCCGAGGCTTTTTGCTGGCTGCCCAGCGCCAGTGCGTCCTGCATGTCGCGGCTGATGCTGTAGGCCTTGGCCACGTTCTCGGCGGTGACACCCATGTGGTACTGGTTGTACACGTCCCACAGGCCGTCGACGATCATCGAGTCGACCATCTTCCAGTCGCCCATGCGCTGGCCGTCGCGCGAGTTCAACAGCACGTGCGGGCTGGCGCTCATGTTTTCCTGGCCGCCGGCCACCACGATCTCGCTGTCACCCCAAGCCACGGCCTGCGCGGCCAGCATCACGGCTTTCAGGCCCGAGCCGCAGACGGCGTTGATGGTCAGTGCCGGGGTTTCCTTGGCCACGCCGGCCTTCATCATGGCCTGGCGCGCGGGGTTCTGGCCGGCGCCAGCCGCCAGCACCTGACCCATGATGATTTCGCCAATCTGTGCCGCGTCCAGCTTGGCGCGGGCGATCGCTTCCTTGATGACGATGGCGCCCAGCTCGGTAGCCGGGGTCTTGGCGAGCGAGCCGCCGAACTTGCCCACGCCGGTGCGGGCGGCTGAAACGATGACGATGTCTTCCATGGTGATCTCCAATTGTGTGGTTACAGGGGACGGGTCGCCGCCGGGCCGCCCCAAGGCGACCGCGGACCCCTCGGGGCTGAGGGCTGCGGCTCTGTGCCTGCCTGCGCAGGCACGGACAGGCCGAAGGGGCGTTGACTCTGACAACGCCTCGTCCAGCGCAGTACACGAAGTGACAAGCGTGGGGGCTTCATCTTAGGCTTTGGCTTTTACGTAGCGGCCGGGCGCGGGCTCGATCGCCTTGTAAGCGCCCTTGCCGTAGCTCTTGGGCGCAGCAACCTGCTTGCCCGCATGGCCCTTGAGCCAGTCGGACCAGTCGGTCCACCAGCTGCCCGGCAGTTCCTTGGCGCCAGCCTGCCAGTCTGCCTGGCTGGGCGGGAACTTGCCGTCGTTGCGAATCCAGTGGCTGCGCTTCTTGGCCGCGGGTGCATTGATGACGCCGGCGATATGGCCGGACGCGCCCATCACGAACCGCTTTTTGCCCGGAAACACGTGCGTGGACGCGTAGGCCCCGCCAATCGGCACGATATGGTCTTCGCGCGAGCCGTACAGGTACACCGGCATGTCCAGCTTGCTCAGATCGACCTTCTGCCCGGCCACGGTGCACTTGCCGGGCTTGATGAGGTTGTTCTCGAAGTAGGTGTTGCGCAGGTACCAGGCGTACATGGGGCCCGGCAGATTGGTGCTGTCGCTGTTCCAGTACAGCAGGTCGAACGGCGGCGGGGTTTCGCCCTTGAGGTAGTTGCCGACCACGTAGTTCCAGACCAGGTCATTGGGCCGCAGGAAGCTGAAGGTGGACGCCAGTTCCTGGCCCTTGAGCAGGCCGCCCTTGCCCATCTGCATTTCGCGCATCTTGACGAACGGCTCGTCGATGAACAGGTCCAGGATGCCGGTGTCGGAAAAGTCGATCAGCGTGGTCAGGAAGGTGGCGCTGGCGGCGGGTTTTTCGCCGCGCGCGGCCAGTACGGCCAGCGCCGTCGCCAGGATGGTGCCGCCGACGCAGAACCCCAGCGCGTTGATCTGTTTGGCACCGGTGATGTCCTGCACCACATGGATGGCTTCGATCGCCGCCTTGTCGATGTAGTCGTCCCAGGTCTTGTCAGACAGCGACTCATCCGGGTTGCGCCAGCTGACCACAAAGGTGCGATGTCCCTGCGCCGCGGCATAGCGGATCAGCGAGTTCTCGGGCTGCAGATCCAGGATGTAGAACTTGTTGATGCAGGGTGGAATCAGCAGGAAAGGCCGCTCGTACACCTTCGCGGTCAGCGGCTTGTACTCGATCAGCTGGAACAACTCGTTCTCGTACACCACGGCACCTTCTGTCGTGGCCACATTCTTGCCCACCTCGAACAGGCTTTCGTCCGTCATGGACATATGGCCCTGGCGGATGTCGCTCAGCAGGTTTTGCACGCCCCGGGCGATGCTCTCGCCCTTGGTTTCGACGGCTTTCTTCTGCGCCTCGACGTTCAGCGCCAGGTAGTTGCTGGGCGAGGACGCCGCCAGCCATTGCTCGATGGCAAACCGGATGCGCGCCTTGACCTTGGCATCGCCCTCCACCGCGTCGGCCATGCCCATCAGGGTGCGCGCGTTGAGCAGGTAAGCCGCTGCCGAAAACGCGGCTACCGGGTTGGCGGCCCAGGCATCTCCAGCGAAACGCTTGTCCTTGACGGTGGGGTTGGCGTGCAGGCCGGTGTTCCACAGCTCGGCTGCGTCATTCATGTATTGCTGCTGGATTTCCACCAGCTTGGCGGGCGAAAACGACAGCGCGGGCGCTGCGGCAGCGGTGCCGCCGGTGACGACGGGCGCGCCCATCATGCCGCCCAGGTGGCCCATCGCGCCCATGCCGCCCATGGCGCTCAAATCCATGGTTTGAAAGGACTCCAGGGCCTTTTGCCAACTGTCGGTAAAGGTCTGCTGAAATTGCTGGGCGGCCTTGACCCAATCTGAATCAGAATTCATGCGTTGTCTCCTCGTCTGGTCTAATTATTCGGGATAACCCTGAGTATCCATGAACTGATGCTGCAGTGCAACAATCTGGCTCAATCATTTGGACATAAGCTTATTCATGTACCTCATCGCAATCGGCTGGCTGTACGTCGCCCTGATGATGGCGGTGGCCGAAGCCACCAGCACCAACGGTACGGTACTCGGTGCCATTGTGACCCTTTTCGTTTATGGATTGCTGCCCATCGCACTGGTGCTTTACCTGATGGGTTCGCCCGTGCGGAGCCGGGCGATCAAGGCGCGCGAGGCAGCGGAACAAACGGCACTGGCCGCGCCCCCCGCCGCCACCGCCGAGCCAACCAGCGACAGACCTGCTTCAGACCCGCCAGATGCAGGCGGCGAGCCGGCCGCTGCTGCCGAGCCGGCCAGCGTCTCGCCGGTGCGAAAAGAACCGTGACGCGTTGCTGACCGTGCACCACGGCGCCGAGCCGTCGTTGCCATGGATTTGCGTGACGCCCAGCCGGCGCAGCCGCTGACGCGCCAGACCCGCCAGGTCGGCCAGGTATTTGCCGTTGCGCTGCGGCTGAAAGTGCTCGGCCGCGGCCGCGTGGTGCGCCACGAACGCCGCGCGTACTTCGGCGCCCACCTCGAACGCCTGCGGGCCGATGCAGGGGCCGAGCCAGGCCAGCGTGTCCGCCGCAACGCTGCCGTGGGCCAGTTTCTCGTTTGCTATATTATTTATAGCAAACAATGACCACTGGGTGCGGACAACAGCACTAAAACGCTCAAAAATCGTCTCCAGGACACCGTTTGGGCTGGCCCCTGCCACGCTGCCCCCCGCCATGCCGTCCCCTGCCAGACCGCGCCAGCCGGCGTGGGCCGCAGCCACCGCGACGCCATCGCGCGTGGTGAACAGCACCGGCAGGCAATCGGCCACCATGATCGTGCAGGCGACGCCGCGTTCAGGCGTGACGCAGGCATCGGCCTCGGTGCCGTCGGGCGTGAGCGCGTCAATATCCGCCACCCGCACCCCGTGCACCTGCTTCAGCAACACCGGCCGCGCCTGGATGGCCTGCAGTAGCCGGCTGCGGTTGGCCGCCACCGCCGCCGCGTCATCCCCCACGTGGTCACCCAGGTTCAGGCTGTCCCAGGGCGCAGCCGACACGCCGCCCGTGCGGGTGGTGCACAGCGCCCGCACGCCGGCCGGCGCGGGCCAGTCGGGGGTCAACCAGTCGGGGGGGATGGCGGTCACGGCGCGGCCAGACTCGGCGGGGGCAAGCTTCAGTCCGGGCTGTGGTTCAGGCTTCGTGGTCCGGGCAGGCCGAGGGCTGCGCTCTCTGGAAGGCCTCCAGCTTCATGCAGGCGTCAAAGGCGCCCATGGTGCGTGGCAGGCCTGAAAAATCGACGTTGAAGCGCTGGCCGTTGAAGATTTGCGGCACCAGGCAGCAGTCGGCCAGCGTGGGCGTTTCGCCATGGCAATAGGTGGCGGCGGGCAGCCGCGCCAGCTGCTTCTCAAACGCCTCCAGCCCCGTGCGCACCCAGTGGCGGTACCAGGTGTTCTTGGCGTCTTCTTCGACCTTGAGCTCGCGCACCAGGTACTTCAGCACGCGCAGGTTGTTGAGCGGGTGAATCTCGCATGCAATCGATTGCGCCAGCGCCCGCACCTGTGCGCGGCCCAGCGCGTCTTGGGGCAGCAGCGCGGGCTCGGGACGGGTTTCGTCCAGGTACTCGATGATGGCCATCGACTGGCTCAGGCGCTGGCCGTCAATTTCCAGCGTAGGCACCAGGGTGTCGGCAGAAATCGCGGCGTAGGCGTCCAGCTTGTGGTCGCCCCGGGCAATGTGGACCGGGACGTAGTCATACGCGAGCCCCTTGAGCTGCAGCGCAATGCGCACGCGAAAGGAGGCCGAGGAGCGGAAGTAGTTGTAGAGCTTCATGGGCGCCAAGGATAAACCCGAAGCGCGGCAGCGGCCTTGAGGTGCTGCAGTTGGAGGGCGCGTGGTCGGGCAGGGCCAGCGCCGCGATGCCGGACGGCATCAGAAAGCTATTATTTTAGTAGCGCCCAATGACCACAGGGAGCGCACACCGGGCCTGTTTGGCTTTAAAATTAGGCCGTGGCACCGGTTTCGGCGGCCACCCCGGTGGCGGCCCATCACAGCGGCCTGAGCCGGGCCGGATGCGCGTCAAAAGGGTGCCCGGCAGCACAACGGTGGTACTGCCAGGCCGACGCCCTGTGTCGGGCAGCGTACAGACAAGCCGGGGCCGCCCCTCTAGATTGAGGAACAAGTACCGCCCATGACCACGTCCCGCACGCCCTCCCCCCCCCGCCGCCAAGAAAACCGCCCACGCGCCTGCGCCGGCCTCGCACCGGGGCCCGGTGCTGCCCAGCGCGCACGAAGTCAAGCTCAACAACCTGCTGGCGGCACTGCCGGACGCTGAACTGCGGCGCTGGCTGCCCGAACTGCACTTCGTTGATTTACCGCTGGGCAAGGTGCTGTACGAGGCGGGCGCCCTGCCCAAGTACGCCTACTTCCCCACCTCGGCCATCGTCTCGCTGCTGTACGCCATGGAAAACGGCGATTCAGCCGAGATTGCGGTGGTGGGCAACGAGGGGCTGGTCGGCATCTCGGTATTCATGGGCGGGAACTCGACCCCCAGCCGCGCGGCGGTGCAAAGCGCCGGCAAGGGCTACCGCATGAAGCCTGATTTTCTGTATGCCGAGTTCAACCAGTTCGGCCCGGTGTCGCACCTGCTGCTGCGCTACGCGCAGGCGCTGGTCACCCAGATGTCACAGACGGCGGTGTGCAACCGCCACCACACACTGGACAAACAACTGTGCCGCTGGCTGCTGATGAGCCTGGACCGTCTGCCGGGCTACGAACTGGTCATGACGCAGGAGCTGATCTCCAACATGCTGGGCGTGCGCCGCGAAGGCGTGACCGTTGCCGCACTCAAGCTGCAGGACGCCGGCCTGATCAGCTGCTCGCGCGGCCGCATCAAGGTGCTCGACCGCGAGGGCCTGGAGAACCGGGTCTGCGAGTGCTATGCCGTGGTCAAAACCGAATATGCCCGCCTGCTGCCCATGCAGCAGGCTGCCTGAGCGTTATCCGCAACGCTGCCCCGTCGAAACAGGTGTGAGGCCGCAGCCAGACGGGGAGCGCTCGCCCGTCACAGCAAAATCTGGTGTAACTTCTGCCTGATTCCAGCAGTTGTCACCCCATGAAAGCCGAACAGAACGACCTGATCACCCGCATCGGCCCCGGCACGCCCTGCGGCAACCTGCTGCGCCACTACTGGCAACCCGCTGCGCTGGTGGACGAGTTCGACGCGCGGCTTGACCCCCGCATGGCGCAGCGCCCCGTGAAAGCCGTGCGGCTGCTGGGGCAAGACCTGGTGCTGTTCAAGAGCGGCACGGATAGCGCCGGGCAGACCCACTGGTCCCTGCTGGACCGTGCCTGTCCGCACCGAGGCGCCGACCTGTCGTTCGGCCGGCTGGAAGCGGTGGAAAGCAGCGCCAGCAGCGACGGCACCGGGCCGAGCGCCCTGCGCTGCCCGTTCCACGGCTGGAAGTTCGCGGCCGACGGCACCTGCCTGCAAACCCCGGCCGAGCCCGCGGGCAGCAAGCTGTGCGAGCGCGTGCGCCAGCGCAGCTACCCAGTGATAGAGAAATCTGGCGTGGTGTTTGCGTGGCTCGGGCCGGAGAACACTGCGCCGCCGCCCTTCCCGGCATTCGATTGCTTTGTTGCGCCGCCCTCGCACACTTTCGCTTTCAAGGGTTTGTGGAACGCCAACTGGCTGCAGGCGTTTGAGGTCGGCATCGATCCCGCGCATCCGTCCTTCCTGCACCGCTTTTTAGAGGACGAAGCGCTCGAGGCCATTGGCAACAATGCGGCGGGCAAGCAGTTTCGCAGCGCCAGCGCTGGCGCGGTGGGCGGCGAGCCCTGGCCCATGACGCGCATCATGCGTGAATTTGCGCAGCCCGAGATCAGTTGCGAGCCGACCCCCTGGGGCCTGCAACTCACCGCGCTGCGGCCCATGACCGAGGATCTGACGCATGTGCGCGTGACGCAGGCGATTTTCCCAGCCACCTTTGTCATCCCGCTGTCCGAGACCATGACGATCACGCAGATGCATGTGCCGGTGGACGACACGCATACCTACTGGGTGTCATTCTTCACCAGTTTTGCCGGCCCGCTGGACCGCGAAGCCATGCGCGCCCAGCGGCTGCAGTTCATCAGCCTGCCCGACTACGTGCCCAAGTCAGGCCGCCACAACCGCTGGGGGTTCAACGCTGACGAGCAGCGCACCCAAACCTACCTGGGCATGGGCGAAGAAGACATCAACGTGCACGACCAGTGGGCGGTGGAGAGCATGGGCGCCATCCAGGACCGCACACGTGAGCACCTCGGCACGAGCGACAAGGTCATCATGGCCAACCGCCGCGTGCTGCTGAAGGCCATCGAGACCGTGCAGGCCGGTGGCGTGCCACCCGGCGTGGCCGACGCCGCACAGAGTGCCGCCATGACCGGCCCGGATACGGTGGACGGCATCGCCCCGGCAGGCGTTTGGCCCACCTGGTGGCGCGCGCAGGTACAGGCCAAGCGCGAGGGTGCGCCTTGGCTCCACCCGGGCGACGCGGGGCTGGTCAAAGCACCGGTGACGGCTTCAACCGGCTCAGCCCGCACGGAGATCCGGTGAGCCGTTGTTTGGCTTACGCGGCCCGGTGATGGCGTCATTCGCCACGCGCTGCGGCATTCACGACGCGTCGCGCGACGCAGCCTGCGCGCGCACGGCCAGCCTGATCGAGGCCAGCGGCATCGACCTGGTGCGCTTTGGCTGGTGCGACCTGCACGGTGTGCTGCGCGGCAAGACCCTCACGGCCCGCGCGGCGGTGCGGGCGTTGCACGAGGGCATCGGCATGGTCAGCACGCTGATGCTGAAAGACACTTCGGACCGCACCGCGTTCAAGGTGTTCGAGCGTGGCGGCGTGGCCGGGCTGCCGGGCTTCGAGTGCGCGAGCAACCTGGTGCTGCTGCCCGATCCTGCCAGCTTTACGGCACTGCCCTGGTCGCCGGGCACCGGTTGGCTGCGTTGTCAGCCGTGGTTTCAGGACGGCACGCCCGTGCTGCTCGATACGCGCCGCGTGCTGCAGCAGGCGCTGACGAGGCTGGCGGCGGCGGGCTACGGGCTTGCCTGCGGGCTCGAGGTGGAGTTCCACATCTACCAGATCGAGAACAGCACGGCACAACTTGACCCCGCGCTGGCGGCGTGGCCGGGTGAGGCACCCGCGGTCTCGATGATCCATCCGGGCTACAACCTGCTGGCCGACGGCTGGTTTGACATGGCCGAGGCGCCGCTGCGCACCGTGCAGCACACGGCTCAGGCACTCGGGCTGCCCCTGCAGTCGCTGGAAATCGAACTTGGGCCCAGCCAGGTGGAGGCGGTGTTCGACGCCACCGATGCGCTGACCGCCGCCGACAACATGGTGATCTTTCGCAATGGCGTGAAACAGGCGCTGCGCCGCGCGGGCTACCACGCCACCTTCATGTGCCGCCCGCCGTTTCCCAACATCATGAGCAGCGGCTGGCACCTGCACCAGTCGTGGACCGATCTGCACACGGGCGCCAACGCGTTCATGCGCGATGCGCCGGCGCCGGGCGTCACCGCCTCCGATGCACGCCACACGCTGTCAGATGTCGGCGCGCACTGCCTGGCAGGTCTGCTGGCCCACGCGCGCGGCAGCGCGCTGTTCTGCACCCCCACGGCCAACGGCTACGGCCGCTACCAGCCCAACGCGCTGGCGCCGCAATCGGTGCTGTGGGGCCGCGACAACCGGGGCGCCATGCTGCGCGTGATCGGTGACGGCCGCGCCGACGCGGTGGGCGGGTGGGAGCCAGACCCTGCAACCCGCATCGAGAACCGCATCGGCGAACCGGCCGCCAATCCCTACCTGTACATGGCCTCGCAAATCCATGCCGGGCTGGACGGCTTGCGGCAGGCGATGGTGGCGCCGCCCGCCACCAACGAGCCCTACGCCGCCGGGGGCCAGCGCCTGCCCACCAGTCTGGGCGACGCGCTCGACGCCCTGGCGCACGACACACTATTGACCGAGGCTTTTGGCCACGATTTCACGGCCTACTACACGCGCATCAAGCGCCAGGAAAATGAGCGTCACAACCAGGCCGATGACAAAGTCGCCTTCGAGCGCCGCGAATACTTCAGCCGATTCTAATGATGATCACTATTACTTTCATAGCAGACAATGACCAGCCCGAGAGGACCAGAGGCACTATTGGCGCAATTTCTACGGACACCGGGCAAAGTCTGATGCACGCGGCGGTGGCGGCAAACGTGCGCGGCATCGACGCTGATTGCGGCGGGCTGTTGAGCTGCGGCACCTGCCATGTGTACGTGCGTGAGCCGCACGCCAGCCAGCTGCCGCCGCCCGATGGCGAAGAGATCAGCATGCTCGACTTCACCGCCTCGCCGCGTCAGCCCAACAGCCGCCTGAGTTGCCAGATCCACCTGACGGACGCGCTGGACGGGCTGACGGTAGACTTGCCGCCTTCACAGTCTTGAACCCGAGGTCGCCATGATTCTTGAACTCGCCGACATCCGCATCGCCCCCGGCCAGCAGGCCGCGTTTGAAGAAGCCATCCAGCGCGGTGTGACCACCGTCGCCTCGCGCGCCAAGGGCTTTCAGGGCTACAAGGTCAATCGCGGCATCGAGTCACCCGAGCGCTACCTCCTGCAGATTTTCTGGGACACGCTGGAAGACCACACCGTGGGCTTTCGTCAGGGTCCGCTGTTTGTGGAATGGCGCGCCATCGTCGGGCCTTTTTTTGCGGCACCACCGGTGGTGGAGCACTTCAACCTGGTCAGCAAGTCAGACTGATCCGGTCGAACAGCGCAAGAAAAAAGGGGCCGAGGCCCCTTTTTGGTGGTGACAGCAAATCGTTTCAACGCTGGGCGACGGCGCGCTCGGCCAGGAAAATCTCAATGCGGCGGTTTTTGGCGCGCCCTGCATCGGTGTTGTTGTCGGCGACCGGCTGGCGCGAGCCGCGGCCTTCCACCCGGATGCGCCGCGAGTCCACCCCACGCGCGGCCAGGTAGTCACGCGCGCTGGCGGCACGGTCGGCGGACAGCGGGTTGTTGATCGCGTCCGACCCGGTGCTGTCGGCGTGGCCAACAATCAGGATTTCGGTGTTGGGCTGGTTGTTCAGGCCCGAGGCAAACTGCGTCAGGATCGGCTGCAACTCCGGTTTGATCGCCGAGCGGTTGGTGTCAAACGAGATGTCGTTCGGGATTTCCAGCTTGAGCTGGTTGTCGGCGGTCTGGGTCACGGCCACGCCGGTGCCCACCGTGGCGCGTTCCATCGCGGCCTTCTTGTCGGCCATGTTCTTGGACCAGATGTAGCCGCCCAGTGCGCCGAGTGCGCCGCCGATGGCAGCCGAGCCTTTGGTGTCGCCGATGGCCGCGCCTGCAACCGCGCCAACGCCAGCGCCAACGGCCGTGCCTTTTTGCGTTTCAGACATGTTCGCGCAGCCTGATGCGAAGACGGCCAATGCGCAGGCGATCAGAACGGTGGGGCGCGCCAAGCGCGAGGGAAGAGACAGTTGTTGAGCCATGGAAGACCTCCGAAAATCAAACTCGCCGACACCAGCGGACGGCACCCAATGAGTTTAGTGGCAGGTCCCCGAAATCCGGCATGCCGCCCTGTAGGACGACAGCGATGAATGGTGTCGGACGGTAACGGCTGTTACCCCATGCGGCTGGGGATGATGGCGGCGGCAGCCGTTTAGTCGCCGGGTGTCACGCGCTGCGCTCGTGCCCATCGACCAGCTTGTGCAGCAAGGCCGCCAGATGCGCCTGTTCAGCGTCGGACAAGGGCGAGGTGATCCGGCTTTGCGCCCGCACGACAGCTCGCTTCATCTGCAGCGCGGCCTCCGCGCCTGCCGGCGTGAGCCACAGAAGCTTGCGTCGCTTGTCGGCCGCGTCGGCCTCGCGGCGCACCCACCCTTTGGCTTCGAGCCGGCCAATCACACTGCCGGATGTGGCTGCGTCGAACGCCACCCGGCTGGCCAGCGTCACCTGGTCGGCACCGGGCTCGGCCATCAGCGCGTTCAGGATGGCAAACTGCACCGGCGTCACGTCGTAGCCGGTGGTTTCCTCCATGAAGATCGCCACCGCTTTTTGGTGCGCGCGCCGGATCAGGTGGCCGGGCGCGTGCTGAAAGTCAAAGCTTTTTGCCATTCGCAAAGTGTACTGACCAGACCGCCGGAAAATCGCTTGCCAACGCGAAATTAATATGTATACTTATTAAATTCCACGGCACATGAGAACCCTGACGGAGACTTGAATGATCCAACCCCTTTCCATCGTGATTGCAGGCGGCGGCATTGGCGGCCTGGCGGCGGCGTTTGTGCTGGCGCGTGATGGCCACGCCGTCACGGTGCTGGAGCAGGCGCCCGTTTTTGGCGAAATTGGCGCGGGCATCCAGCTGGGCCCCAATATCTTCAAGATGTTCGAGTACCTGGGCCTGACCGAAGCGGTCAGCCGGGTTGCCTACTTCCCGCCGGGCCTGGGCATGATGGACGTGCGCACCGGTGAGCGCGTGGTACGGGTGCCGCTGGGCGACGTGGCGCGTGCCACCTATGGCTTCCCCTACGGCGTGATCTACCGCGCCGACCTGCACCAGGTGTTCCTCGACGCCTGCAAGGCCATGCCCCATGTGACGCTGCGCACCGGTGCCAAGCTTGTCTCGCATGACCAGACCACCAGCGGTGTACGCGTCCACCTGGAAGGTGGCGAGGTGCTGGAGGCCGCGGCCATGATTGGCGCCGAGGGGCTGTGGAGCAAGACGCGCGAGGCCATCGTGGGCGATGGCAAGCCGCGTGTGTCGGGCCACATTGCCTACCGCGCAGTGCTCAAGCGCGAAGATGTGCCCCTGGACTTGTGGGACGACGACGTGACGCTGTGGGGTGGCGAAAAGACCCATCTGGTCACCTACCCGTTGCGCCGCGGCGAGCTGTTCAACCTGGTCGCCGTGTTCCACAGCAACAAGTACGACGAGGGCTGGAACACCTTTGGCGACACCAGCGAGCTGACCGAGCGTTTCGCGCAGGCCTGCCCGCAGGTACGCGCCCTGCTGGGCAAGATTGACACCTGGAAAATGTGGGTGCTGTGCGACCGCGAGCCGGTGAAGAACTGGACCGACCGGCGTGTCACGCTGCTGGGCGACGCCGCGCACCCGATGCTGCAATACTTGGCCCAGGGTGCCGGCCAGGCTATCGAAGACGCCGTGGTGCTGGGCGCGGCCCTGCGCGCGACCACTGGCGACGTGCCCCAGGCCTTCCAGCACTACCAGCAGGCACGCTACCTGCGTACCGGGCGCGTGCAGCTGACCGCCCGTTTCTACGGCGACATCTACCATGCGGCCGGCGTGCAGCGCGAGTTGCGCAACCAGTTGTTCCGGAGCGGGACTGAATCCGCCGGCTTTGCCGGGTTGAAGTGGATGTACGACGGCATTGACCCGACCCGCCTGTTTGCCGGAGACTGACAACTCAGCGTTTGCCGGTTGCTATATTATTAATAGCATACGATGACCATTGGATGCGGACGATAGCACTAAAATGCTTGAAAAACTGCACCAGACCCGATTTGGAGACAGCCATGAACATGCCCTTGCCCAACGCCGCCGTGCAGGCCACGCGCAAAGCGTTTTACAGCGACCTCACCAGCGTCGGCCTGACACCGCTGTGGGAGGTGTTGCACGCGCTGGTGCCGCCGCAACCCGCATCGCCCTGCGTGCCCGCGTTCTGGAAGTACGACCAGGTGCGGCCCTACCTGATGCGCGCCGGCGAGCTGATCACGGCCGAAGAGGCGGTGCGTCGGGTGCTGGTACTGGAGAATCCGGCGCTGCGTGGCCAGTCGGCCATCACGCAGTCGCTCTATGCCGGCTTGCAGCTGATCTTGCCGGGCGAGGTGGCGCCAAGCCATCGCCACACCCAAAGCGCGCTGCGCTTCATCGTGGAAGGCTCGGGCGCCTACACCGCCGTCGATGGCGAGCGCACCACCATGCGACCCGGCGACTTCATCATCACGCCGAGCTGGACGTGGCACGACCATGGGTCGGCCGCGAGCGGCCCAGTCGTCTGGCTCGACGGACTCGACATTCCCATCATCCGCTTTCTGGACGCTGGCTTTGCGCAGAACGGCAGCCAGCAGTCGCAACCGGTGGCGCGGGCCGAGGGCAGCAGCCTGGCGCAGTACGGGCACAACATGGCGCCGGTGCGCGGCCCGTCTCCGTTTGGCATGACCAGCCCGATCTTCAGCTACCCCTATGAGCGCAGCCGCGAGGCGCTGCACCAGCTGGAGCGCGACGCGCCCGTGGACGCGTGGGATGGCGTCAAGCTTCGCTACGTCAACCCGCTGACCGGTGGCTCGCCGATGCCCACCATGGCCACCTTCATGCAGCGTTTGCCTGCCGGCTTTGCCGGGCAACCGTACCGCCAGACCGATGGCGCGGTGTTCAGCGTGGTCGAGGGCACCGGTTCGGTGCAGATCAGTTACGGCGAAACGACGCAGCGTTTTGAATTCGGCCCGCGCGATCATTTTGTGATTCCCTCGTGGCACACTGCCCGCTTTGCGTCAGACGCAGGCTGCGTGCTGTTCAGTTTTTCCGACCGTCCGGTGCACCAGGCGCTGGGCATTCACCAAGAAGAAAGGTTAGCCGCATGAGCTACGTCGTCAATCCTCCCGCCACCGTCTCGGTGCCCGTCCTGGGCACCGCCGACCAATTTCCGGTCCACCGCATTTACTGCGTGGGCCGCAACTACGAAGAACACGCCAAGGAGATGGGTTTCACCGGCCGCGAGCCGCCCTTCTTCTTCCTGAAGCCGGCCGATGCCGTGGTGGTGGTCAACGCCGGCGAAACAGGCACCATCCCCTACCCCAGCCTCACGAAGAACCTGCACCACGAGATCGAACTGGTGGTCGCCATCGGAACCGGCGGAAAGAATATCAAGGCGGCCGACGCCTTCAAGCACATCTACGGCTATGCGGTGGGTCTGGACATGACGCGGCGTGATCTGCAGGGTGAGATGAAAAAGCAGGGTCGCCCGTGGTGTATCGGCAAAGCCTTCGACCACTCGGCGCCCATTGGCCCGATCACACCCACAGCGCAGGCCGGTGATGTGGTTAACGCGGAAATAGCGTTGCAGGTCAACGGCCAGGATCGGCAGCGCAGCAACGTGGCCAAGCTGATCTGGAACATTGCCGAGACCATCGAGCACCTGTCAGCCGCCTGGGAGTTGCAGCCCGGCGACCTGATCTACACCGGCACACCCGAAGGTGTGAACGCCGTGGTGTCGGGCGACACAATGGTGGGCAGCGTGGCAGGGCTGGGTGATTTGCGCGTACGTGTGGCCTGAACGCCTGGACTGGAACCCTATGCTTGAAAAACTGGCCAAGCTCTGCGCCATCGTGGCCGGCGTCTTGTTGACGGTGATCACGCTCATGACCTGCGCCAGCCTGATTGGTCGCAACACCATCGGCACCACGCTGGTCGGCGATTTCGAGCTCACCGGCGTCGTGGCGGGCGCGGCCATCGCCCTGTTCCTGCCGTGGTGCCAGCTGCGTCGCGGCAACATCATCGTCGACTTCTTCACCGCCAAGGCCAGCGACCGCACGAACGCCCTGCTGGACCGGTTTGGCGCGCTGCTGCTGGCGCTGGTCATGCTGCTGCTGGCCTGGCGTACCAGCGTCGGCGGCTTGAGCGCATTCAGTTCGCAGTCGGGCACGATGATGCTCGGCTTTCCTGAATGGATCGTCTACGCCTTCATCGTTCCGCCATTGGTCTTGACCGGGTTGATCGGCCTGTCGCAGGCAGCGTTCGGCTTTCCCGCGGAGATTGAGGAATGACGCCGCTCACCCTGACCCTGCTGATCTTCGCGATCATGCTCGTGCTGATGGCCGCGCGCACGCCGATCGCGGTGTCCATGTTCGTGGCCGGCTGCGCGGGCTACGTGCTGCAGGCCGGCTGGATGCCGCTCGCCAGTTTCCTGAACACCCAGGCGTTCGCGCGCTTCGCCAGTTACGACCTGTCGGTCATCCCGCTGTTCATCCTGATGGGCAACTTCGCCACGCAGGGGGGCATCTCCAAGGCCCTGTTCGGATTTGCCAGCGCTGTGATGTCGCGCTTTCGCGGCGGCCTGGCCATGGCGGCCGTGATGGCCAGCGCGGCCTTTGGCGCCATCTGCGGGTCGTCGGTTGCCACAGCGGCCACCATCACTTCAGTGGCGCTGCCCGAGATGCGGCGCCACGGCTATTCCGGCCGGCTGGCCACGGGCACGCTGGCAGCGGGCGGCACGCTCGGCATCCTGATTCCACCATCGGTGCCGCTGGTGATCTACGCCATTCTGGCCGAGCAAAATATCGCCAAGCTGTTCGCTGCGGCCATGGTGCCCGGCATCATTGCGATGCTGGGCTACATGGTGGCTATCGCCATTTACGTGCGCCTCTTCCCGGGCCATGCCCCCGAGCACGATGACGACCTGCCGCGCATGACGCTCCAGTCGCTGTCGGGGATCGTTCCCATCGCCATCGTGTTCCTGATCGTGTTTGGCGGCATCTATGGCGGCCTGTTCACGCCCACGGAAGGCGCTGGCGTGGGTGCTGCGGCGACGTTTGTCGCTGCGCTCTTCAAGCGCGAGCTCACCTTTCAGAAACTCAAGCACTGCTTCTATCTGACCGCCGAGAGTTCAGCGATGATTTTCCTGATCTTCATCGGCGCCGATGTGATGAACGCGTCGCTGGCGCTGACCCAGGTTCCGGCACAGCTGGCCGATGTGGTGCGCAGTTGGGGCCTGTCGCCGCTGGCCGTGGTGTCTGCCATTTTGCTGTTCTATGTGGTGCTGGGCGCCGTGATGGACGAGCTGTCGATGATCCTGCTGACGATCCCGATTTTCTTTCCGATGGTCATGGGTCTGGACTTCGGCATGCCCAAGGAGTCTGTCGCCATCTGGTTCGGCATCATGGTCTTGATGACAGTGGGTTTCGGCCTGCTGGCGCCGCCGGTGGGGCTGAACGTCTACGTCGTCAACGGCATGGCCAAGGGCGTCCCCATCTCGGAAAGCTACCGTGGCGTGATGCCGTTTCTGGTCAGCGACGTGCTGCGTACGCTGCTGCTGCTGTTCTTTCCGGCCATTTCGCTGTGGCTGGTGAAATACGTCAATTGAGGGTTAGCACGTAAAACGAGTCTGCGCCGATTGCGTTAAGTTGTTGTCATTGTCCACCCCGGAGTTTTTCATGATCCAGCGTCGAACCCTTCTCAAGACCTCAGCCGCCGTGGCGTTGGGCGCACCCGCGCTTGGCGGCCTGGCCCAGACTGCAGTCACCTTGAAGTTCCATACCTTCATGGCACCGCAATCGAATGTGTGGCTGAACATGCACAAGGCCTGGATGGACAAGGTCGAAAAAGACTCGGCCGGTCGCATCAAGTTCGAGGCGTACCCCGCCATGCAACTCGGCGGCACGCCGGTTCAGCTGTACGACCAGGCCCGCGACGGCGTGGTGGACATTGTCTGGACGCTGCCTGGCAACACCGCCGGCCGCTTCCCCCGCATTGAGGTCTTCGAACTGCCGTTCATGATGAACAACGCCGAGGCAACCTCGCGCGCGTACTGGGAGTACGTGCAGACCATGGCACCGGACGAGTTCAAGGACACGCAGGTGATCGCGTTGCAGGTGCACGGCCCGGGCATGTTCCACACCAAGGACAAACAGATCAAGAAGGCTGACGACGTCAAGGGCATGAAGCTGCGCGGCCCGACCCGCCAGATCACCAAGATGCTGGGCTACGTGGGCGCCACGCCAGTGGGCATGCCCTTGCCCGCGATCCCTGATGCCCTGTCCAAAGGCACGATTGATGGCTGCGTGATTCCCTGGGAAGTCGTGCCCAGCGTCAAGGTGCAGGAGCTCACCAAGTTCCACAGCGAGTTCGACCCCGCTGGCGGTGCGCTCTACACCACCACCTTCGTGATGGCCATGAACAAGAAAAAGTACGAGTCCATGCCACCCGAGCTGCGCAAGATCATCGACAACAACTCGGGCATGGAAACCTCCGCCTGGCTGGGCAAGACCCAGCAGGCCGGCGATCCCGCTGGCCGCAAGTCGGCGGTGGACCGTGGCAACACGATCTACACCATACCCGCCGCCGACGCGCAGGAATTCAAGCGCAAGGCCCGGCTGGTGGAGGTCGAGTGGGTGGAAGACATGAACAAGCGCGGCTTCGATGGCAAGAAACTGCTCGACACCGCCCGAGCTCTGATCGAAAAACACGGCAAGGGCGCGCCGGCCAAAAAGGCCTGACGCACCGTTGAGGGGATTCCCCTTGAAAGGGCTCCAACCGGAGCCCTTTTCCGTTTCGACATACACTGCAATCGATGTTTCGCCGCCCGATCAAGCACTGTCGCAACTGCGGTACCGTCGTGGTGTACCGGCTCCCCGACGATGGCGACACCAAGCAGCGAGCCGTCTGCCCGGCCTGCCACACCGTCCACTACGAAAACCCGCTCAACGTCGTGGGCACGGTGCCCTACTTCGGTACCCGTGTGCTCTTGTGCAAGCGCAACATCGAGCCGCGCTGGGGCAAGTGGACCTTGCCGGCCGGCTTCATGGAACTCAACGAGACCACCGCTGAAGGCGCCTTGCGTGAAACCGATGAGGAAGCCGGTGCGTCCATCGAACTCGAAGGCCTTTTCACCGTGATGAACGTGGCGCGCGTGGGCCAGGTGCATCTGTTCTACCGGGCACGGCTGCTGAACGACCAGTTCGCGCCCGGCCACGAAACCATCGAAGCGCGGTTGTTCGAGGAGGCAGAGATCCCGTGGGACGAGATTGCGTTCAGGACGGTGCGCGAGACACTGGAGCAGTACTTCGCCGATCGGCGCAGCGGCCATTTCGGGATCCACAGCATCGACATCGCCTGAATTTAAGAAGCCGGTTGAACTTGCGTTCAACCGGCTTCCAGAAAATGGTCGGCGTGAAAGGATTCGAACCTTCGACCCCTTGCACCCCATGCAAGTGCGCTACCAGGCTGCGCTACACGCCGACAAGCC
>JANOBJ010000126.1:0-15270 GCA_031411575.1 Betaproteobacteria bacterium | reverse complement strand
GCCGGCGTGGTGCACGGCGATTTGTCGGAGTTCAACATCCTGCTGGCGGCCGATGGTCCCGTCATCATCGACCTGCCGCAGGCGGTGGACGCCGCCGGCAACAACCATGCCCAGCGCATGCTGCTGCGCGACGTGGCCAATTTGCGCGGCTTCTTCGGCGCCTTCGCGCCCGAGCTGCTGGCCACCGACTTCGGCCACGAGATCTGGGATCTGTACCAGCGCGGCGTGCTGCTGGTGGATTCACCGCTGACCGGCCGCTTCCAGCGCAAGGCCGGCACAGTGGATTTGGGCAGCGTGATCCGCGAGATCGACGATGCGCGCGCGGAAGACGCGGCGCGGCGGCTGCGGATGCAGGTGGCGGGGTGACGAGAAGAACGCAATGCTAGTGAATAAATAGCATGAAATGTCCATTTGATATGGACAACAGGCTTGTTGGATCAAAAAACCGATCGTAAGTGGTGTGCGCCCACGACGCGGACCCCATCAACGCTGCAGGCGCCCGCTCCTTCGTGCCGCGGATGAGAAACATGACGATGTTGCGAGGCGGCCCGGTCTTGGCGTTCGTCCGGTAGGCGAGTTCTGGCAACTTTTTGCCTTTCGGCACAACGCGGCATGCCACGTGCCCTGTCGCACAGACGGGGGTCCCCCCGACGGCTAAAAACAGGCCATCCGGGTAACGTGCAAACCAGTGTTGGTGACGCACCCGCCCGCCCTAGGACCCCTGCGCCGCCAAAGCGCTGAAAGCTGGCAGATGAGTCGACCCCTTTCCCGCTGCTGCGGCCGAAGCCCGACCCTGGGAGGTCCAAACCAGGCCGAGGGCATACCCATGCGGTGACTTGACGCTTGTGCTGTCGCCTCGCAGCCGCTGAACATCTGAGCCCGGGCGCTTCCCCGCAGGTTTTCCATCCGGGATCCCAATCCGCGTCGGTGGCGTGCGGTCGCCCCTTCACTGGCTTGCTTGTACCGTCTGTATCCATTCCCATCCTGTCTGAAAATAAATGTCAAATCTCTCAAAATTCAACCGTAGCCCGGTGGCGCTTGCCGGCTGGCTGTTGCTTGTCGCAGCAGGGGGTGTACCGACTGCTTTGTCTGCACAGCAGCTGTCACCCACGAACGCCAATCAACTAGCTGCTCCGGTAACCGGCCCGAAAGCGTGCCGGTCGGCAGAGGATGAAGAAGGATTGCTGAAACGCGAGAAAACCCTTCTGGGACCTCGCCATGCGGATCAACATGCACGCGCGCGTGCCAACCAGTGTGAGGTCGAGCGTGGCATCCGCAAGGTCCCAGCTGCCGGGGTCGTCAAAGGTGCCAGGGAAACACTGGATGAGGACAAGGCCGCAAAGCAGAAGGTTCACAAACTCGTCACACAGAGCCGTGCACAAGGTCCGAGCAGCGCGAGCCTTGTGGTGAACATGGCGGCGGGCGCTCCCCCTGAAACGATCCTCGGTCGCTGGAGTTCGCCCTTCGTCATCCCCGTGGTGGGCGTTGCCACGGTTCTCCTGCACACCGGAAACGTCATGTTCTGGTCGTATGACCCCGTGGACTATCACAATCCGAAGAACTCCAAGAACGGCGTCGCCTACATCTGGAATCCTACGACGCGCCAAGGCCGCAACATTCCGCCGCCGGAAAACATCTGGTGCGCGGGCCAGACCATTCTGAGCGATGGGCGGGTCTACATTGCCGGCGGAAACCTTCGCTACCCCGACCCGAGCTTGCCTGCCAACCAGGGGAGTTGGGAGGGCACGCTTACCAACTACACCTTCAACCCGTACACAGAAACGTGGGCACGGCAGCCCGACATGAGCCGTGGGCGATGGTATCCAACGGTCACGCAGCTTTCGGACAACCGCATAGTCGTGACCAGCGGCATCGACGAGACCGGAAGCAATGCCATCAACAACGCTGTTGAAGTCTTCACGCCAGATCCGAACATCGACGGCATTGGCCGCATCCGTGTCGTGTCAACGCACGATACATCCGGCTTGTACCCGCTTCAGTTTCTGCTGCCATCCGGACAAATGCTGGAAGCCGGGCCCAAGGCGGACAGCAGTTTCGTGCTCAATCCAGCCACATGGAGCTGGAGCAACCTGCCCCGCATGAGCAGCGACCACTACTATCTCGGAAACGGAATCTCATTCACCAATGCCACGGTGGCGCCAGCCAGGCAATTGATCATGGTTGCCGGCGGCCACAACGAAACGACAGCACTTTCCAACAATGAATGGCTGGACGGCAACAACCCGGCCGCTGGCTGGAAACCGTATCCACAATGGCTGCAGCCGCGGCACAACGCCAATACGGTGATCCTGCCTGATGGCAAGCTGTTGACGGTAGGCGGGAACCGCGGACTGTATGGCTATGAGGAGCCTGAGTTCAGCACCGAACTGTATTCAGAGCCCGCCGACAGCACCGCTGGCACGTGGCAGGCCGTTGCGCCGCACGCCATCCAGGCGGCGTACCACTCCACGGCGATCCTGCTGCCAGACGCCACCGTGCTTCTCTCTCAGGATGACATGGACTACTCGGCTGCAGCAGCCTTCCAGCACAAGGCCCAGATCTATTCACCGCCCTATCTGTTCAAGGGCCCTCAGCCCATCATCACCGTCGCGCCCGCGATGCTCAAGCTGGGCCAATCGTTCAGCGTTTCGACGGATCGCGGCGGCATGACCAGCGCCGTCCTCGTGGCGCCCGGTGCCACCACTCATGGCAATGACATGCACCAACGCGCGATCAAGCTGAACGTCCAGGTCCTTGCCAATGGCCTGAATGCAACCTTGCCGGCCTCTGCCAGCCTCGTTCCGCCCGGGTACTACATGTTGTTTGTGATGGACTCGCTTGGCGTTCCATCGATCGCCAAGTTCGTACAGGTTAGCTGAAACCCCCCAAATCCGCGACCCCTGCAACCGGTCCATCAATGCGACAGCCGCGTCGGCCCAGCGCTCCAGCGCATCGGGCGGGTAGCCGGTGGCGTGCTGCGCCTCGCTGCGAATCAGGCGCGCATAGACAAAATCGCCGGTCAGGTCGGCGAAGCTCGGGGAGTCGTCGCTGTCGGCGAACACCGTGGCGCAGCCGTGCGCGTGGGCCAGCGCCAGGTACTCGGGCGTCTTGAAGCTGTCGTGCCGCGCGTCCAGCGCGTGGCGCAGCGGCAGGCCGTTCACTTCCGGCGGCAGCAGGCGCAGGAAGGCGCCAAAATCTTGCGGTGGATGGCGAAGCGGTTGGCCTTGAGGCTGAACACGAAGCCGTCGGGCGCCTCGTCGCGCCATTTGGCAAAGGTGGCCGGCTTGAAGGTGCTGTAGCAGGTGCCATTGACCTCGATCGCCCTCAGGTGGCGGCTGGCGTGCGCCAGTTCCTGGCGGTGTGGCAGGCCTTTGGGTTAGAAATTAGCGCGCCAGAGCTCATACGTCCAGCCGCCCACCCCCATGCGGATGCGTTGGGCTTGCAAGGCCTCGACGCGGAGGTGTGCGGCCGTCGGGGCTTTGGCGCCGGTTTTGGCGGGGCTGCGGGTCACCATGGGGCAGCCAGCATGCCAGCCGTGCGGCGCTCGCGCAACGAGCGTGCACTTTTTCACGCCGACCTCCCCCAAATGGGGGAGGCCGCCCGCTGGCGCAATTGCGGCGACGGCGCTAAAGTGACATTCGTTTACAAAAACCCGCGAGCACCCATGAACGCCCCCCTGCACCGCGAAATTCCACCGGCCGCGCTCGACGCCGCTCAGGCGCTGGCCGATGTCACGGCTCAGTGGGACGGCGACATCGTGCGCCAGCTCACCGATTACATTGCCATCCCCGCCAAGTCACCGGGGTTCGACAAGGACTGGGCCGCCCACGGCTACCTGGAAACGGTGCTGCGCAACGCGGCGGCGTGGGTCGAGGCGCAGAAGGTCGAGGGCCTGACGCTGGAGATCGTGCGCCTGCCCGGCCGCACGCCGGTGCTGTTTTTTGAGGTGGCGGCCACCCGCGCCAGCTCGACTGGCGCCGCATCATCTACGGCGTCCAGCCAGACCGTCCTGATGTATGGCCACCTCGACAAGCAGCCCGAATTCTCCGGCTGGCGTTCCGACCTCGGCCCCTGGACGCCCAAGTACGAGGACGGCAAGCTCTACGGGCGTGGCGGCGCCGACGACGGCTACGCGGTGTACGCCAGCATCGCGGCGGTGCAGGCGCTCAAGAACCAGAAGGCGCCGCACCCGCGCATCGTCGGCCTGATCGAGACCTGCGAAGAGAGTGGTTCGTATGACCTGCTGCCGTATATCGACGTGCTGCGCCCGCGCCTGGGCGACGTGTCGCTGGTGATCTGCCTCGATTCGGGCGCCGGCAACTACGACCAGCTCTGGCTCACCACCAGCCTGCGCGGCATGGCCAGCGGCGTGCTCAAGGTCGAGGTGCTGACCGAAGGCGTGCATTCGGGCGATGCCAGCGGCCTGGTGCCGTCGAGCTTTCGCATCATGCGGCAGGTGCTGGATCGGCTGGAAGACAGCAAGACCGGCCGGCTGTTGCCCGAGCGCTTTCATTGCGCGGTGCCGCCCGAGCGGCTGGCGCAGGCGCGCGCTACCGCCGACATCCTGGGCGACGAGGTGTACAAGCGCTTCCCCTGGGCGCACTACGACTGCGAAGGCTCGACCGCCTTTGCGCTGCCCACCACCACCGACCCGCTGCAGGCGCTGATCAACCGCACCTGGACGCCGACGCTCAGCGTCACCGGCACCGAGGGCTTTCCGGCGCTGAAAGACGCGGGCAACGTGCTGCGCCCCTACACCGCGTTCAAGCTCAGCCTGCGCCTGCCGCCGCTGGTGGATGCCGCGCAGGCGGTGCAGGATTTGAAGGCGCTGCTCGAAGACAACGCCCCCTACCAGGCCAAGGTCACGTTCGAATCGGGCGGCGGCGCCACCGGCTGGAGCGCGCCCGACACCGCCCCGTGGTTCGAGCGCGCGCTCAACGCCGCCAGCCAGGCGCACTTCGGCGCGCCCTGCGGCTACATCGGCCAGGGCGGCACGATTCCGCTAATGAGCATGCTGAGCAAGGGCTTCCCCGCCGCGCAGATGATGGTCTGTGGCGTGCTCGGGCCGCGCAGCAACGCGCATGGCCCGAATGAGTTTTTGCATGTGCCCTACGCCAAAAAACTCACCGCTGCGGTGGCCGAGGTGATGGCGGCGCTGCCCTGACCGGCCATGACCGATTCCGTCCTGTCCACCTACACCGCCGAGGACGGCGAGAACCTCGCCATGTTCGAGTGGGCGCTGCCCGAGCGCAAGAATCCTCGCGGCGTGGTGATCATCGTGCACGGGCTGGGCGAGCATGCGGGCCGCTACGACCACGTGGCGCAGCGCCTGAACAGCTGGGGCTTTGCAGTGCGCGCCTACGACCAGTACGGCCATGGCGATTCAGCCGGGCTGCGCGGCACGCTGTCGTCGCCCACCCGGCTGCTCGATGACCTGGCTGATGTGGTGGACAGCACGCGCGAGCGCACCCGTGCCCGGGTGCCGATCATTGTGCTGGGCCACAGCATGGGCGGGCTGGTGGCGGCACGGTTTGTGTCGCTCAAGATCCGGCCGGTGGATGCGTTGGTGCTGTCCTCACCCGCGCTCGACCCGG
This sequence comes from Betaproteobacteria bacterium, assembly GCA_031411575.1. Lineage (GTDB taxonomy): Bacteria > Pseudomonadota > Gammaproteobacteria > Burkholderiales > Burkholderiaceae_C > JANOBJ01. The sequence continues at coordinate 9,676 of JANOBJ010000126.1, read as the reverse complement.
GCCTCAACTGGTTCCAGAAAGCACTGCTGACCGTGCTGCCCGCGTTCGCGCCCGACCTGTGCGTGGGCAACGGGCTGGACGCCAAATACATTTCTCACGACCCGGCGGTGGTCAAGGCCTATGAGGCCGACATGCTGGTGCACGACCGCATCTCGGGCCTGCTGGCGCGCTTCATCGCCGACAGCGGGCCGGCCACGGTGGCGCTGGCCAAGCGCTGGACGGTGCCCACGCTGCTGATGTACGCGGGCGCCGACAAGCTGGTCAACCCGGCCGGCAGCCGCGCGTTCGGCGCCGCCGCACCGCCGCGCACGGTGATGACGAAGTGTTTTGACAAGCTCTACCACGAGCTCTTCAACGAGGTCGATCGCGAACAGGTGTTCGCCTTCATGCAGCGCTGGCTCGACCAGCGCGTGCCGGTGGCCGCAACCGCCCCCGCAGCGGGTTTTCAGGCCAAAACAGCCTGAGGTCCGCGTTGAGCGGTTATTGTTTGCTACCGTTTCTGTAGCAACCCGCCCAGCATCCCCATCAGGTCGCCGGCATTGCCCAGGCCGCCTTCGGGCGCTGCGCCCTGCGGGGTGAGCTTGTCGATGATGCCGGGGAGCAGTTCGGACAGCTGGCCGGACGCCTGTGCCGGGTCGATGCCAAGCTGGCTCGCGATGCTGCCGATGGTGTCCTGGCCGAGCACGTTGCTCAGCTGGTCGGGCGATATCGGCAGGTTGCCGCCGGTGCCGACCCACGACTTCATCACGTCGCCCATGCCGGCCTGGTTGAACTTGCTGATCAGGCCGCCCAAGCCGCCCTGTTGACCGTCATTGGCCAGCATGCCGGTGATGACCGGCAGCAGCGCGCCCAGTGCACCAAGGTTGCCCAGGCCGCCGAGGCCGCCCTGCGGCTGGTTTTGCTGGCCGCCGGTGACGGCGCCGATAACCGAATCCAGTAATCCCATGGTGCTGCTCCAATCCGTGAAAAGTCATTAAAAGTAGTACTTATGAATTGTGGAGCGCGCGCCGCTGCAGCGCAAGCCACAGCAACCCCGCGCCAATCAGCAGCACCGGCAGCATCGAGCCCAGGTTCAGCAGGCGCCAGCCCTGCGTGGTGACCAGCACGCCCGAGGCAAACGAGCTGAGCGCCAGGGTGGCAAACACAAAAAAGTTCAAAGCCCCTTGGGCGCGGTCTTTTTCCTCAGGCGTGTAGGCCAGCAGCGACAGTGTCGTGCTGCCCGTGAACAGGAAATTCCAGCCCACGCCGAGCATCAGCAGCGCGAACAGGAACTGCCGCAGCTCCAGCCCCGACAGCGCCACCGCGATGCAACCCGCATAGAGCACGATGCCGATGCCCATGATCGGCAGCGCCCCAAACCGCTTGATCAGGTGCCCGGTGAAAAAGCCCGGCGCGAACATGCCGATCACGTGCCATTCGAGCACCAGCGCGGCGTCGCCAAATGGCAGCCCGCACTGCTGCATGGCAATCGGCGTGGCCGCCATCAGGAGGTTCATCACGACGTAGCTCAACGCGCCGGTGGCCGCTGCCACGATGAAGATCGGCTGGCGCATGATCTCGCGCAGCGGCCGGCCCGACGCACCGGCCTTGCGCGCGGGCGCCGGCGGAAACGTGATGAAGCTCAGCACGGCCATCGACACCAGCGCCACGGCCGCCAGCGCGAAGTAAGCGCCCGCAAACGGCACATCCAGCAACGTGCGGGTGCGCGCCGCCAGATTGGGGCCGAGCACCGCGCCCAGCAAGCCGCCCGCCATCACCAGCGACACCGCCTTTTCGCGCCACGAGGGCGCCGCCAGTTCGGCCGCCGCAAAGCGGTACAGCCCGGCGTTGGCGTTGTAGTAGCCGGCGACCACGGTAGCGGCGCACAGCAGCCAGAAGTTGCGGCTGATGGCCGCATAGGCGCACAGCAGCGCCGAGGCAAACGCCACGGCCAGCCCGATCTGGAACGAACCCTTGCGGCCAAAGCGCGTCTGGGTGCGCGCCACCAGTGGGGTGGACAGCGCGCCGCCCACCACATAGCCCATCACCGGCAGCGTGGCCATCCAGCCCAGCGGCGCCAGGCTCAGCCCCACCAGACCGTTGATGGCGATGAAGGTGACGTTGTTGGTCAGGAACAGGCCCTGGCAGATGGCCAGCAGCCAGAGGTTTCGATTCATGCGGGCTTTTCGTTCAAGGGGCCAGGGTCAGCGCGGCCAGGGCCGCCAGCGGCGCGGTTTCGGCTCGCAGGGTGCGTGGCCCGAGTGTGACAGGCACAAAGCCCTGCGCACGCGCGGCCAGCTCTTCGTCGGGCGCCAGGCCGCCTTCCGGGCCGCTCAGGAAGACCAGGGGCGTGCGGACGGCGGCGGCAATTGCCAGCGGCCGGGAGTCGGCGGCGAGTGACAGCAGCAGGCGGACCGGCGCTTCGGCCCGTGGCTGAACGCTGGTGGCCGGCTCGGCCAGCCAGTCGTCGAACTTGCGCACCGCGTGCACCGGCGGGACGCGGTTGCGGCCGCACTGCTCGCAGGCGGCTACCGCCACCGCCTGCCAGTGCGCCACCTTTTTGTCGGCGCGCTCGCCCGACAGGCGCAGCAGGCTGCGCGCGGTCACGAGCGGCTGCAGGCTGGCGGCGCCCAGTTCGACGGCTTTTTCGACCAGCCAGTCCATACGGTCGCTGGCCATCAGGCCGACCGCCAGGTGCAGCGCGCGCGGGGCTTCGCGGTCCGCCGCGTGGTGCGCGCCAACCGTGACCGATACGCTGCCCCTGCCCATGCGCTCAACCACGGCGTCAAACTCGCCGCTGCCGTCGCCGGCAAACAGCGTCAGCGCGTCACCGGGTTGCAGGCGCAGCACCTGCACATGGCGTGCCGCGCCCGCCGGCAGTTCAAGAACGGCGTGCGTGGCCAGCGGCAACGGGCAGTGGATGCGGGGCATCAGCGGTGTGGGAGAATTCTGTTTGCTATATTATTTATAGCAAACTATGACCAGGGGGCGAGCACAACAGCACGTTTTGACGTAAAAACGGGGTTTTGAGCGATGCCGGGCGCGTGCCGCACCGATGCCGCCTCATAGCCGCCCGAACGCGTAACCGGTGACGGCCTGGGTGCCTTCCACCTGGTCGATCAGTCGCAGTAGCGGCGTCAGTTCGCGGTAGCGACTGGCGGTGGCGCGGATGTAGCCAATGAAGCGCGGCGCGTCGGCCAGGTACTTCGGCTTGCCGTCGCGCAGCGTCAGGCGCGCAAAGATGCCCGCCACTTTCAGGTGCCGCTGCAGGCCCATCCATTCCACGCCCCGGTAAAACTCGCCAAAGTCGTCGCCCCAGCCCGACGCGCTGCCCGCGCCCAGCAGCCCCGCCTTCTTCGCGGCTTGCCAGTAGCGCACGGTGATGTCGAGCACAAACGGCTCGTCCCAGCTCAAAAAGGCATCGCGCATCAGGCTGGCGATGTCGTAGGTGATGGGGCCGAAGACCGCGTCCTGGAAATCCAGGATGCCGAGCTGCGCGGGTGGGCAGAACATCAGGTTCCTCGGCATGTAGTCCCGATGCACGTAGACCTGTGGCGCAGCCAGGTTGTGCTGCACGATCAGCGCGAAGGTCTTGTCCAGCGTGGCACGCAGCTCGCCTTGCACCGCCACACCGCGGTGTTGGGCCAGGTACCAGTCGGGAAACAGCGCCAGTTCGCGTTGCAGCAGCGCCTCGTCATAGGGCGGCAGCACGCCGGGCCGCGAGGCCAGCTGCCAGGCGATCAGCGCGTCCACGGCTTTCAGGTACAGCGCGTGGGTCGCCGCGTCGGGCTCGCGCAGCGGGGTGCCGGGCGGCGTGGGCAGCGGGTTGATGACCTCCATCAGGGTGCGGGCGCCCAGGTCGCTCAGCAGCATGAAGCCCTGCGCCTCGTCCCAGGCCAGCACCTGCGGCGCCAGCAGCCCGGCGCCGTGCAGCAGGCCGGCCACCTTGACGAATGGTCGGCAGTCTTCCTGAGCGGGCGGCGCGTCCATCACGATGCAGCTGGCGCCGCCCGTGGTGTCGACCCGGAAATAGCGGCGAAAACTCGCGTCGGCCGAGGCCGCGCGCAGCGTGTCGGCCCGCAACCCGTGGGCCGGTGCGACGGCGGAAAGCCAGCGGTCGAACGCGGCGTGCCGCGCGGCGTCGGGCCAGGCGATCGGCGAGGCTGCGAGCGAGGCGACTGGCGCCTCGGCAGCGGCTGCTGCGTCAGGCGCCCGGGCGGGCAGGGGGAAGGGGGCCGGGATCGGCTCAAGCGGGTCACTCATGGATAATCCATTCTACAAACCCGGCAGGGGCCGCCCGGGCCGCTGGCCAAGCGCTGGCAGCCGTCGTGCGGCGTCGGCCACCTGACCCCGATCACCCACTCTGCCACCACCCGAACGCCTGTTGATGGATGCCCCGCTGGATGCCTGATGTACTGCGCAAGCGCCCCCAGCGCCCGCCAGTGGCCCGTTGCCGCTTTGCGCTGACGCCGGTCGCCGTGGTGGCCTGTGCGCTGCTGCACGGGCCCCTGCTGGCGCAGACGCCGGAAGAGTCGCCCGTGCGACTGAAGCCCAGCCCGCTGCTGCAGGACGCGATCCCTGACGCCAGCCGCAAGGAGCGGCCGACCTTCATCAACGGCGAGCGCATGTCGGGCCGGCCTGATCTGGAGACGGTGATCGAGGGCAACGCCGAGCTGCGCCGCGCCGACACCGTGATCCGCGCTGACCGGCTCGAGTACTACCAGCCCGATGACCTGGCCAAGGCGCGTGGCAACGTGCGCATCAACCAGGCCGGCAATATCTACGAAGGCAAGGAGCTGGAACTCAAGATCGAGGCCTTCGAGGGCTTCTTCAACGAGCCGCGCTACCGTTTCCTCAAGAACGATGCCTACGGCGACGCCAGCCGCATCGACTTTATTGACGACAAGCGCGCCATCATCCGCAACGCCACCTACACCACCTGCCAGCGCAAGCCCGGCCCGAGCTGGATGCCCGACTGGATCCTGCGTGCCGGCTCGGTGAAGATCGACAACGAGGAAGAAACCGGCCAGGCCGAGGACGCGGTGCTGAGCTTCCTGGGCGTGCCGATCCTGCCAATCCCGGCGTTGAGCTTCCCGCTGTCGGACAAACGCAAATCAGGCGTGCTGCCGCCCACCATCGGGCTGGACAACGTGAACGGCGTGGAAGCCATCCTGCCCTACTACTGGAACATCGCGCCCAACCGCGACGCCACCTTCTACCCCTCGCTCATGACCAAGCGCGGTGTCGATCTGGGCGGCGAGTTCCGCTACCTCGAGCCGGCCTACAACGGCCAGGTGCGCGCCAACGTGATGCCCAACGACAAGCTGCGCGACCGCATCCGCTGGGGCGTGGGCGCCAGCCACAGCGGCAGCCTGGACACCGGCATTGCGGGCATCGGCGCGGTAGCGGTGGGCCTGAGCCTGAACCGCGTCAGCGACGACAACTACTGGCGCGACTTCACCCGCGCCAGCGGCTCGCTGACCCAGCGCCTGCTGGCCAACGACGGCACGCTGTCGTGGGGCAGCGGCAACTTCTCCACCTCGCTGCGCGCGCTCAAGTGGCAGACGCTGCAGGACGCCACCGCGCCCATCATTCCGCCATACGACCGTATGCCGCAGCTCACGGCCAAGTACGCACGCGCCAACGTGTCGGGGTTTGACTACGCGGTGGACGCCGATTTCACCCGCTTCGAAGCCGACCGCACCCTGACCGGCCAGGCCAACGCGCGGCGCAGCTTTACGCTGCTGCAAGTCAGCCGGCCCTGGGCGCTGCCGGGCGGCTTCATCACCCCGAAGCTGCAGCTGCACGCCACCAACTACCAGTTCGACGCGCCGCTGGCCAATGGTGCCACCACCGCCAGCCGCGTGCTGCCCACCTTCAGCCTGGACAGCGGGCTGGTGTTCGAGCGCGACGCCAGCTACTTTGGCCGCAGCTTCCGCCAGACGCTGGAGCCACGCGCGTTTTATGTGTACACGCCGTTTCGCGACCAGAGCCTGCTGCCCAACTCCGACTCGGGCGCCAACGACTTCAACTTCGCCACCGTCTTCACCGAAAACGCGTTTGGCGGCCACGACCGCATCTCCGACAACAACCTGCTGACACTCGGCGCGACCACGCGGCTGCTCGACCCCACCACCGGCGCCGAGGCCGCACGCTTTGGCATTGCGCAGCGGCTGCGTTTTGAGGACCAGCGCGTCACGCTGCCCGGCGGCACGGCTGTGAGCGAACGCCTGAGCGACCTGCTGCTGGGCGCCACCATCAACTGGACGCCCAAGTGGAGCCTGGACTCCACCGTGCAGTACAACCCCAAGACCCAGCGCTCGATCCGCTCCACTATCGGCGGGCGCTACAGCCCCGGCAACTACCGCGTGGTGAGCGCCGCCTACCGGCTGCAGCGCGGCAGCAGCGAGCAGATCGACGTGGGCTGGCAGTGGCCCATCAACGACCTGTGGGGCGACAAGGGCCAGGAGCTCGGTGTCGGCCGCGGCCAGGGCGAAGGGCGCTGGTACAGCGTGGGCCGGCTCAACTACAGCATGCAGGACAAAAAACTGGTCGACGCGGTGCTCGGCCTCGAGTACGACGCCGGCTGCTGGCTCGGCCGCATCGTGCTGGAGCGGCTGCAAAGCGGTACCAGCTCGTCCAACAAGCGCATCCTGTTCCAGCTGGAATTCGTGGGTTTCTCGCGGCTGGGCTCGAATCCGCTCAAGACCCTGCGCGACAACATCCCGCGCTACCAGTACCTGAGCGAACAGACCACCGTGCCCAGCCGCTTCAGCACCTACGAGTGATCGCGCTACGATGGACCCCCTTTTCACCTTTTGACGCCCCCGGACGCCTTCACCATGACCCACCGCGCCCCGGCCACCCCGGCCCGTTCTGTTCCTGCTGCCCCGTGCGGCCTGGCGCTGGCCGTGGTGCTGGTCCTTGCGGGCCTGGGCCTGCCGGCCCCGCACGCGACGGCGCAGGGCCTGCGCATCACGCCACAGCTGGGCGGCAGCCTGGCCGTGCCGCGCGCCCCCGGCCCGGGCGTGCAACGCGCGGCAGACTTCATCGTGGCCATCGTCAACACCGAACCGGTGACCAACAACGAAGTGCGCGCGCGGCTGGTGCGGCTGGAGCAGCAGCTCGCGCAGCAGGGCGGCGCGCTGCCACCGCGCAGCGAGCTGGGCAAGCAGGTGCTCGAGCGCGTCATCAGTGAAAAGGCGCAGCTGCAGGTGGCACGCGAATCCGGCATCCGCGTGGACGAGGCCGCGGTTGACCAGGCCGAGCAGGCGGTGGCGCGGCAAAACCAGGTGGAGGTGGCCGAACTGCGGCGCCGGCTGGCGACCGACGGTATCCCGCTGACCCAGTTTCGTGACGACCTGCGCAACCAGATCCTGCTGGCCCGTGTGCGCGAGCGCGAGGTCGAGCCGCGCGTCAAGGTGAGCGACGCCGAGGTCGACCAGTTCATCCGCGAGCAGCAGGGCGCGGGCGATGCGTCGGCCGCCGAGATCAACCTGGCGATGGTGCTGGTGGCGGTGCCCGAAAACGCCACCCCCCAGCAGGTGAGCGCGCTGCAGGCGCGTGCGCAGGGGTTGCTGGAGCGCGCGCGCGCCGGCGAAGACTTCGCCAACCTCGCCCGCACCGCGTCGGACGCGCCCGATCGCGCCAGCGGCGGCGTGCTCGGCTTGCGCAATGCGGACCGCTACCCCGACATCTTTGTGGAAGCCACCAAAAACGTCCGCCCCGGCGGGTTGAGCGGCCTGGTGCGCTCGCCGGCGGGGTTTCACATCCTGAAAGTGCTGGAGAAAAAGCAGGCCGGCATGCCCGGCGTGAGCGTCACGCAAAGCCGCGCGCGCCACATCCTGCTGCGCCCGGGCGCGCAACTCAGCGAGAGCGCCGCGCGCGAGCGGCTGGCCGATTTCAAGCGCCGCGTGCAGGCCGGAACCGCCGACTTTGCCGTGCTGGCGCGCGAGAATTCACAGGACGGCAGCGCGCGCGAGGGCGGCGACCTGGGCTGGGCCAATCCTGGCCAGTTCGTGCCCGAGTTCGAGGACGCCATGAACGAGCTGCGCCCCGGCCAGGTCAGCGAACCCGTGGTGTCGCGCTTTGGCGTGCATCTGATCCAGCTGGTCGAGCGCCGCGAAACCAGCCTGGGCCAGCGTGAGCAGCGCGAGATCGCGCGCAACCTGGTGCGCGAGAAAAAGCTCGACGAGGCCTACACCCAGTGGGCGCAGGACGTGCGCGGCCGCGCCTATGTGGAAATGCGCGAGCCACTGGGGCTTTAGATGGCAGGCTGAATCAGTGAAATTCGCCGCCACTCGTCTGCTCCTCGCCGCGCCATGCGGCGTTGCAAATGCTCGCCGGGCCTACGGGCCCGTCTGTGCTGTGCGCCTAGCCTGGCACGCCGCTGGGCAGCCGCTTGCCGGCGATTTCACTGATTCAGCCTGCTAGCCCCCACGCTCGTCGCCCTGGTTTGAAACACATCCCCCGCAAACGCTTCGGCCAGCATTTTCTGGCGGACGCGGCCATCATTGACGCGATCGTGCGCGAGATCGCGCCGCAGCCGGGTCAGGTCATGGTCGAGATCGGCCCCGGCCTGGCCGCGTTGACACAGCCGCTGGTGGAGCGGCTGGGCCATCTGATCGTGATCGAGCTCGACCGCGACCTCGCGGCCCGCCTGCGCGCGCACCCGCAGCTGCAGGTGATCGAAAGCGATGTGCTGAAGGTCAATTTCAGGCAAATAGTGCCCGTGGTCGGCGTCAGCAGGTCAAGGTTTGCTATTAATAATGTAGCAGACGCAGAAGACGCCACTGCCAGCGCAGAGCCGACTCCGCGCGACGGTCGGCTAGCCAGGCTTCGGGTGGTGGGCAACCTGCCCTACAACATTTCCACACCCATCCTGTTTCATTTGCTCGATCAGGTGGACGCGATCGAAGACCAGCATTTCATGCTGCAAAAAGAAGTGATCGACCGCATGGTGGCCGCACCCGCCACCAGCGACTACGGCCGGCTATCGGTGATGTTGCAGTGGCGTTACGCGATGGATAACGTGCTGTTTGTGCCGCCGCAGAGCTTCAACCCGCCGCCGCGCGTGGACAGCGCCGTGGTGCACATGGTCCCGCGCGCCCACCCCGAGCCGCTGCAGGTCCAGCACCTGAGCGAGATCGTGCAGGTCGCCTTCAGCCAGCGCCGAAAACTGTTGCGCCACACGCTGGGCAAGTGGCTCGATGAGAAAGGTTTTGCCGGCACCTTCGACGTGCAGCGCCGCGCCGAAGAAGTACCCGTCGCCGAATACGTAGCGCTGGCGCAACGCACCTGACCGCGGAGGCGCGTCGGCAAAGCGGGTCGGTCGCTCGCCATGTGGCCCCGATCAAACAGACCCGCCTACAGGCACTACAAAATATATAGCAAACAATGACCACCAGACGCGGACATGGCGCCGAATAGACATAAAAAAACCCGCCAAAGCGGGTTTTCGTTCCAGAGACACCGCGGAACCGGCTCAGCCGGGCCGCTGGTGTCGCCCCCGGTAGGGGGGAGGCGCAGCGACACGCAGTGCGCGGAGCCTGGGGGCGAGTGTCAGTCCTCTGGGGGCGAGCGTCAGTCAGGCCGCCGCGAGCCAATACCCCGCGTTAAACGGGCTGCTCATCCGCAGCGCCAGCGGCGAAATGTCCACCAACAGGTCGGTGGGCATCTTTTCGCCGGTTTCGGTGGC
>JANOBJ010000125.1:0-2518 GCA_031411575.1 Betaproteobacteria bacterium | reverse complement strand
CAACCTGATTTACTCGTACATCGCCGAGCACGTGCTTGGGTTGCCGCGCAGTTTCTGAGGAGCCGCCATGCCCGCCCCACGTCCCCTGGACGGCATCACCGTCGTCTCCCTCGAACATGCCATCGCCGCCCCGTTCTGCACGCGCCAGCTGGCCGACCTCGGCGCCCGGGTCATCAAGGTCGAGCGGCCCGGCGCGGGCGACTTTGCGCGCGCCTACGACACCCGAGTCAAGGGCCAGGCCTCGCACTTCGTCTGGACCAACCGCTCCAAGGAAAGCCTCACGCTCGACTTGAAGCAACCCGGCGCGCTGGCCGCCCTGAAAGACCTGCTGGGCCAGGCTGATGTGCTGGTGCAAAACCTCGCGCCCGGCGCGGCTGCGCGCATGGGTCTGGGTTACGACACCCTGAGCACGCTGCACCCGCGGCTGATCGTCTGCGACATCTCCGGCTATGGCGAAGACGGGCCGTACCGCGACAAGAAAGCCTATGACCTGCTGATCCAGAGCGAGGCGGGCTTTTTGTCGATCACCGGTACACCGGATGCGCCGAGCAAGGCGGGCAATTCCGTGGCCGACATCGCGGCCGGCATGTACGCCTACACGAGCATCCTGTCGGCGCTGCTCTTGCGTGGCAAGACCGGGCAGGGCAGCCACATCGATGTGTCGATGCTCGAGTCGCTGAGTGAGTGGATGGGCTACCCGCTGTACTACGCGTTTGACGGCGCGCCGCCGCCACCGCGCACCGCCGCCTCGCACGCCAGCATCTACCCCTACGGCCCGTTTGCGGCGGGTGACGGTGGCACCGTCATGCTGGGCCTGCAGAACGAGCGCGAGTGGAAAGTGTTCTGCGAGGTGGTGCTGCAAGACGCCGCGCTGGCCACGGACCCGCGCTTTGACAGCAATGCGCGGCGCAACGACAACCGCGATGCGCTCAAGGCCATCATCCTGGGCGTGTTCGGCCCGCTCAGCGCCGCGCAGGTGGTGCAGCGGCTCGACGAAGCGCAGATCGCCAACGCACGCATGAACGACATGGCCGATCTCTGGGCGCACCCGCAGCTCAAGGCGCGCGGGCGCTGGCAGGACGTGAGCTCGCCTGGGGGTGAGATTCCCGCGCTGCTGCCGCCGGGCCGCAACAACCGCTTTGACTACCGGATGGACCCGGTGCCCGCCGTGGGGCAGCACACCGAGGCCATCCTGCGTGAACTGGGCCGCAGCGACGCCGAACTGGCCGCGCTGCGCGAGGCGCAGGCGATCTGATCGCCAGTTGCATGATGCTATAATAATAATAGCAAATTATGACCAGCCTATGCGCACAACAGGCCTATTTGACTCCAAAAAGGAGCATTTCATGACTTCCCAGACTGCCCAGCTCGCCGCCTTCGCCGCCGGCCTGCGTTTCGACGCAATACCCGATCCCGTGGTCCGAAAAACCGAGGATCTGCTGGTGGATTGGTTCGGTTCCGCGGGGGCCGGCCCCGGCACGCGCCCGGTAGTCACCATCAACCGCTTTGCCCAGGCGATGGGCGCCGAGTCCGGCCCCAGCGAAATCATCACCACCCGCGCCCGCAACAGCCCCTACCTGGCGGCCATGGCCAACGCCGCCGCCTCGCATGTGGCCGAGCAGGACGACGTGCACAACGGCTCGGTGTTCCACCCGGCCACCGTGGTGTTTCCGCCGGCCGTGGCGGTGGCGCAGGCGCTGGGCGCGAGCGGCCGGCAGCTGATCACGGCCAGCGTGGCGGGCTACGAGGTGGGCATTCGCGTGGGTGAATTCCTGGGCCGCTCGCACTACAAGGTGTTTCACACCACCGGCACGGCGGGCACGCTGGCGGCGGCTGCCGCGGTGGGCAACCTGCTCGGGCTGGACGCCGCGCAGATGCAGCACGCCTTTGGCTCGGCGGGCACGCAATCGGCGGGGCTGTGGGAATTCTTGCGCACCGCGGCCGACAGCAAGCAACTGCACACGGCACACGCCGCCGCCGCCGGGCTGATGTCCGCTTACCTCGCCAAGGACGGTTTCACCGGCGCCGCGCAGATTCTGGAAGGCCCGCAGGGCATGGCCGCCGGCATGTCCAGCGACGCCGATCCGGCCCGCCTGACCGACCGGCTGGGCACGCGCTGGGCCACTGCCGAGACCTCGTTCAAGTACCACGCGAGCTGCCGCCACACCCACCCGGCGGCCGACGCGCTGTTGCAGGTGATGCAGGCGCACCAGCTCCAGCCGCAAGACCTGGCCCGCGTGGTCACGCACGTGCACCAGGGCGCGATCGACGTGCTGGGGCCGGTGGTGCGGCCCGTCACCGTGCACCAGAGCAAATTTTCGATGGGCACGGTGCTGGCGCTGGTGGCGCAATACGGCCACGCCGGGCTGGTCGAGTTTGACCAGCATTTTCTGAGCGACACGACCCAGGCGCTGCGCGACCGCGTGACGATGGAACTCGACGTCGAGGTGGACCGTGCCTACCCGAAAGCCTGGATCGGCAAGGTCACGGTGCACACCACCGACGGCCGCGTGCTGCA
>JANOBJ010000124.1:0-13096 GCA_031411575.1 Betaproteobacteria bacterium | reverse complement strand
GACGCCGCCGGTGGGCACGGTGCTCAATGTGGTGGCCGGCGTCGGCAAGATGCGGATGGACGACGTGACGCGCGGCGTGATGCCGTTCATGATCGTGCAGTTCGCGGTGATGTTCCTGATGGTGCTGTTCCCCCAGATCATCATGTGGCCCGCGCGGCTGCTGTACGGTTGATTCGTTATTTGTTTTCGCGGCGCGAGGCGTGTCTGGTACGCCGTGTCTTGCGCCCTTACGGTTTGCGTACTGTGTGATTTTTCGCAGGAGACATTCATGAAACGTTTGATGATCAAGACTCTGGTGGCCGTGGCCGCTCTCTCCGCTATCGGCATGGCCAGCGCGCAGGACATCAAGGAGCGTTCGATCAAGTTCGCCACGCAAAACCCCAAGGGCCACCCGATCGTGGCGGGCATGGAGAAATTTGCCGAGATCGTGGCCGCCAAGTCCGGCGGCAAGATCAAGGTCAACCTGTTTCCCGGCGGCGTGCTCGGCGGTGACGCTCCCAACGTGTCGGCCCTGCAGGGCGGCACCATCGAGATGGTGGTGATGAACTCCGGCATCCTGGCCAGCCAGGTCAAGGAATTCGCGATCTACGATTTTCCGTTCCAGTTCGCCAACGCCAAGGAAGCCGATTTCGTGGTGGACGGCCCCTTCGGCAAGACGATGCACGACAAGCTGCAGGAAAAAGGCATCGTGGGTCTGGCCTACTGGGAGCTGGGTTTCCGCAACATGACCAACAGCAAGCGCCCCATCACCAAGGTGGAAGACATCGCCGGCCTGAAGATCCGCGTGATCCCCAACCCGATCAACCTGGACTGGGTCAAGGCACTGGACGCCAACCCCACGCCCATGGCTTTCCCCGAGGTGTATGCCGCGCTGGAATCCAAGGCGCTGGACGGTCAGGAAAACCCGCTCAACGTGATTCTGGCCAACAAGTTTTCGGAGGTTCAGAAGCATCTGGCGCTGACCAACCATGTGTACAACCCGCAATCGGTGCTGTTCAGCAAGAAGCTGTGGGATACCCTGTCCAACGCCGAGAAGAAGCTGTTCACCGATGCTGCCGCAGAAGCCGCCAAGTTCCAGCGCCAGACCGCACGTGATGCCGCCGGCAGCACACTTGACCAACTGAAGAAAGCCGGCATGCAGGTGACCGAGCTGTCAGCCCCCGAGATGGACAAGCTGCGCGACAAGATGCGCCCGGTGATCGCCAAGTACGCGGTCTCCGTGGGCCAGGAAACCGTCAAGGCCATGCAGGGCGAGCTTGCCAAGGTTCGCAAGTAAACGCCCGTTGCGTCATCCGTGGCGGCATGGCTGCGCGGGTGGCGCAGGCCGCCTGACCGACGTCGCCGACCACTGAAACCCTCTACCCCAACCAGGACCCGCCATGAAAATCCTCATGCTGCACGGCATCAACCACAACATGTTCGGCAAGCGCGACCCCCAGCAGTACGGCACGATCACGCTCGACGAGATCAATGCCAGCCTGGTGGCGCTGGGCAAGGAACTGGGCGCCGAGGTTGATGCCTTCCAGACCAACAGCGAAGGCGAGATGTGCGAGCGCGTCCACAAGGCCTATCTCGACAACGTCGACGCGGTGCTGATCAACGCCGGCGCCTGGACGCACTACAGCTACGGCATCCGCGATGCGCTGGCCATCCTGACCTGCCCGGTTGTGGAGCTGCACATGTCCAACATCCATGCGCGCGAGGCGTTTCGCCACGTGTCGGTGTTTGCCGACATCGTCAAGGGCCAGATTTGCGGCTTTGGCGCCGACAGCTACCTGCTGGCCCTGCGCGCCGCCGTGTCGGCCGCCAAGAAATAACCCATCCCGTCCCCATTTCTTCGCGCCAGCCGCTTCTCGCCACAGACTCGCCATGCACATCACCGGCAACACCGACCTCATTGCCCACATCGGCTACCCGACGCACGCCTTCAAGGCGCCGATGATCTACAACCCCTACTTCGAGCAGGCCGGCATCAACGCGGTGGTGGTGCCGATGGGCTGCAAGCCGGACGACTACCCAGTGTTTCTGCGGTCAGTGTTCGCGCTGTGCAACATCCGCGGCGCACTGGTCACCATGCCGCACAAGGTCACCACGGTCGGGCTGGTGGACCGCGTGATGCCGGCTGCGGCCATCGCGGGCGCCTGCAACGCGGTGCGCCGTGACGACAACGGCCAGCTGGTCGGCGATCTGTTTGACGGCGAGGGTTTTGTGCGCGGCGTGCTGCGCAAGGGGCTCACGCTGGCCGGCGCGCGCGCGCTGGTGGTGGGCGCGGGCGGCGTTGGCTCGGCCATCGCGGCATCGCTGGCGGCGGCCGGCATCGCCTCGATCAGCCTGTATGACCGGCACGCAGCCTCGGCCGAGGCGCTGGGCGACCGCCTGCGCCAGCACTACCCCACGCTCACTGTGCACGCCGGCTCGAACGATCCGGCCGGCCACGACCTGGTGGTGAACGCGACGCCCATGGGCATGAACGAGGGCGACCCGTTGCCGATGGACGTGAATCGCCTGGCGGCCAGCACCTTTGTCGGCGAAGTCGTCATGAAGACCGAGATGACGGCTTTTCTGAGCGCGGCCCAGGCGCGCGGGTGCGTGGTGCAGGTCGGCTCGGACATGCTGTTCGAGCAGATCCCGGCATATCTGGAATTTTTTGGCCTGCCCACGACCACGGCGGAGAACCTGCGCGCAGTGGCGAAGCTCAGCTACTGACCGGCGGCGCCGCCAGACGCCTGGCTGGTCCTCTTGTCGATTGCTATATTAGTTATAGCGAACTATGACCAGGGGAAGCGGACAACCGGCGCATTTCACTTCAAAAAGGCGCTGAACACCGGTTCAGCCTGTCAGTGTCCGCCGCAACGCCCGGTTGAACGCAGCGGCCTGCTCGAACTGCACCCAGTGGCCGGCATCCGCGATCAGTTCCAGCCCGCGAAAGTGCGGCGTTGCCTGTTCGAACGCCGCGCCGAGCTGGCTGATCCACTGCTTGTAGAGCGCATCGTGCGCACCATAGATGGCCAGCACCGGGCACGGCACCGACGCCAGTGATCGCGCCAGGATGTCGGTGGACGACAGGCGCCGGCGCGGCATGCGGTCACGCACCACGTTGGCGGTGTGCAGCTGCAGCGCCAGTCCGTCGATCAGCCGCGCGTCATGCAGCATCAGCG
Organism: Betaproteobacteria bacterium; assembly: GCA_031411575.1. Lineage (GTDB taxonomy): Bacteria > Pseudomonadota > Gammaproteobacteria > Burkholderiales > Burkholderiaceae_C > JANOBJ01. Next base: position 9,938 of record JANOBJ010000124.1, on the reverse strand, counting down.
CAGCCAGGTTGTGTCGGTGAACCGCCTCGCGCGCCGCTTCGTCGGTCAGATGGCGCCAGGCCTTGAGCTCGAACTGGCGCGTGGGCACCACGCCCATGGCCGGTGCGCCCACCAGCACCAGCCGCGCGGCGCGCGCGGGGTGTTGCGCCGCCCACAGGCCCGCCGCCATGCCGCCAAAGGAAAAACCCACCAGATCGCAGGCAGCGTCGCCCACCAGGTGCTGCAGGCCCGCTTCGAGCGGCGCGACGATGGCGTCCGCGTCACCGCCGGCCGGCGGCAGCGCCGAATCGCCAAAGCCCGGCAGATCGGGCACCAGCACGCGGCGACCCTCGGCCACCAGCGCGTCGATGTTGCGCAGCCAGTGCGTCCAGCTGCCGCTGCCGCCGTGCAGCAACACGACCGGCGGCGGCTCGCGCCCGCCCTCACCGACCCTGACTGTAGGTGCCGGCCACACGCGCCACACCAGCTGCCCCGCGCCACACGGCGTGTGGTGCAACTGCGCGCGCGAGTCCAGCACGGCGATGTCGGAAGCGATGGAAGCAGGCGGCATGAGTTGATTCAACTGGTGACCGTGATGGTCGAAGCAATGGACAACCAAAATGCTACATTATTTATAGCAAACAACGACCACGTGGAGGGGACAACAGGCCATTTTGATGCCTAAACCGGCTCCGGCATCGGTTCTCCGGCTGGCTCGGATTTCGGCGTGCCGCGCAGGCCTGCCAGCTGTGCCCGGGCTTGCGCCGCCGCCTGCGCAACCAGCGCGGGGTTGAACCAGGCTTGCGCAGCGTCGGCCGGCAGACTGGCGCGCACCGCATCCAGGTTGGCACGCATGCCGTCCACATTCACTTGCAGTGCCGGCAGCGCCTGCGCCATCGCGCGCACGCTGCCGTGGGCCAGCATCACCAGCTGCGGCCACTCGGCCAGCTCGGCCTGCCAGCCGCCCAGCGCGCGTTCGTGCTCCTGCGCCATGCCGGCGAGCAGCGTTGCTACCCGCTGTGGCGCGCGTTGCGCGGCGGTCAGCGCCACCATGCAGCCCACCGGGTTGTGCTTGAAGGCCATCGTGGAAGAGCCGCCGCGCCCCGGCACCGCCGGCTCGGCCACCTCGCCCACTTCAAACTGGCTCAGCAGAGAAATGTCCAGCGCGATCTTGCCCAGGCTGCCGGCCAGCAAGCCCAGTTCGCAGGCCAGCGCCACCCACTCGTCGCGCTGGGTATGCCAGGCCGCCACCGGCTCGGCCAGCGACAGATCAGCCGCCATGCGGCGCGCCACGCGTGCGCCCGCGGCCTTCATCTCGGCCCGCGTGCCGACGGCGCCACCCAGCTGCAACTGCAGCGCACGGCCCGACACCAGCCGCAGCCGCACCAGGCTGCGCGCCAGCGGCGCTGCCCACCCCACGCATTTGAGGCCAAAGGTGATGACCGACGCGGGCTGCAGCAGCGTGCGCGCCAGCATGGGTGTGGCCTCATGGGTCTGCGCCAGCGCCAGCAAGGCGTCCAGCGCCACCCGGGTATCGGCTTCGATGAGACGCAGCGCGCGCTGCGTCACCAGGGCCATCGCGGTGTCGATCACGTCCTGGCCGATCACGCCAAAGTGCACCCAGGCCACGGCCTCGGGGTTGAACAGGCCGACGGTTTCCTTGAGCGTCTTGACCATCGGAATGGCCACGCTGCCGGCCCGCGCGCTTTCGCGGCAGATCTTCGCGACGTCGAACAGCTCGACCTTGCAGGTGCCGGTGATCGACTGCGCCGCGCTCGCGGGGATCAGGCCCTCGGCTGCCTGGGCGCGCGCCAGGGCCGCCGCAAAACGCAGCATGGCATCGACGAAGCTGCGCTCGCTGAACGCGTCCTGCGCCTCGGGCGTGGCCAGAATGCTGTCGAAAATGCCGCTCATGGCCGCCGCCTGCTCAGACGGATTTCAGCCGCATGCGATTGGGCAGCGGGGTCGAGCGGCGCAGCACGTCCTCGGCCAGCCAGACCGCGCTCTTGCGGGCCCGTTCGGCCACCATCGGCAGCGGCATGTTCTGGTAGTCGTCGTTGAACACCTCGAAGCTGTAGTCGCCCTCGTAACCCAGGCGGTCGAGCTTCTGCACCAGTTCGGCCAGCGCCTCGCTGTGCACGCCTTCGCCGGGGAATACGCGGAAGGTGCGCGCGGTGGTCATGCGCTCCTCAAACGTCTTGGTTTCCTGCCACATGAAGTCGGCCAGCTGCACGAGAAAAATCTTGGCAGGATCAAGGTAGTCGATCTCATCCAGCGGGGTCTTGGCGGCGAAGATGTGGTACGAGTCGATGCCCAGCCCGAGGTTGGGGCAATCGGCGCGACACACCACGTCCCAGGCGGTGGTGAACTCGTTGATGGTGCGCCCCCACGACAGCCCTTCGTACGCAATCCGGATGCCCAAAGGCAGCGCCAGCATCGCCAGCTTGCGCAGGTCGGCCGCGATACGGTCCAGGTCGTCGGTGGCGTGCGCCGAGGTGGACGAGCAGGCCAAGAGCACCTTGCAGCCAAGCGCCGCGCACATCTGCAGCATCGACTTGGCGATGTCCACCTTGTATTCATGCAGGTGCCCCGACAGGCCTTCAAAATCGCGCAGCACCTGGAAGCCAGTGCCACGCAGGCCGCTCTCGCGCACCGCCCGCACGGCCGCGTCCAGCCCGTCGGGATGGCCCACCAGGTCATTGGCCTTGAGCATCACCTGCGAGAACCCCGCACCTTTGATGGCCCGCAGCTTGGCCTCCAGTGGCCCCGCCAGGGTGATCGTATCCATGCCGAAGCCCGCGATGTTCATGGCCTACCCCCTGTCGCTCTTGACCAGCTCAAACACCACCGAACCCAGGTAGGTCTTGGTGATGGCGCCACGCGATTCGGTGTGCGCCGCGGCTGTCTCGACAAACTCGATGCCGAGCTTGCGCAGCGCCGTCACGGCGGCCAGCACGTCGGGCACGCCCAGGCCGATGCGCTGCAGCTTTTCGTCAGCGTCCAGCACCAGCACGTCGGGCTCGATCAGCTGCAGCATGAAGCGGTTGGCCGGGTCCAGTGACGGGCTGCGCAGCAGCTTGCCCTTGGGCATGATGCCGAAGCGCTGCTCGTCGGGAATCAGCTCAATGCCAAACAGCTCGCGGTAAAACTCTATCCAGTCGTAGCTGCGCTCGGGGCCGATGTACTGCACCACGCCGAAGAAATGAATGCCGGCCACCGCGGGCGGCTTCTGGTCCACGGTGGGAATCGGGATGAAGTCCACGTCATAGATCGAGAACTCCTGGTAGCGGTCCACAAAGTAGATGCGGCTGCCACCGGCGCCGTGGATCGCGGGAATGTTGAGCTCCATCACCTCGGCGTGCGTGGGCACCTCCCAGGCGCCACGCTCACGCGCGTAATGGTAGGCGGCGCGCGCGTCGCGCACCCGAAGCGCGATGGCCGAAATCGCCGGCGCTTCGCTGCCATGGGCCGCGCCCTTCACGTCCAGCGGGTGGGCATTGACCACGATGTTGAGCGCGCCCTGGCGGTACAGCAGCACCTCGCGCGAGCGGTGCCGCGCCACCGGTCGAAAGCCCAACATCTCCAGCACCTGGCCCAGCGCCTGCGGCTTCGGGGTGGCGTACTCGATGAACTCGATGCCATCGAGTCCCAGTGGGTTGGCGGCATCGCTGAACGACGCCTGCAGCGGTTCGCGGGTATCGGACGGGTTGACCAGCAAGTCACTCATGGTGCGTGTCCTTGTGTTGCAGTGATCAGAAGGTGGCCACCGGCGCGGCCGGAGTGGGGGCAGTGGCGGCGTGCGCGCCACCCAGGAACAGCCTCTCGATGTTGGGATCAGCCAGCAGCTCGCTGGCCGGCTTGTGCAGCACCAGACGACCCGATTCGAGCGCGATCGCATCGTCGGACACTTTCAGCGCGCTCTTCACATTTTGCTCGACCATCAGCACCGTGGTGCCCTGGTCGGCGAGCTTGCGCAGCAGCTTGAAGACATCCTGCACCACCAGCGGGCTCAGGCCGATCGAGGGTTCGTCGATCAGGATCACCTTGGGCCGCAGCAGCAACGCACGGCCGATCTCCAGCTGCTTTTGCTCACCGCCCGAGAGCGACGAGGCCATCGAGTGCAAGCGCTCCTTCACACGCGGAAAAAACTCCAGCACCTCGGGAATGCGCTCGTGCGTGGTCTTGGTGCCGATGGTGATACCTCCCAGCTCGAGGTTCTGCCACACGGTGAGCTGGCCGAACAGGTTGCGCCCTTGCGGCACAAAGGCAATGCCGTGGGCCAGCAGCTCTTTCTGGCTGGCGCCATTGACCACCACGCCATCCAGCAGCACCCGCCCCTGGCGCGGCTTGAGCAGGCCAAACAGGGTCTTGAGTACGGTGGATTTGCCGGCGCCGTTGGGGCCCAGCAGCAGCGTGATCGAGCCGCGGCGGGCCTTGAACGACAGGTTGTTCAGGATCATGAAATCCTTGTAGCCGGCCACCACGTCGTCGAATTCGATGCAGATGTCTTCTGTGGGTTCAGTCATGTCAGCTCCCCAGGTAGGCGTCAAGCACCTGTTTGTTGGCGCGAATCTCGGCCGGCGTGCCGATGGCCATCACCTGGCCCTCCACCATCACCATGATGCGGTGGCACAGGTCCATTACGAAATCCATGTTGTGCTCGATCACCACGAAGCTGCTGCGTTTCTCAAACTGCGGATTGTGGTTCAAGTCCTTGAGCAGCGTTGAAATGCCCCCCACCAGCGACGGGTTGACGCCCGCGCAGGGCTCGTCCAGCAGCACGAGGTCGGGCTCGCTCATGAAGGCCATGGCGATGTCCACCAGCTTTTGCTGGCCGTAGCTCAGGGTGCCGGCCTTTAGATCGGCCACGTGGCGGATGCGGAAGCGGTCGATCAGCGCATCGGCCTTGGCGCCCAGGTTGGAATCGCCAGGCGCGAACATGCGGCTGAACATGCTGCCCGCGTGCTCCTGCGCGGCCACGATCAGGTTGTCGCGCACGCTCATCTTGCCAAACACCTGCAGCGTCTGGAAGGTGCGCCCGACGCCGCGGCGGTTCAGCTCCAGCGGGCCGAGTTTGGACACGTCTTCACCGTTGAGCACGATCTGCCCGGCGTCAGGCGTGATCTGCCCCAGCATGCTGTTGAACAGCGTGGTCTTGCCCGAGCCGTTGGGCCCGATCACGCCAAAGATCTCACCCGGCATGACCTCGAAGCTGACCCCGCCCACCGCCTGGATCGCGCCATAGGCCTTTTTCAGGCCCGATACTTTCAGCAAGGGCTTGCTCATGACTGCGCTCCCAGTTTGGCGGCCGCGGCGGAGCGCGCGGCGTTGGCTTCACGCGCCATGCGTTTGGCCTTGATGCGGTCGGGCAGCGACAGCAGCCCGTCGGGCAGCCAGATCATCAGCAGCACCACGGCGGCGCCAAAGATCGGCAGGTACCAGGCCGCGACGCCGGGCACGTCGCGCAGCCACTCGGGCACCACCACCCCCACCGCCGCGCCCAGCACCGGTCCGAGGAAGTAGCCCGGCCCGCCCACCACCACCATCAGGTACATCATGATCGACGCGCCGACCGAGAACGGCGCCGGCTCGATGAACTGCACCAGGCTGGCAAACAGCGCACCCGCAACGCCCGCATAGACCGCGCCGATGGCAAAGCTCAGCAGCGTGTAGGTGCGGATATCCACCCCCAGGCTTTCGGCCCGGATCGGGTTGTCGCGCAGCGCCGTGAAGGCCTTGCCCCAGGGGCTGCGCAGCAGGCCCCACAGCAGCAGCGCCAGCACCACGGTCACGCCGAACACGAAGTAGTAGTAGGCCAGGTTGCCTTCCAGACTGAACCCCGCCAGGCTGGGCCGAGCAATGTTGTTGATGCCGAAGGTGCCGCCCGTGAGCCACTCCTCGTTGCGCATCACCAGCCAGATCGCGGTGTTGAAGCCCAGCGTGGCGAACGCCAGGTAGATCGTCTGCACCCGCAGCGCCGGGAAACCCAGCGCCAGCCCGACCGCAAAGCAGATCAGCGCCGCCGCCGGCAAGCCCAGCCAGAAGCTGACCCCGGCCTTCATGAGAATGGCCACGGTGTACGCGCCGATGCCGAAGAAGGCCGCGTGGCCCAGTGATTTCTGCCCGGCATAGCCGACAGTGAGGTTCAGGCCCATGGTGGCGATGACAAACACCAGCCAGTAGGTCAGCAGGTAGATGCCGTAGTTCTTCAGGAACAACGGCAGGATCAGCATCAGCACCGCGCCGATGGCCAGGGAGACAAGAGTGGTCTTTTTCATGGCGGGCCTCAGACTTTGCGCTCTTCTTTTCTGCCGAGCAAACCTTGCGGCTTGAACAGGATGACCACCATGAAGATGATGAGCGCCACCGCGTCCTTGTAGGCCGGCGAGATGTAGGCGGCGGCCAGGTTTTCGGCCACGCCGACGATCAGTCCGCCCAGCAGCGCGCCGCGCGAGTTGTTGAAGCCACCGATGATGGCGGCGAAGAAGGCCTTGGTACCCAGCGATTCACCCATGTCGAACTTGGCGAGGTAAGTCGGCGTGACCAGCATCGCCGCCGCTACCGCCAGCACCGCGTTGATGGCGAAGGTGTAGAAAATCATCCTCGGCACGTTGATGCCCAGCACGCTGGCGCTCTCGGTGTTCTGCGCCACCGCCTGCATGGCGCGGCCGGTCACGGTCTTGGCCAGGAAGGCCTGGGTGGCCAGCACGATCGCGGTGGCCAGCACCAGCGTGCCGATGTCCGACAGCGTCACGGTCACACCGGCGATGTTGTAGAGCTTGTCGGCGAACAGGCTGGGGAACGGATGCGCCTCGGCGCTGTAGCCCGCACGCACGCCGTTGCGCATGGCGATCGACAGGCCGATGGTGGCGACAACGATCGGCATCATGCCGTACTTGAACAGTGGATCGACCAGGCCGCGCTTGAACACCCAACCCAGCACGACGACCGCCAGGATCGTGGTGAGCACAAAGCCCACCGCCAGCGGCGCGCCGATCGACAGGAAGCCCAGCATCATGAAGGCCGGCAGCATCACAAACTCGCCCTGGGCAAAGTTGATGGTGCCCGAGGCCTGCCACAGCAGGGTGAAGCCAAGGGCCGCCAGCGCATAGATGCTGCCGGTGGCCAGGCCACTCAGAAAAAGCTGGAGAAAATCGGTCATGGGTGACTCCGCGGGCCGCCCTGTGCCTGTCGAGGGGCGGGCGGCCGGAGGGAAAACGCGTCGACAGGCGCGAAGGTATCGGTCATCCGGGCCGCTGCCCTGCGATGACCGGGCGGCAGGGTCTTACTTCTTGGCCGCCACCGCGGCACCCAGCGGCCCGATGGTGGACACCACTTCCTGCTTGCCGCCCTTCACCTCGACCAGGAAGCTGTCACGGTCCAGATCGCCCTTGTCGTCGAAGGTCACGTCCATGATCACGCCCGGGTACTTGGCCGCGCTGATCTTCAGACCCTTCATGGCCTGCGCCACCGCCTTGCGATCGAGCTTGCCGACCTTTTCAATCCCGGCCTTCAGCGTGTACACGCCGGTGTAGCCCTTGATGCCGTTGTGGTCGGGGATGTACTTGTATTCCTGGTAGAACTTGCCCTTGAACTTGAGCATCTCGGGCAGTGGCGCATCCACCGTCAGGCCCACATGCGCGACCGCGCCGTTGGCGGCCTCGCCTGCCAGTTCGATCACTTTCTGGCCGGTCAGTGTGGTCTCGCCGATGATGGGTTTGGTCCAGCCCTGCTTGCGCAACTCGCGCAGCGCGCGCGCCGACTCTTCCTCGTTGGTGTAGACAAACACGGCGTCGGCGTTGCTCTGCTTGGCCTTCAGCACGGCCGGCGAGAAGTCCACCTGGCCCGAATCGGTGCTGATCTCGGCCGCGATGGCGGTGCCGCTGCCGGCCAGCGCCTTCTTGATCATGTCCAGGCCGCCCTTGCCGAAATCATTGTTCACGTAAATGATGGCCAGGCTCTTGGACTTGGTGGCGATGTACTTGGCCACCTTGGGCATCGCGGTGGCCTGGGTGAAGCTGGTGCGAAAGATATACGGGTTGCCCTGCGTGGTGATGCTGGCCGCCTCGCCGCCGGTCCAGTTGGGGATCTCGGCGCGCCGGCTTTCGGCCATGCTGACCATGATCGAGCCAGAGAACACCGGGCCGAAGATGGCAAACACGTCCTGGTCCACCGCCTTCTGCGTCAGGCCCTTGGCAACGCCCGGGTTGCTCTGCGTGTCGCTGGTGACGGACTCGATCTTCTTGCCCAGGATGCCGCCGGCAGCATTGATTTCCTTGACCGCCAGTTCCACCCCGTTCTTGAAGTTGGTGCCCGCCGTGGCGCCGCCACCGGACAGCTCGACAATGTTGGCAATCTTGATCGTTTGTTGCGCAAAAGCGGCTGTGGTGCCCGCCAGCAGGACGCAGACAGCTATCGTTTTAAGAGCAAATCGTTTTTTCATGGGGGTTGTCTCCTCAGGGGTTTGGATGAAGGGCAAGTCGTGAACCCTCGACTTCAGGGATGGAAAATCCGGCCGCGGCGGGTCGCCGTATCTCGCCATGCAGCGTTTCGGGGTAGATGAGTTCGCGCACAAAGGTGGCGTCTTCGCGCAGCCGCGCCGCAGCCTCGTGGAAGCCGAAAAAATCGAGGTACAGATGGGTCTGCTGGATCATCATCTCGAAGCCCGGATGTGCCACCAGGCCACGTGCCCGCGCCGCGCGCACCACGGGCGTCGGCTGGTGCTTCATGAGGATGTCCACCAGCGCCGCGCCGCTGGACAAGCGCGCCACGTCGCAGGGCAAGGGGTCGCCGGGCTTCAGCCCGAGCGGCGTGGCGTTGATCACCAGATCGAACCCGGCCGGGTCGTTGCTGGCCGCCACCGACAGACGCGCGCGGCTGGCGGGCGCCAGGCGCTCCACGATCTGCTGCGCGCGGCCGGCTGCGGGATCGAACAGCGCGAGTTCCGCCACCGGTGCGGTACCGGTGCAGGCCAGCGATACGCCAATGGCAGCCGCCGCGCCGCCCGCGCCCAGCATCAGCACCCGCTTGCCCGCCACGGTCAAGCCGAAATAGGCCAGGCTGGCCATGAAGCCTTCGCCGTCGAACAGCCCGCCCTCCAGCGTGCCGTTGGCGTTGCGACGCACCGCGTTGACCGCGCCGGCCAGCCGGCCCAGGTCTGAGCAGCGGTCCAGCAGATCGACCAGCGGCGTCTTGTGCGGGATGGTGGCCCACAGGCCCGAGATGTTGCGCGTGGTGAAGACGGCCTTGACAAAGGCCTCCAGGTGGTCCGGCGCCACGTGCACCGGCACCAGCACCGCGTCGATGCCCATCGCCGCGAAGATGCGGTTGAAGGACTCGGGCGCACGCACCTGCTCCACCGGGTCGCCGATGATCAAATAGACATCGGTGGTGCCGGTGATGGCGGGGCTGGCTGGCGCGGAAATCATGTTTGGTTCGGTGATCGTTCAGAATTGCCGTCGTAGCCAGTAATTTAGCGGTAGACCCCGGCCCATACAACCGCCACCAACCGCCGTTTTGAACGATGAATGAACTCAATTGAGCGATTAACGATCATTTTCCGGGTTTTCCCTAAACACCGTTGCGGCAGCGGACCCACAATCGCGTCCATGCCCGAGCCGTCCTCCCTGCCCTCTACTCCGCCCGCCGTCTCGTCCGGCCCGCCCTCCACGCTGGACAAACGCGACTGGATCGCCGGGCTGGAAAAGGGCCTGTCGATCATCGAGACCTTTGACGACGCCAACCCGCGCCTCACCGCCAGCCAGGCCGGCCAGCGCTGCGGCATGACGCGCACCGCTGCCCGGCGCTACCTGCTGACGCTGGCGCACCTGGGCTATGTGGGCACCGACGGCAAGCTGTTCTGGCTGCTGCCGCGGGTGCTGCGGCTGGGCCAGTCGTATCTGGAGTCGGCGCGGCTGCCGCGCATCGTGCAGCCGTTCCTGCAGCGCGTGACGGCGGGC
>JANOBJ010000123.1:0-6741 GCA_031411575.1 Betaproteobacteria bacterium | reverse complement strand
GCGTTCAATGCACTGCCCAAGGCCGCTTTCGTGCCGATTCTGGTGGTGTGGTTCGGCATCGGGGCCGGGCCGGCCATCCTCACCGCCTTTCTGATCTCTTTCTTCCCGATCATGGTGAACATCGCCACTGGCCTGGCCACGCTGGAGCCCGAGCTGGAAGACGTGTTGCGGGTGCTGGGCGCCAAGCGCTGGGATGTGCTCATCAAGGTGGGCTTGCCGCGCTCCATGCCGTACTTTTATGGCTCACTCAAGGTGGCGATCACGCTAGCGTTCGTTGGCACCACGGTGTCGGAAATGACCGCCGCCAACGAGGGCATCGGCTACCTGTTGATCTCGGCCGGATCGGCCATGCAGATGGGCCTGGCGTTTGCCGGTCTGCTGGTGGTCGGCGCGATGGCCATGGCGATGTACGAGCTGTTCAGCTACGTCGAGAAAAACACCACCGCCTGGGCGCACCGCGGCTCGCAGGCGTAACCCACGCCGCTACCCAGGCATGACACCGGCTCAGATCGTTGCGGCCCTGCACCGAGCCAACGCGGTTGCGCAGCGTGCGCAGTCACTCGGGCGGCACCCGTTTGGCGCCGTGCTGGTCGCGCCCGATGGCGACACCGTGCTGGCCGAGCAAGGCAACATCGATACCGTCAACCACGCCGAGGCGACGCTGGCGCGCGCGGCTGCACTGAACTACGCGCCTGACTACCTGTGGAACTGCACGCTCGTCACCACGGTTGAGCCCTGCGCCATGTGCGCGGGCACGCAGTACTGGGCCCACATCGGGCGGCTGGTGTATGGCCTGTCCGAGCGCCGCCTTCTGGAACTCACAGGCAACCACCCCGACAACCCGACGCTGGAGCTGCCCTGCCGCGAAGTTTTTGCGCGTGGGCAGAAGGCGTTGACCGTGATCGGGCCGGTGCCGGAGGTGGAGGACGCCATTGCGGCCATGCACCGCGATTTTTGGACCAAATAGCGCTCTGGTCGGCGTCAAGTGGTCATATTTTGCTACTATTTTAATAGCGTTTATAGGCAGCGACAGGCAGCTATGCCACGGTGGAAAGGCGGTGGATTTCCTGCTCGCCGTGGCGCGCCAGCAATTCCATGAGCTTTCGGCGGATCAGTACGCCCGGGCGGTCGGAATCCATCGAGTACTCCACCCCGCGGCGGCGCAGGTCTACCACCGCGTCGGGATCGGTGGATTCCAGAATGTCCTTGTCCTCGCGCGTGATCTCGTCGTCAAAGTCGATCAGCATCTGCGCCGGGCAGTCGGCTTCCGTGTCGTTGCGAAACAGCCATTGGCACAGCTGCATGGTGCCGTCGTCGATCGGCGTGAAGCAGTTGATGATGACGTGGCGGATGCCCGACGGGTACTCGATATCCAGCCGCCGTGAAAACGGCAGAAAGTACGCGTTGCGCATGTGGCGCTGCGTGATCGGGTCGGTCACGCCGCTGATGCGGTGAAATTTCTCCGGGTTGGTGGCGTCGATCACCGTCTCGGCATAGAACCCGGTCCCGTTTTCGACCAGCTCGTACTTGCTGGGCTTGGGTGACGCCGCCACCCCAAACGTGGCGCGGTGCACGAAGCTGAAGTGCGAGTTGTCAAACGAGTTTTCCAGCGCGCGCATCGGGCTTGTTGCCCAGCGCTCATAAAACTGGAAGATCGTGCGGTAGCCCGGGTCCGAGAACTCGGGGATGTCGGGAATATCGGTTTCGGGCTCATCCAGCGCCACCCAGGCGTAGCCATAGCGCGCGGTGCACCGGTATGAGGTGGTTTTGTAGTCCGGCGGCGCGGCGCGGCCGGCTTCGTACTGCGGGATTCGGATGACCTTGCCGCCCCGGTCGTATGTCCAGCCGTGGTAGCCGCATTGCAGGTCGCCCTGGCTGCACGCTTTGCCTTCGTCATCCACGCACCAGCCTTTGGACAGTCGCGCGGTGCGGTGGCAGCAGCGGTCGCGCAGCGCCGCGGGCTCACCGCGGGCGTCGAGAAACAGCACGATGTTCTCGCCCAGCAGCGTGAACGGCTTGGGCCCGGACGCCAGTTCGCTCAGCGGCATCACGGCGTGCCAGAACTTTCGGAAAACGGGTTGTCGGGTGACCAGCATGAAGCGCTCCTTGAAGGGGTGAGGATCAAGAGCAATTTCCGGCCAGCGGTTGGAACTGGTGAACGCTTCTACTCTTGCCGCAGATGCTAGCAAATACCGAACCAGACCTGGCGGTTCGACTGGTCCATGCGGCTCCAGACCATTCGACTCGACCACGCCCTGGCACCGCATTGGCATGCGTCCTGCTTCGGTGGTGGCAAGAGTAGAAGCGTTCAGCGCCTGTGCACCAAAACGGGCCGCCCGGAAATTGCTCTTGAACCGCCCGGCCGCGCGCACCGGCGCTGGTCTTGGTTGTCAATGACCTTTTTCCGGAGAAGTCCATGAAACGCCGCCTGTTCCTCGCCACCGCGCCCTCGCTTGCCACTGCCTTTGCCGCCTCGCTTGCCGCGCCGGCTGTCTGGTCGCAGTCCACGCCCCGCCTCACGCCGATCAAGTTCACACTGGACTTCCGCATCACGGGCCAGACTTCGCCGTTCTTCCTGGCCCAGAGCAAGGGCTACTACAAGGACGAAGGGCTGGACGTGACCATTGACGTGGGCGCCGGGTCCGTCGCGTCCATCACGCGCATTGCCAGCGGCGTCAACCAGATGGGGCTGGGCGACATCAGCTCGCTGATCGAGTTCAACGCGCAGAACCCAGGCACGCCGCTGGTGCAGGCGGTGTACCAGTATTACAACCGCGCGCCGTTTGTGATCATCGGCCGCAAGGACCGCGGCATCACCGGTGATTTCCGCAGCCTGGAAGGCAAGAAGATCGCCGCTGCGGCGGTCGAGTCGACGCGCCGGGCATGGCCGATGGTGGCGCGCAAGCTGCGAGTCAAGCCAGACCTGTTCGCCTGGGCCACCACCGATTTCAGCGCGCGCGACAACGTGGTGGTGCGCGGCGACGTGGACGGCGCCACCTATTTTCATGACTCAGCCGTGTCGCTGTTTGCGCGCATGAAAACCGACGAGTTGTCGGTGTTGCAATACGCCAGCGCGGGCGTCAACCTGTATGGCAACGCGATCCTGGCGGGCAACAACCTGATCACCCAGAACCCCAAGGCCGTGGCGGGTTTCCTGCGCGCCACCAACCGCGCGGTTGTGGAAACCTTCGCCAACCCCGCGCCCGCCATGGCGGCGACCAAGCTGCGCGAACCGATCCTGGACGACAAGGTGGAACTGGACCGCTGGAAAATCACCGCGCAGTACGTCGGCGCCGCCGACACCCAGAGCCATGGGCTGGGCGACATCCGCAAGCTCTATCTGGAGCAGCAGGTTGACGAAGTAGTGGAGGTATTCAACCTCAAGGCGCGACCGGCCGCCGACGGGATCTTCAACTTGTCGATGCTGCCGCCGCGCGCGGAGCGCATGGTGAAGGCCTGACGCCCCGGTGCGCCGCCGCGCACCCCACGTACACTCGGGCTCCATGCCCTGGCACGCCCGACTCCAGCTTGACTACAGCCTTGAAAACCAGCGCTGCGTGGCGCGCTACCAGCACGACGGGCCACTGCGCATCCTGCAAAGCCTGTACCCCGAGGGCGATGCCATCTGCCACAACGTGCTGGTGCATCCGCCGGGTGGACTGGTCGGCGGCGATGCGCTGGACATCGGCATCACCCTTGCCGCCGGCGCCCACGCCCTGATCACCACCCCCGGCGCCACGCGCTTTTACCGCTCGGAAGGTGAGCTGGCCACGCAAACCGTGCGCGCCCGGCTCGAAGCCGGTGCGCGCCTTGAATGGCTGCCATTGGAGGCACTGGCCTACAGCGGCTGCAATGCCGTCAACCACGCCGCGTTTGATCTGGCCCCGGGCGCAGAACTGATCGGCTGGGATGTCACGTCGCTCGGCCTGCCCGCCGCCAGCCGGCCTTTCGTGCGCGGCAGTTTCTCGCAGCACCTGGAGGTGCCCGGCGTGTGGCTGGAGCGCGGACGTATCGATGCGCAGGACGCGCGGCTGATGGACAGCCCGCTGGCACTGGCCGGCCAGCGCTGCATGGCCACGCTGTTCTTCGTGGCGGGCGCCGCCATTGCACGCCCGCGCCGCGACCGGGCGCTGGAGGCCGCGCGCGCGCTGATCGACGACCACGCGTTGGCGCGCACGGCCGGCGCCACCTCGCCAAACCCGCAAGTGGTGGTGGTGCGCGTGCTGGCTCCGGTGGTGGAGCCGGCCATGCAGCTGTTGCGCGCGGTGCGCGACCAGTGGCGCGCAGACCTGTGGCAGCTGCGCGGCAGCAGTCCGCGCGTCTGGGCGACGTAGCACCAAAGTTTTGTTTTTTGACGCGCAACATCCCGAGTGCGTGACGCGCTACCATGCACGCATGAACGCTCCTCCCGTACCGGTCGCCAGCGTCAAGGTGCTGGCTTTCGATATCTTTGGCACCGTGGTGGATTGGCACGGCAGCATCGTGCGCGAGATGTCAGCGCTGTACCCGCAGGTCGATGGCGCCGCCTTTGCACTGGCCTGGCGCGCCGGCTACCAGCCAGCCATGGCACGCGTGGCACGTCGCGAACTGGGCTGGACACTGATTGACGATCTGCACCGGATGATCCTGGACAGCATGCTGCCGGAGTTTGGTCTGACCCACCTGGACGAAGCCCAGCGCAAGCACCTCAACCGTGTCTGGCACCGGCTCGATCCGTGGCCGGACAGCGTGGCGGGCCTGAAACGCCTGAAGCGCCGGTATACCATCTGCACCCTGTCCAACGGCAACATCGGCCTCCTCACCAACATGGCCAAGCGCGCCGGCCTGCCCTGGGACTGCGTGCTGAGCGCCGAAGTGTTCCGCGCCTACAAACCCAACCCGGCCACCTACCTGGGCGTGGCCACGGTATTTGACCTGCCGCCGCAGGATGTGATGCTGGTGGCGGCGCACCACGACGACCTGGCGGGCGCACGCGCCTGCGGCCTGCACACCGCCTACATTGAGCGGCCTCTGGAATTTGGCGCCGCGCAGCCGAAAGACGTGTCACCCAGGCCCGACAACGATCTGCATGCGGCCAGTCTGACCGCGCTGGCGGACACGCTGGGTTGCTAGAGCGGGGCTTGAGTGCAGCGCGGTCTCCAATGGCTCCCGCAGCACCAATTTTTAATGAAAAGTGCCGGTGGTCCGCTTCCAATGGTCGTTCTTAGCTATTATTTTTATAGCAATGAATGTCGTGGGTGAAAACGCTTCAGATCGCCACGAGTTGGCGAATGCCCTTGGCTTCCATCTCGCTGCCCGGTCCGCGTGCGATGAAATTGCCGCGCTGCATGACGAGGTAGTCGTCGGCCAGGTCCCGCGCGAAATCGTAGTACTGCTCGACCAGCAGGATCGCCATGTCACCGCGGTCAGCCAGCATGCGGATCACGCGGCCGATGTCCTTGATGATGCTCGGCTGGATGCCCTCGGTCGGCTCGTCCAGAATCAGCAGCTTCGGCTTAGCGGCCAGCGCGCGCGCAATGGCAAGTTGCTGCTGCTGTCCGCCTGACAGGTCGCCGCCGCGCCGTTTGAGCATCTGCTTGAGCACCGGAAACAGTGCATATAGCTCAGCCGGGATCGGCGTACTGGCGCTCTTGTAGGCCAGGCCCATCGCCAGGTTCTCGTCGACCGTGAGCCGCGCGAAAATCTCGCGCCCCTGCGGCACAAACCCGATGCCGGCGCGCGCGCGTTCATATGGCGTCGCATGTTCGATGGCCTTGCCGTCAAACTCGATGCTGCCAGTCTTGATCGGCACCAGGCCCATCAGCGACTTGAGCAGCGTGGTCTTGCCCACGCCGTTGCGACCCAGCAGCACGGTCACTTTGCCCAGATGCGCTTCCAGGCTCACGTCGCGCAGGATGTGCGACCCGCTGTAGTACTGGTTGACATTCTTGACGGACAACATGCCCCTGATCCTTTAAAAACGTGCCTTTACGGGGCCACCGGGGAGCCGGCTTTGCCGGGCCACTGGTGGAGCCCCCTTGAGGGGGAGGCTCCGAAGGCGCTTCGGGGGAGGGTCATCATCTTCCCAAATACACTTCAATCACACGCTCATCGGACTGCACCTCATCGAGCGTGCCCTGCGCCAGCACGGAGCCGTCGCACAGTACCGTCACGATCTCGCTGATGGTGCGGATGAAGCTCATGTCGTGCTCCACCACCATCAGCGAATGCTTGCCTTTCAGCGTGAGGAACAGCTCAGCCGTGCGCGCGGTCTCTTCGTCCGTCATGCCGGCCACGGGCTCGTCGAGCAGCAGCAGTTTGGGGTCCTGCATCAGCAGCATGCCAATCTCCAGCCACTGCTTTTGCCCATGGCTCAGGTTGCCGGCCAGTCGGCTCACGCTGTCGGCAAGGTGGATGGTGTGCAGCACATCGGCCAGGCGGTCGCTCTGGGTCGAATCAAGGCGAAACACCATCGACGACTTCACGCCCTTGTCGGTCTTGAGCGCAAGTTCCAGATTCTCAAACACCGTGAGCTGCTCGAACACCGTGGGTTTCTGGAACTTGCGACCGATCCCCAGTTGCGCGATTTCTGACTCCTTGTGCCGCAGCAGGTCAATCGTGCTGCCGAAAAACACCGTGCCCACATTGGGCCGGGTTTTGCCGGTGATGATGTCCATCATGGTGGTTTTGCCGGCAGCACGATTGACCTGCTGCGCCACAAGGAGGCCGAGATTGCCCAGCTGGGCATCGGCCGCAAGTTCC
>JANOBJ010000122.1:0-9442 GCA_031411575.1 Betaproteobacteria bacterium | reverse complement strand
CATGGACGGCGCCAATGCGCTGCAGAAGTTCTGGTTCCTGACGCTGCCGCACCTGGCGCGGCCGATCGCCGTCGTCGTCATGATCGAGATGATTTTTCTGATCGGTGTCTTCGCCGAGATCTTCACCACGACCGGTGGTGGACCCGGCAACGAGAGCACCAACCTCGCCTTCCTGATCTTCAAGCAGGCGCTGATGAACTTCGACGTCGGCGTGGCTTCGGCCGGCGCGCTGTTCGCGGTGGTACTGGCCAACATCGCGGCGGTGTTCCTGATCCGCATGATCGGCAAGAACCTCGATTGATGAGGAACACACGATGAAACACCTGCTCCTCACCATTCGCACCATGGCCGCCTGGGTCGTCACCTTGCTGATCGTCTTCCCGCTGATCTGGCTGGTGCTCACCGCGTTCAAGACCGAGCTGCAGGCCATCGCGGTGCCGCCGGAGTTGTTCTTCACGCCCACGCTGGAAAACTTCCATGAAGTCCCGGTGCGCAGCGACTACCTGCTGTACGCCCAAAACTCGGTCATCACCAGCGTTGTCTCCACCCTGCTGGGCCTGGCGATTGCGGCGCCGGCGGCGTACTCGATGGCGTTTTTTCGCAGCCCGCGTACCCGCGACATCCTGATGTGGATGCTGTCCACCAAGATGATGCCAGCCGTGGGCGCCCTGGTGCCGATCTATGTGCTGGCCCAGCGCAGCAACCTGCTGGACACGCAGCTCGGCCTGATCATCGTGTTCACGCTGTCCAACCTGCCGATCATGGTGTGGATGCTGTATTCGCACTTCAAGGACATCCCGCACGAGATTCTGGAGGCCGCGCGCATGGACGGCGCTTCGCTGTGGGACGAGTTCCGCCAGGTGCTGCTGCCGCTGGGCATGGGCGGCCTTGCCTCCACCGGCCTGCTGTGCCTGGTGCTGTCCTGGAATGAAGCGTTCTGGTCGCTCAACCTCAGCGCGGCCAAGGCCGGCACCCTGGCCGCACTGATTGCCTCGTACTCCAGCCCCGAGGGCCTGTTCTGGGCCAAGCTGTCGGCCGCCTCGCTGATGGCGATCGCGCCGATCGTGGTGTTTGGCTGGTTCAGCCAGAAGCAGCTGGTGCAAGGCCTCACCTTTGGTGCCGTGAAATAAGGCTTAGCGAGCGTCACCGGTTCAAGAAAGAAGCGACATGGCTTATCTCCAGCTCAAGGGCATCGAAAAGCAATTCGGAGCGGTGCGCACCATCAAGGGCATCGACCTGACGATCGAGAAGGGCGAGTTCGTGGTCTTTGTCGGGCCGTCGGGCTGCGGCAAATCCACGTTGCTTCGGCTGATTGCCGGGCTGGAAAACGTGAACGCCGGCACGGTGCACCTGGACGGCCGTGACATCACCCAGCTGCGCTCCAGCCAGCGTGACCTGGCCATGGTGTTCCAGAGCTACGCGCTGTACCCGCACATGAGCGTGTACGAGAACATGAGCTTCGCGCTCAAGCTCGCCAAGGAAAACCCGGCCGCCATCCGCGAGAAGGTGGAGCGGGCCGCCAAAACCCTGAACCTCACGGCGTTCCTGGACCGAACGCCGAAGGAACTCTCGGGCGGCCAGCGGCAGCGGGTGGCCATCGGCCGCGCGATCGTGCGGGCGCCCAAGGTGTTTTTGTTTGACGAGCCACTGTCAAACCTGGACGCCGCCTTGCGCGGGCAGACGCGCGTGGAAATCGCCAAGCTGCACCGCGAACTGGGCGCCACCACCATCTACGTGACGCACGACCAGGTGGAGGCCATGACGCTGGCCGACCGCGTGGTGGTGCTGCGCGACGGGCAGATCGAACAGGTCGGCTCGCCGCTCGAACTGTATGACCGACCGGCGAACCAGTTCGTCGCGCAGTTCATCGGCACGCCGCAGATGAATGTGTTGCCCGCCGCCCAGCTGCCGTCTCCCGCCGCGATGGGCGGCCTGCAACTCCCGGCGGACGGCTTCGTCGGCCTGCGACCCGAAAGTGTCACGCTCGCGCCCGCGGGGCAGGGCCAGCTGCAGGGGCGCGTCGAACTGGTCGAGGCGCTGGGCGCCGAGACGCTGGTGTATGTCAACACCGATCAGGGCGCGCTGCTGGTCACGCGCCAGAACACGCGCAGCTCGCTGCACGCGGGTGATCCCGTGGGACTCGCCATCGACACCGATGCCGCCCACCTGTTTGATGCCGAGGGACGCGTGACGCGTGCCGCGCTGACGTCGCCGTCACTGGCGCCCGCGCTGGCGCATTGACGCGCCGCCATGCGTGCTTATTGCTTTCAATTTCCATGACTGCTGCATCCACTACGCCCGTCAACGCACCGCTGGTGATGCTTCATCTCGGGCTCGGCTCGTTTCACCGCGCACACCAGGCGGTGTACCTTCACCAGTTGCACGAACGGGGCGATACGCGCTGGGTGCTGGCAGGCGGTAACATCCGCCCCGACATGGCCGACACCATGGCTGCGCTGCTGGCGCAGCACGGCGCCTACACCCTGGAGACTGTGACACCCGCCATGGCGCGCAGCTACCAGCGCATCACGTCGATCCGCGACGTGGTGCCGTACGACCCCGCGCTGACGGGTCTGGTTGCCACGGGCAGCGACCCGCGCACGCGCATCGTCTCGTTCACCGTGACCGAGGCCGGCTACTACCTCGATCCTGCCAATCGACTCGACCTGTCATCGCCCGACCTTGCGGCCGACCTGGATGTTGCCCGGTCAGGGCAGGCCGGCTCCACCCTCTACGGCGCGCTCACCGCCATCCTTCGCCAACGCATGGCGCGCGGTGCCGGCCCGGTCACGCTGCTCAACTGCGACAACCTGCGCCACAACGGCGACCGCTCACGCAGCGGGCTGCTGCAGTTCATCGAGCACGCGGGCGACGCCGCGCTGCTGGCCTGGGTGCAGGCCCACACCACCAGCCCGAATGCCATGGTGGACCGCATCACCCCGCGCCCCACGCCCGATGTGGCCGCGCGCGTCAAGGCCGCGACCGGCCGCGACGACCCAGCGGCCCTGATGGGCGAGAGCTTCATCCAGTGGGTGATAGAAGACCGGTTTGCCAATGGCAGGCCCGCCTGGGAGGCAGTGGGCGTGGAGATGGTCGAATCGGTAGCCGCGCACGAGGAAGCCAAGATCCGCCTGCTCAACGCCACGCACAGCTGTATCGCCTGGGCCGGCACGCTGGCCGGCATGTCCTATATCCATGAAGGTGCACAGGACCCGCAAATTCGCCAGTTTGCGTACGACTATGCGACCGACGACGCCATCCCTGTCCTGTCGCCCAGCCCGATTGACCTGGCGACATACCGCGACGTGGTGCTCGACCGCTTTTCCAATCCAGCGCTCAAGGACACCAACCAGCGGGTCGCGATGGACGCGTTCTCCAAGATCCCCGGCATGATCGCGCCCACCATCCGCGACCGGCTGGCGCGCGGGGAGGCAATAGCCAGCGTGGCCATGTTGCCAGCGCTGTTCCTGGCCTACCTGCAACGCTGGCACCGGGGCCAGATTCCCTATGCCTACCAGGACCAGGCCATGGACCCCATCGTGGCGCACTGCATCTGCGAGGCAGAAGACCCGGTGGCCGCGTTCTGTGCCGACACCACGCTCTGGGGCGAACTGGCCAGCGACGCGCGGCTGGTGGACGCCGTGCGCAGCGCGCATGCCCGGGTGGCGATTTTCGAAAAGGAGCGAGCATGAGTGGCCGGTTGTACAGCAGGCATGCGCTATTGACGGGCGCTGGCGGGGGCATTGGTCTGGCCGTGGCGCAGGCGTTCCTGGCGCAAGGGGCGCGTTGCACCATCGTTGACCGTCTTGATCAAGCCCCCATGGAGCTGACGCCCCCGGCGTGGGCCGACCGCGTTCAGTACCTGCAGGCCGACATCACGCAGATGGCACAGATCGACACCCTGCTGGACGCCGCCGAGAAGCGCTTTGGCCCGGTACAGGTGCTGTTCAACAACGCGGCGGTTTTTGACATGGCCCCGCTGCTGGAGAGCCACGAGGCGATGTATGACCGGTTGTTTGCCGTGAACGTCAAGGGCATGTTCTTCGTGATGCAGAAGGTATTGGCGCGCATGGTGGCGCACGGCGAGACAGGGGCCGTCGTCAACATGGCCTCGCAGGCCGGGCGCCGCGGCGAGGCCTTGGTGTCGCACTACTGCGCCACCAAGGCCGCGGTCATCAGCTACACGCAGAGCGCGGCGCTGGCGATGGCGCCGCACCGCATCCGGGTCAACGCCATCGCCCCGGGCGTGATCGACACGCCGATGTGGCAGCACGTGGACGCCCTGTTTGCCAAGTACGAGGACCTGCCGCTCGGCGAGAAGAAAAAGCAGGTGGGGGAGGCCGTTCCGCTCGGCTACATGGGCGCGCCGGCGGATATTGCCGGCGCGGCGGTCTTCCTGGCCAGCGACGAGGCCGCCTACATCACGGCGCAAACCCTGAATGTGGACGGTGGCTCGGTGATGAGCTAGGCTTGCATCCCCAAGCTTGCCCGCCACCCGGTTCCAACCTTCCACCATGCCCGCGCGCCACCGCGTCCTTCCCCGCCAGCGACAGCCCGAGCTGGAGCACGACTATTCGCGCAGCCCGTCGCTGGGTTATGAGGCGCCGCAAACCGCAGGTCTGGTGCGCTGCCTGGAGCATGGTTTCCCCACGCCCTTGGCGCGCTGGCACTACCACGACGAGTACGAACTGCACCTGATCGTGGCGTCATCGGGCAAGGCGTTCGTGGGCGATTACATCGGTTCGTTCCAGCCCGGCCACCTGGTGCTGACCGGACCACGCCTGCCGCACAACTGGATTTCGCTTGATCTGCCTGAAGGCGGCATTGCGCTGCGCGACCTGGTGTTGCAGTTTTCGGGCGAGCCGATCGCACGGGCCGCCGCGCACATGCGCGAACTCGAAGAGGTGTTGCCGCTGCTGGAGCGCGCGCGCCACGGTATCGAGTTCTTCGGGCTGTCCGATCATGCTACTGACCATTGGCATCGCATCAAGGGCAGCCAGGGTCTGGCGCGGCTGGCTGCCTTCTGCGAGTTTCTGGGTGAACTGGCGCGCTGGCCCGACTACCGGCTGCTGTCGCATGCCCAGCTGCAAAGCGCGGACAACGACACCCAGCTCGATCAGATCGACGCCATCGTGAGCCGCATCACCGACAACCTGGCGCAGCCGCTTTCTGCCGCCGAGCTGGCGGCCGAGCTGGGCATGACCGAAAGCCGCTTTTCGCGCTTTTTCCGCCGCGCCACGGGCAACACCTTCACCGATTTCGTGAACCAGGTGCGGGTCAACCGCGCCTGCCAGCTGCTGATGGAATCCGACCGCTTTATCACCCACATCTGCTACGAGGTGGGCTTCAACAACGTGGCCAACTTCAACAGGCGCTTTCTCGACATCAAGGGCATGACCCCCAGCGAGTTCCGCCGCCAGGTGGACAGCCGCTTCGGCGTGCCCCACTGAGCCTTGCCGCGACCCGCATGTACCTCGGCATTGATCTGGGCACCTCGGGGGTCAAGGTGCTGCTGCTGGACGACACGCACCGCGTCGTGGCCACTGCCGATGCGCGGCTTGCGGTGTCGCAGCCGCAGCGCCTGTGGAGCGAGCAGCACCCTCAGGCGTGGTGGGATGCGCTTGAGGCCGCCATGCAGCGTCTGCGCGCCAGCCACCCCGGCCCCTTGGCGGCGATGCGCGCGATCGGGCTGTCGGGCCAGATGCACGGCGCTGTGGTGCTGGACGCTGCCGACCAGGTGCTGCGTCCGGCCATCCTGTGGAACGACGGGCGCTCGGGCGCCGAGTGCGCCGAGCTGGAGGCCGCCGAGCCGCGCTCGCGCCAG
Organism: Betaproteobacteria bacterium; assembly: GCA_031411575.1. Lineage (GTDB taxonomy): Bacteria > Pseudomonadota > Gammaproteobacteria > Burkholderiales > Burkholderiaceae_C > JANOBJ01. Next base: position 3,618 of record JANOBJ010000122.1, on the reverse strand, counting down.
ATCACCGGCAATCTGGCCATGGCCGGTTTCACCGCGCCCAAACTGTTGTGGCTGCGCCGGCATGAGCCTGATGTGTTTGCGCGCACGCGCCGCGTGTTGCTTCCCAAAGACTGGCTGCGCCTGCAACTGACCGGTGAGGCTGCCAGCGAGATGTCCGACGCCTCGGGCACGCTGTGGCTGGACGTGGCGGCGCGCAGTTGGAGCGAGCCCATGCTGGCCGCCAGCGGGCTCGCCCTGGCGCACATGCCACGCCTGCTTGAAGGCTCGGAGGTGACGGGTGCGCTGCGCCCCGCGCTCGCGCAGGCCTGGGGTCTGCGCGCCGGCATCCCGGTGGCCGGCGGTGGTGGCGACAACGCGGCCAGCGCGGTGGGCGTGGGCGCCACGCGAGCGGGGGAGGGCTTTGTATCGCTCGGCACCTCGGGCGTGGTATTTGTCGCGGGGGAGGCGTTTCGTCCCAACCCGTTGCGCGCGGTGCACGCCTTTGCCCATGCGTTGCCCGGGCGCTGGCATCAGATGGCGGTGATGCTCAGCGCGGCCAGCGCGCTGGGCTGGGCCACGCGCCTCACCGCCAGCAGCAGCGAGGCAGCCTTGGTGGCGGCCGCCCAGCGGCTGGACGCGCGGCAACGCGCCGCGGCACCGCTGTTTTTGCCTTACCTGAGTGGTGAGCGCACGCCGCACAACGACCCGTTGGCCAGTGGCGCTTTCGTCGGTCTGCGCATGGAGCACGGCGCAGGCGACATCGGCTGGGCCGTGCTGGAAGGCGTGACACTGGCGCTGATGGACGGCATGGCCGCGATGCAGGATGACGACGCTGTGCCAGGCTCAGCACCGCTGGCGCTGGTGGGCGGTGGCGCGCGCAGCGACCTTTGGGCGCAACTGGTGGCGTCTGGCCTAGCACGACCGTTGTGGCGCCATGATGCGTCGCATGCCGCAGCGGCACTTGGCGCTGCACGCCTGGCCTGGCTGGCCGACGGCGGCAGCGAGGGCGATGTCTGCACGGTGCCCACGGGCGCGCAGCACATTGATCCCGTGCCGGCGTGGACGGCTTCGCTGCGCGAGCGGCAGGCGCGCTTCAGGGCGTTGTATCCCGCGCTGAAAGGCCGCTGAAACGGCGCCTGGCGCACCCCGGCTGCACGCGATGCGCGGGGGCTGGCGCCAAAACGATTCATCCGGCACTTTTCGGAGTGATATTGGCCAGAGGTCCGCTCCAGTTGGTCATTTTTAGCTACAAATTATATAGCAAAAAGCCCGCTGAAGCGGGCTCTTGTCGGAAGGGCTGCAGCCACCGAAGCGGCCGCTGGTCCAGCCACTTACATCAACGTCACTTCCACCCGACGCGCTTCCGCGCCAGTGCCGGCCTTGATGTCTTCGGGCTTCTTGAGCTCGATCTTGTCTTCGGCCACGCCGGTGGCCTTGAGCAGGTCACGCACCGCGAAGGCGCGCTGCTTGGCGATCTCGGCATTCTTGGCCGGGTCGCCAGTGGCATCGACATAGCCGCTGATCAAGGCCTTCTTGCCGGCCTTCACGCCGGCAACGATGTCGGTCAGTGCTTGCGCGCCGTCCTTGGCCAGGTCTGCCTTGCCGCTGGCAAAGAAGAACTTCACCACGCCGCCCTCGACCTTGACCGAAGCTTCGTCGGCGGCCTTCTGGGCGGCGGCCAGCATGGCGGCGTCGCTCTTGGCGCTGTCGGCGGTCGGGGCAGCCGATGCGGCTACCGCTGCGGCGGGTGCGGGGGTGGCTGCGGCGGGTGCAGCAGCCGTCACGGCGCCGGTGGCCATTGCCGTGGCGGCTACCGGCGCGGGCAGCGCCACCACGGGGGCTTCGCCGCCATGCACCTTGACCACCAGCGGCACGATCAGCAACGCCACGATGTTGATGATCTTGATCAGCGGATTGACGGCCGGGCCGGCGGTGTCCTTGTACGGGTCGCCCACGGTGTCACCGGTCACGGCGGCCTTGTGCGCTTCGGAGCCCTTGCCACCGTGGTTGCCGTCCTCGATGTACTTCTTGGCGTTGTCCCAGGCACCGCCACCGGTGCACATCGAGATGGCCACGAACAGGCCGGTCACGATGGTTCCCATCAGCAGGCCGCCCAGCGCTTTCGGGCCGAGCACCAGACCCACCACGATCGGCACCACCACCGGCAGCAGCGACGGGATGATCATTTCCTTGATGGCGGCCGTGGTCAGCATGTCCACCGCGCGGCCATACTCGGGCTTGCCGGTGCCGTCCATGATGCCCTTGATGTCGCGGAACTGGCGGCGCACTTCCACCACCACCGCACCGGCGGCGCGGCCCACGGCCTCCTTCGCCCTGGCGCCGAACAGGTAGGGGATCAGGCCGCCAATGAACAGGCCGACGATCACCATCGGATCGCTCAAGTCAAAGCTGATGGCGCGTCCGTAGCTCTCGAGCTTGTGGGTGTAGTCGGCAAACAGCACCAGCGCGGCCAGGCCCGCCGAGCCGATGGCGTAGCCCTTGGTCACGGCCTTGGTGGTGTTGCCCACGGCGTCCAGCGGGTCGGTCACGGCGCGCACTTCGGGCGGCATGTCGGCCATCTCGGCAATGCCGCCGGCGTTGTCGGTGATCGGGCCGTAGGCGTCCAGCGCGACCACGATGCCGGCCATGCTCAGCATCGAGGTGGCGGCAATTGCGATGCCGTACAGGCCGGCCAGCGCGTACGACGCGAGGATGGCCATGCACACAAAAATCACCGGCCAGGCGGTGGAACGCATCGACACGCCCAGGCCGGCAATGATGTTGGTGCCGTGGCCCGTGGTGGACGCCTGTGCGATGTGCTTGACGGGAGCGTACTGCGTGCCGGTGTAGTACTCGGTCACCCACACCAGCGCGGCGGTCAGCACCAGGCCGACGGCGCAGGCGCCGAACAGCTTCATCTGGCTGCCCGATGCGGCGATCGAGTTGTCCGGCATGATCCACAGCGTCACGAAGTAAAACGCGATCAGCGACAGGATGCCCGCCACGGCCAAACCCTTGTACAGCGCCGGCATCACGTTGGTCATGCCGGGTGAGGCCTTGACGAAGAAGCAGCCGATGATCGACGCGATGATCGATACCGCGCCCAGCGCCAGCGGGTACACCACTGCGTTCAGCGGGGCCGAGGCAATCAGCAGCGCGCCCAGCACCATGGTGGCGATCAGGGTCACGGCGTAGGTCTCGAACAGGTCCGCGGCCATGCCGGCGCAGTCGCCCACGTTGTCGCCCACGTTGTCGGCGATCACGGCCGGGTTGCGCGGGTCGTCCTCGGGGATGCCGGCTTCGACCTTGCCCACCAGATCGGCGCCGACGTCAGCGCCCTTGGTGAAAATGCCGCCGCCCAGCCGCGCGAAGATCGAGATCAGCGACGAGCCGAAGGCAAAGCCGATCAGCGGGTTCAGCAGCGTGGCGAGTTTCCTGTCCGGCGTGAAGTTGCCGTTGCCCACCAGGAACCAGTAGAACGCCGTCACGCCCAACAGGCCCAGGCCGACCACCAGCATGCCGGTGATGGCGCCGCCGCGGAAGGCCACGTCCAGCGCCGGGCCAATGCCACGGGTGGCGGCTTGCGCGGTGCGCACGTTGGCGCGGACCGACACGTTCATGCCAATGAAGCCGCAGGCG
>JANOBJ010000121.1:0-3250 GCA_031411575.1 Betaproteobacteria bacterium | reverse complement strand
GCCAATGTGCCCCATGCGGCCCATTTCAAAACAAGACGGTTCATGTGATTTCTCCTGAAGATGGCTATTGGAGTTTGCCGATGCGCTGCACCACACCCACCATGCGTTTGGCATCAGCCTGCACATAAAGTTCAAACTCCGGCGCATCCAGGTATTGCACGGGGCTGCCGGCGTTTTGAATGATCTCTTTGACTTTGGCATCGTTCGCGGCAAATTTGGCTGCCGCGCGCAGGCGCTGCGCCACCGGCTCGGGCACGCCCGCCGGGATGAACAGGCCCGACCACTGGGCGTATTCGGCGTTGTAGCCGGTGTCTTTCAGCGCGGGCACCTCGGGCAGCGCGTCGAGCTTGGCCGTGCCCCAGTGGCCCAGCACGCGCAGCTTGCCGGCCTTGACGTGCTGCAGCACCGTGGCCGGCCCGGACGACACCGCGTCAATCTGCCCGCCCAGGAGCGCCACCACGGCTGGCGCGGCGCCGGTGAAGGGCACATGCGTCATCTTGATGCCGGCGGTTTGCGACAGGATTTCCATCGGCACGTGCATGGTGCCGTAGTTGCCCGACGAGCCGTAGTTGATGGCACCGGGGCGCTTCTTGGCTTCCTCGACAAAATCTTTCGCGGTTTTCCAGGGCGAATCGGCGCGCACCGCCAGCACCGTCGGGTCGGCGGTGAAGCGCGCGATCGGGCGCAGCGCGGTCAGCGCAAACATCGGCGCGCGGCCCAGCAGCACATCGGCTTCGGGAATCACGGTGAGGGATGAGAGCGCCAGCAGCACGGTGTAGCCGTCGGCCGGGGCCTAGGCCGCCTGCGCCATGCCGATGCCGCCGCCCGCGCCGGCCTTGTTCTCGATCACCACCGGCTGGCCCAGCTCGCGCGACAGCGCTTCGGCCACTGGGCGCGCCACGATGTCGGCCAGCCCGCCAGGCGGAAACGGCACGATCATGGTGATGGCCCGGGTCGGGAAGCTGCCGGCGGGTGCGGTGGCAGGTGCCTGCGCGAACGCGAGGCCGGGCGCGAGTGCCCCGGCGCACACCAGCAGGCTGGCAATGAGGGTGGAGCGGCGTTTCATGGTGGTCGTGCGGAGTTGGGTGGTCAATCGTCGGAATGCCGACTATGCATTGGCAGCTATGTTTGTTGGTATGCTAACGGATTGACCCGCCAGCACCATCGGTAAAACCCTGTGGCTCATGCCCCATCCGCCAGCGTAAAACAAGGTGGTGCCTGGCGCCACCTGCCAAACCCTGCCACTCAACCGCCACGATCACCCGGCCCCAGGAGACCGCCCCATGAAAATCGCAGCCTATCTTCACCACGGTGTCCCGGGCGTCGGCCTGGTGTCGGTCGATGGCCAGCAGGTGCAGCCGTTTGACCTGACGCCCACCGAATCCGTGGCCGGCGCGCTGCCCGTGATCGCGGCGCTGGCCCGCGGCGAAGAGGTGAGCGCCACGCGCACGCCGCTGGCGATGGCCGACCTGCAGCTCACCGCGCCGCTGCCGCGCCCGCGCCGCAACATCTTCTGCGTCGGCAAAAACTACACCGCGCACGCCAAAGAGTTCGCCGGCAGCGGCTTTGACAGCAGCGCCCAGGCCGGCGGCGACATCCCCACCGTACCGATCATCTTCACCAAGGTGCCCGAATCGGTGATCGGGCCAGGGGTGGCGATCGAAATTCCGCAAGCGGTGTCCACCGCGATCGACTACGAGGCCGAGCTGGCCGTCATCATCGGCATCGGCGGCAAGGGCATCAAGGCGGCCGACGCGATGAAGCACGTCTGGGGCTACACCATCGTCAACGACGTGACCGCGCGCGACTGGCAAAACCGCCACCTGCAGTGGCACATGGGCAAGTCGTTCGACACCTTCTGCCCGATGGGGCCGTGGCTGGTCAGCGCCGACGAATGCGACGGCACCGCCACCCGCCTGCGCTGCTACGTCAACGGCGAAGAGCGACAGAACGCCAGCACCACCGACCTGATCTTCAACATCCCGACCCTGATCGAAACGCTCTCAGCCGGCATCACCCTGTACCCCGGCGACGTGATCGCCACCGGCACCCCCGTCGGCGTAGGCATCGGTTTCAAGCCGCCCAGGTACCTGAAAGCCGGCGACGTGGTGCGCGTGGAGATCGACGGCATCGGCGCGCTCGAAAACCCGGTTGTTTGAGGTTTTTTAGGTCAAATTGGCCTGTTGTGCGCATCCACTGGTCATAGTTTGCTATATTATTAATAGCAAACAGGAAAACTGATCGTGAATCAGTTATCCGGTATCCCCGCCGCAAACCAGGCGCCCGGCGCGCCGTTGGCGTAGTTGCGGATCAGCAGGGTGGGGGTGGCGCAGGGGCTGGGCGGCACGCTCGACAGCGAGCCGGTGATCTCGAAATTACCCTTGGCGTCCAGGCTCACCGGGGCTGAGGTGAACTCGGTGGCGCCGCAAAACAGCGTGGCCACCACCTGGCGCGGAATCGCCGGCAGGCCCACGGCGTTGCCGCCGCCCAGAATCAGCCCTTCGCCCTTGACGCGGATGCTGCCGTCGGGTCGGATGCTGGCGCGCAGCTTGCCAATCTCCCACGGTCGGCCACCCGGCGCAATGCCGCGAACGTCATTGGGCGCCGGCACGCCGCCCACCGAGGCAAACGGCTGCGAGCCGATGCCACCCTCAAATTCGATCCGCCCATCGGCCGCCGCTACCGGTGCCGCCGCCAATGCCGCGGCACCCGCCAGGGCGAGCGCAAGCCAAGTCTTCTTCTTCATGGAAAACCTCCAGAGGTGATTACCGTTGATCAACGTTGGAATGACTGCGAGAACTGGCGCCAGCCCCGCCACGGCGTGCCCGAACCGGCACACGCAACAGCCCCGCGCGCTGGCGACGGACACCACATGGTCCGCCGGATCAGTTTAGGCGGCGGCCGCGGGAAATCAATCGGGTGTCACGGAACCGTCATGCGCGCGGCGCTTGGCCTTCAGCCGCGCTATCTCGTCCAGCTGGAACTGCAGCGCGGTGAGCGCGCGCCGGTCGTCCTCGCTCAGGTTGCTCAGCTTGGCGTGCTTGATCAGCACCGCCAGCGCGTCGCCGATCTGCCCGATCTGGCGGCCGTAGGTGCCCACGTCGTTGAGGATCTGCTCCTCCAGTTCGGGGTCGGCCGATTTGCCCAGGTTGATGTTGATCAGCCCGAACTGGCCTCCCACGGTCTTCATGAACCAGTTCCAGGGGTTGAGGGTCTGGCTGACGTCGCCAGACAGCGGAAGGTGAAAGTT
>JANOBJ010000120.1:0-8117 GCA_031411575.1 Betaproteobacteria bacterium | reverse complement strand
GCGCGGCGGTGCAGGCGTTGGTGAAAGACCGGCTACTGCTCGACGAAGACGGCCAGGGCTACCTGCGCCAGGCCGACGCCGAGCCCGTGCGCAAACGGTTCAGCCGCTGACAGGCGATCGGCCAGGGCATTGGGCGCGGTTCGGCGGGCGTGCTGCCGCCAGAGCGGTTTGAACGTGTTTTTGACATCAAATAGCTCTGTTGTCCCCATCTGCTGGTCATAGTTTGCTATATAAATAATAGCATTGCAAAGACGGATTAAGCAGCACCAACGGGTGGCTGCGCGCGCTCCTGAGGCAGGTTTGTCGTCGACGGGCTACTTGCCGCTGCCACCACCCCCGCCTCCGCCTCCGCCCCCGCCCCCGCCCCCGGAGCCCGATCCAGAACCTGACCCGGAACCGGAGCCCGAGCCCGAACTGCCAGAACCGGAACTGCCAGAGCCCGAGCTTCCTGACCCGGAGTTGCCCGAGCCGGAATTGCTGGAACCCGACCCCGAATTGCTCGAACCCGACCCCGAACTCTGCCCGCTGCTGCTACTGCTGCTGCCACCCCCGCTCGGCCCGCCGCCGCCCGCGATCTGGATCTCGTCGACCGTGATGCGCTGGTCGGCGCCCACCCGGCCGGTCACCCGCACGCGCTGGTCCAGCGCCAGCCCGCCGCTGCCCGCGCCGCGCACGCGCACGGCCGGGTCGAGCGTCAGCACCGTGTGGCCGAGGTTCAGTTCGCGAGCGGCGGGCGCGCTGGAATCCTTGATGCCCTGCACATAGCCTTCCAGCACCACGTTCTGCACGCCGCCCAGCTGCTCGCGCGTGGGCTCGGCCACCACCCGCTGTGCCAGCAGCCGCGTGCCGTCCCAGCTGCCGATCACCAGCGCCTCTTTGCCTATCGCCAAGCCGGTTGTCAACAAGCCGGGCGGCAGCCGCACCAGCGTGCCGTTGACGCGCAGCGCATCGGCCGCCAGCGCGTCCACCCGGCCGTACACCTGCGCCTCGCCGCTGGCGGGCACGGCGGTTTCTTCTACCCGCGAAGCCACCACTTCGCCATTGGCCTGGCGGTGCCCGCTCAGGCGCACCCAGTCCCCGGGCTTCACGCCGGTCAGCGCGGCAGGGCTCAGCACCCGGGCGCGCTCGCCCAGCACCTGCAGCGTGCCGGCGGCCGGATCAACCGCCTGCACCGGCCCCACCAGCGCGTGCAGCAGCGCGATGCTCTGCGCCCGCACGTCGTTGCCCGAACCGACCGCGCGCACCGCCACCACCTGCCCCACCGCCAGCTGGCGCGCGGTGCCGGGGCGGCCGTTGTCCGACACCGGGGTGGCGGCGTCGAAATGCACCTCCACGCCGTTGACGCAAATGCTGGCAAAGCCGGTGATGACGCCCACGATGCCGGTGCCGCCCATGCCGCCTTTGCCACCGCCCCCTCCGGTACCACCGCCACCCGTGCCGCGGCCGACCCGGCCGGGCGCGCTGCCGTCGCCGGTGCCACCCGCGCCCACGCCGGCCACCGCCCCGGTGCCGCCGACGCCGCCGGTCCCCGCGCCGCCGCCGTCGCCCGTGCCACCGCTGCCGACCCCGGCCGTGGCGCTTGCGCCACTCACGCCACCGCTTGCGCCACTCACGCCACCGCCGGCGCTGGCCGTGGCGCCTGTGCCTCCGACGCCACCGCCCGCCGTCGCGCCAGGGCTACCCGTTCCCCCCGTGCCGCCAGACTGCCCGGCCACCGTGCCGGTGCCGCCGATGCCACCGCTGCCGCTCCCCGCCACAGACGCCGGGGGGGCGCCGGGCTTGCTCGCCGGGCGGCCGCCGCCCTCGCCACTGAGCCAGGCGAAGGCCCGCGCCACCGCATCGCGCGCCGCCTGCGCCGCGCGGGCGACGGGCGACCCCGTACCGCCCAGCCCCGGCTCGGCCTGCGCGGCCGGGTTGATGAGCGACGCGCGGGGCGTGGCGCAGATGTTGGCGCCACCCTGCGCCTGCAGCGGCGCCACCGGCGCCAGCGCCAGCGCGGTGCACAGCAGCGCCGTGCCCACCGCGCGGCGTGCGCGCCGCGGGGTCATGGGGCGTCTCCCGCCGGGGGGGCTGCAGGTGGGGCGGGCGCGGCAGCCGGCGCGGCGGCCAGCTTGGTCGGGGCTGACGCCGGGGTGCTGTCGGCCGCAGGCCCCGCGGGCGTGTCGCTGGCAGAGGGCTTGGCACTCACCGATGGCTGCGCAGTCGCGGCGGGCTCGGCATAAAAATAGATGCCGAAGGTCATGCGCTGTGGCGGCGAGGCGTCGGAAGGTTGGGGTGGCGCCGCGTCAGCCGCCAGCGCGCTCTTGTTGACGGCCACCAGCGCCGCCATGCCGAGCTTTTCGGCCTGCTGCGCGAGTTGCGCCACCGCCGGCGCGCTCAGGCCGTCGTAGTGCACGCTGCGTTCCATGAAAGGGGGCTGCTCGCCGAGCAGGTTGTGGGCGGCGGCGGCGGCGTGGTCGTGCAGGTTGTGGCCGAAGTAGAAGGCTTTTTCGTCAAAGCCCTTCGCGGGCACAAAGGCGCCCGCGTTGAGGCAGACGCGGCGCTCGTCGTCAAAGTGCACCACGCCCAGCCGCAGCCATTCATCCAGCACCACGCGCGAGCGGATGTCACTGTTGACGCGCGCCACCAGTGCCTCGAACGACAGCTCGCCGCCCTCGCTGGCAAAGCGCGCCAGCGGCCGGGGCTGGCCGGCGTCGTCGGCATAGGGCGGCGTGCCCATCCAATGCGCCACCAGTTGCGCGCCGAGCGACACCACATCGGGCACGGTTTCCTCGGCGGATTCGAGGGCCTGGCGCAGCCGGCTCACGTCCTTGCGGTGCACGCCCGAGACCAGGCTCACGCGGCTGTCGGTGGGCGGCTTGTCGCCGATGCGGAAATCGCGCGCGGCCACCTCGACAAACAGCGACTTGAGCAAATCGCTGAGGTATGGGTAGGTGACACCGCGCGCCAGCATCAGCTTGACCAGCGGGCGCAGCACCCGGCGCAGCGCCCGCACGAAAGCACGCGAGGGCGTGCCCTGGCCGGCGGCAGCGGGCGTGTCGGCGGCGGATTCGGCGTCGGTGTCGGGCGTGGACATGGCGATGAGGTTGTGGGGCTGAAGCGGTGATTGTGTAACCAGTGTAGACCATTTCGTGGGAAATAATCACACAAAAATACGATGCAAACCCTTGACGAGGGAAAATTTCCCACATAAACTGCCCTTAAACGTGGGAAAATATCACACGTTTTGGAGCCGCAGGGGCGTCGCAGGCAGTCAACTTCAAGGCCTGGCGGGTTCGGCGGTACAGGTGGTGGTCAACGGTCTTCAGGAGAAATCTCATGGTCAATTTCAGGAAAAGCACGACAGCAGCCGTCATGGCGCTGGCACTCGGCATGGTCGCGGCATCGGCACTGGCCCACGGGGGCGGCGGGGGTGGTGGAGGCGGCGGTGGTGGTGGTGGTGGAGGTGGTGGAGGTGGCTCGGGCGGCGGAGGTAGCGGCGCCAGCGGCAGCGGCTCGGGCGGCGGCGGTGGCGGCAGTTCAGGCGGGGGCAGTTCGGGTGGCGGCAGTTCCGGCGGCAGCTCCAGCAGTTCCAGCGGCGGCAGTTCGTCCAGCTCGGGCGGCAACAGCAACTCCGGGCATGGCGGCAACTCCAATTCAGGTCACGGCAGCGCCAACTCCGGCCATGGCGGCAACAGCAACAACTCGGGCCACAGCGGCCACAGTGCTACGCAGGGCCACAGCTCGACGCACGGACACTCGTCAAACAACAACACGCCGGGCCACGTCAGCCATTCACGCGGCGACAACACCCCCGGCCACGTCAGCCAGTCGCGCGGCGCTGACGACGCGCTGCGTTGATTCGGGTTCGTGGCCATGCGCTGGGTAGCGCCTGGCCGGACCCTGGGCCTGTCCGCCCAGGCCCTAGTCAGCCGGGGTGCGCGCCAACACCACGGCCGTGATGTGGGCGGCGCCGGCCTCGCGCAGTGTCTGCGCGGCGGCGAACAGCGAGGCGCCGGTGGTCATCACGTCGTCCACCAGCACCACGCGCTTGCCGCGCAGCTCAATCGCGCGCAGCGGCTCGACCGCAAAGGCGCCGGTCACGTTGCGCAGCCGCTCGGCGCGCGGCAGGCTGTGCTGGGGCGGCGTGTCGCGCACGCGCAGCAGCAGGCCGGCATCGGTCCTGGCGGGCGCGCTGCCGGGCACCAAGTGGCGCGCCAATAGCAGGGTCTGGTTGTAGCCGCGCTGGCTGAGCCGCTGGCGCGACAGGGGCATCGGCAGCACCCAGTCGGCCTGCTCCAGCGCGGGCTCGACCCAGGGCGTGCTGCGCAGCAGGGTGGCAAAAAAAGCAGCCCAGCCCGGCTCATCATGAAACTTGAAGCGCGCCACGCTGTCGCTCCACGGGTAAGCGTAGTCCAGTGCGGCCAGGCAGCGGTCCAGCGGCGGCGGGTGCTGCAGGCAGGCGCCGCAGTGGGTGGGGCCACCGCCTGCGCGCAGCGCCAGCCCGGGCAGCGGCAGGGCGCAGGTGTGGCAGCGCACCGCCGGTTGCGCGAAGCGCTGCACGCAGGGCTCGCAGACCGGCTCGGCAGGCCAGGCGTGACACACCGCGCAGCGGCTGGGCAGCCGGCTGGCCCAGGGCGCGTGCAGCCGTGGCGGCGCCTGGCGGGTAGACCGCCCGGATACCCGGTCAAGCAACTGGCGGAACATCGGCTCAATATACTCGGCAGCAACTTACTGACTCCGTCCCTTCCGGACAGCCTTTCCCCCGTCGCGCCGGGCGCCCCCCGAGCGCACCGCGCCCCAAGCCCGCCCACATGCCCACCGCCACCGAACGCCCGCCCACCATCGACACCGCCGCCGCCGCGCGCTGGCTGCAGGCCGCGCCCAAGCTGTCGCCGTGGCTGCATGAAGAGGTGGCGCGGCGCATGGAAGACCGGCTGCAGTGGATCAAGCTGCAGCCCGCCGTGTGGTGCCACTGGGCGCCGGTGCGCGGCGGCCTGGCGGCGCACGGGCTGCTGGCGCGCCGGTACGCCAAATCTGAGTGTTTCGTGTCCGAGGTCGTCGTCGGCTGGTCAGAGTATGCTATTAAATCAATAGCAAAACCGTGGTGGCAGCCGACCCGCTGGACCGGCGGCGCCACCCACTTTGCGCCGCCGCCCGACGCTGGCGTGCAGATGCTCTGGGCCAACATGGCGCTGCACACCGCGGCAGACCCGCAGGCGCTGATCGCGCGCTGGCACCGGGCGCTGGCAACCGATGGCTTCTTGATGTTCTCGTGCCTGGGGCCAGACAGCCTGCGCGAGCTGCGCGGGCTGTACGCGGCGCTGGGCTGGCCGGCGCCGGGCCATGAGTTCACCGACATGCACGACTGGGGCGACATGCTGGTGCAGGCCGGTTTTGCCGAGCCGGTGATGGACATGGAGCGCATCCGCCTGACCTATGAATCCCCGGCGCGGCTGCTGGCCGACCTGCGTGAACTCGGGCGCAACCTGCATCCGCAGCGCTTTCCGGCGCTGCGGGGCAAGGTCTGGCGCGACGGGCTGGAGCGTGTGCTGGCCGCGCGGCTGGCCGATCCGGCCGATGGCGGGCGCCTGGCGCTGACGTTTGAGATCATCTACGGCCACGCGCTCAAGCCCGCGCCGCGGGTGCGCCTGAGCGCGCAGAGCGCGGTGTCGCTGCAGGACATGCGCGCCATGCTGCACGGGGGCAAAACGGGTGGAGGCTGAGCGCGGCATCGTACACGAACGGGTTTGAGCGCGGGGTCAGGCCGTAGCCCCAAGGCCGGCGGATCGGGGGCGATTGCACTGGCGCCACAGTCGGGATTGCGGGGCTTTCGCTCGGGGAAGCTGGGTAAACCCGCGCTACAATCATTGCTTGTCGGATTTGGGCATATTCCCACGCAGTACGACGCGCCAGCAGGGGGTTGACCATCGCGGTCTGGTGCGTCGGGTTTAGTGAGCGTCACCCGTGTCGAACCTTGTGTACCGTTTCGCCACAGTCTCAGGCCAGAACATCCACTGGTTCTTGAAGCGCAATTGCTCCGTGACGCCGGCCCAGCTGGGTTGGCTGTACGGGTCGCTGTGCGTGGTATCGCTGGGCATCGGAACCTTGTTCTGGTTCCAGGGTGCCAAACTGATCCTGCCGTTCGCCTGGCTTGAGCTGGCGGTGGTGGGGTTTGCGTTTCTGGTCTATGCGCGCCATGCCACCGACGGCGAGAGCATTTCGCTGCAGGGCGCCCAGCTCGTGGTCGAACTGGAGAACGCGGGCCGCCTGGAGCGGGCCGAGTTCAACCGGGACTGGGTGCGGGTCGAGCCGAAAGCGGGCGATCGCTCGCTGATTGAGGTGTCGGGGCTGGGGCGGCGGGTTGAAGTGGGGCGCTACGTGCGCCCCGAATTGCGTCCGGCGCTTGCGCGCGAGATCCGGATGGCACTGCGCGGGGCGTGAGCCGCGTGCAACGATGGGGTCAGGTTTTTGAGGCAACGAAGCAAGTGAAAACGATGAAGAGCACTACCAAAACGCTGTCGGACACGCTCAACCAGATGCTGCTTGGTGCGGCCGCTTGGGCCAGCACGGCAGCATTCACCGCGGCGCAGGCCGTCAATGACCTGCCGGGCGGCCCGGCCGTGAACCAGCTTAACCTGCATCCGGCCGTGACCAAGATCGCCGAAGAGCAGCACTGGCTGCACAACTTCATGATGATCCTGTGCACCGTGATCTTTGTGGCGGTGTTCGGCGTGATGTTCTATTCGATCTGGAAGCACCGCAAGTCGGTCGGCCACAAGGCGGCCAACTTCCATGAGTCGGTCACGGTCGAGATCATCTGGACCATCGTGCCCTTCATCATCGTGATCCTGATGGCGCTGCCTGCCACCAAGGTGCTGGTCGCCTCCAAGGACACCACCAACGCCGACCTGACCATCAAGGCCACTGGCTACCAGTGGAAATGGGGCTACGACTACATCAAGGGCGAGGGCGAGGGCCTGGGTTTTGTCTCCACGCTGGACAGCACGCACCGCGAAATGTCCAACAACGGGGGCCCCAAGGCCGGCTCGATCCCTGACAACTACCTGTTGAAAGTGGACAACCCGCTGGTGGTGCCGGTCAACAAGAAGGTGCGCATCATCACCACCGCCAACGACGTGATCCACGCGTTTGCCGTCAACTCCCTGGGCATCAAGCAGGACGCGATCCCCGGCTTCGTGCGCGACACCTGGTTCCGCGCCGAGAAAACCGGCGACTTCTATGGCCAATGCCAGGAGTTGTGCGGCAAAGAGCACGCCTACATGCCGATCCACGTGAAGGTGGTTACCGCTGAGGAATACACCAGGTGGGTGGACGGCAAGAAGAAGGAAGCCGCCGCCAAGGCCGACGATCCGACCAAGGTCTGGGCGCTGCCCGACATGGTCGCGCGCGGCGAGAAGGTCTATGCCGCCAACTGTGCCGCCTGCCACCAGGCCAGCGGCAAGGGCGCCGGCCCGATCAAGGCGCTGGATGGCGCCGCCGTGGTGCTCGATGCCGACAAGGCCAAGCAGATCGACATCCTGTTGAACGGCCAGAACAAGGGCGCCATGCCCGCCTGGAAGCAGCTGTCGGACACCGAGATTGCCGCGGTCATCACCTACACCAAGAACAACTGGTCGAACAAGACGGGCCAGATCGTGCAGCCGGCCGACATCGCCGCCGCCCGCAAGTAATCACCTAGCCGTTGAACACCCGCATTTCAGGACAGCACACCATGAGCGCAGTAATTGACCCCCACGGCCACGACCACGCCCACGACGACCACCATGACCACGCCCCGAGCGGCTGGCGCCGCTGGGTCTATGCCACCAACCACAAGGACATCGGCACGCTGTACCTGCTGTTCTCGTTCACCATGCTGATGGTGGGCGGGGTGCTGGCGCTGGGCATTCGTGCCGAGCTGTTCCAGCCCGGCCTGCAACTGGTCAACCCCGAACTGTTCAACCAGCTCACCACCATGCACGGCCTGATCATGGTGTTCGGCGCCATCATGCCGGCCTTCGTGGGCTTCGCGAACTGGATGGTGCCGCTGCAGATCGGCGCGCCGGACATGGCCCTGCCGCGCATGAACAACTGGTCGTTCTGGATCCTGCCGTTCGCCTTCAGCCTGCTGCTCG